>NZ_JAYEZM010000004.1:0-426027 GCF_037031205.1 Natronomonas amylolytica | reverse complement strand
CTGGCGGGGTGTCCGCTCGCGCTCAACAAACGCTAAGTCGATCCAGCCGGTATCACCGTCGAGGCGGTCGATTTCGACCATAGACCACTCGAAACACCGACCGCCTCGCTCTTAACTTAACAGCGCCCTGCGTTGCGAGTGATGATTGATAAACCCCCTCCGATTCGCGGAGATAGATTCACCCGGCGGTCCGTGCTGTGTGGGCGTATGGCACAAGCAAGCGACGCGGTGTACTTCCCGAGTCAGGCGTGGTTCGCCGAGTACGAGGAGCGCATCAACGACAGCGACGCCTACGCCGAGTCGGCTTCCGACTGGGGGGTCGGCTTCAACGGCGACTTCGTCTTCGAGATGCGGGGCCTGCCCGTCGACGAGTTCGACACCGAGGCCATGCCTGAGCGTCTGCGGGACGAAATCGACCGATACGTCCAAGCGGAGGACAACGAGTACGTCGGCTACTCGTACGTCGGCCTCGAAGGCGGCGAGTGCACCGGCGCCCGCCTCATCGAAAGCGAGGCCGAGGTCGACGCCGGGTTCAAATTGAGCGCCGACAACGAGACGTGGAAGCGCCTGATGGAGGGCGACATCGGCGCCGTCGACGGCATGATGTCCGGCGCCTTCGACATCGAGGGCGACATGCAGAAGGTGATGCAGTACTCCCAGGCGTCGGTCCACCTCACCGAGGCCGCGGCCGACATCGACGCCGAATACGCCGACGAGGCGTTCATCGACTGATCAATCCTCGCGGTTCTTCAGGGCCTCGCGGTCCGTCTTCCCGATATCGGTCAGCGGTATCTCCGCGACGAACTCGACGGCTTCGGGCATGGCCTGCCGGGGCACGCGCCCGTCGAGATACGAGCGAACGTCGGCGGCCGTAATCTCGGCGCCGTCCTCGGCTTCGACGAATATCTTGACGCGCTCGCTGCCCGGTCGTTCGGGGTCCGGCACGCCGACCGTCGCGGGCCGGCGGACGCCGTCCATCCCGTAGAGTTCCTCGTCGACCTCCTCGGCGTAGACCTTCAGCCCGGAGACGTTTATCATGTTCTTGACGCGGTCGACGACGTAGAACCGGCCCTTCTCGTCGACTTTCACCACGTCGCCGGTCGCGACGAAGCCCTCCTCGTCGAAGGGGTCGTCGGCGTCGAGATAGCCCGTCATGCGCTGGGGGCCGTCGACCAGCATCTCGCCTTCGCGTTCCTCGCTGGCGGCCTCCGCGAGCGGAATCTCCTCGTCGGTATCGACGTCACGGAGTTTGACCTCGGTATCGGGGACGGGCACGCCGATGGTCGGCCGGTCGTAGCCGGTGTCCTCGGCGGCGGCATCGCCCATGACGGCCTCCTGAATCCCGGCGACGTTGAAGTGGGTGATGGGCGACATCTCCGAGAGGCCGTAGCCCTGCGACATGCCCGTGGACTGCTCGCTGAACCGCTCTCTGGTCTCCTCGGCCAGCGGCGCCGACCCCGAGAGGCCGATGACGTCGCCGTCGAGTTCCTCGTCGGCGATTTCCATGAACTGCGTCGGGACGCCGAACATGACCAGCGGGCCGTACTCGGCGATGTGCTCGCGTATCAACTCGGTATCGCGGGCGTCGGGAACGACGAGCAAATCCAGCCCCAGCGAGACGAGCATGTTGGCGATGGTGTAGCCGTAGGAATGGTAGGCCGGCAACGCGAGGACGGCCGACTCGCGGCCGCGCATCAGGTCGGGCAACCGGGACTGGGCGGCGATGGCCTGCGTCGCGTTGGCGACGAGGTTGCGATGGGAGAGCAGACACCCCTTCGGCTTGCCGGTCGTCCCGCCGGTAAACAGCAGCGTGTGGGTGTCGTCGGGGTCGATATCGACCGGTTCGGGGTCGCCCGCGGATTCGAGGACGGCGGGCCACCACTCGACGCCCTTCTCGGAGTCGTGTTTGGGCGCGTCCTCGGCGTAATCGTCGAGGTCCGTCAGGACGAGGTGGTCGATGTCGGCCGCCCCGCGGAGTCGTTCGAGCAACTCGCGGTGGTCGTCCTGTCCGATGAGGACGTCGGGGTCGCCGCGTTCGAGGCGGTAGACGAGGTCCTCGTCGGCGTCGAGGAAGTCGTTCGGGATGTGGACCCCGCCCGCCCGCGAGATGGCGTGGGTGGCGACGACGAACTGGGCGGACGTCGGCAGGACGGTCGCGACGCGGTCGCCCTCGCCGACGCCGCGCTCCTGAAGGGCGGCCGCCAGCGCGTCGGCGTCCTCGCGCAGTTCCCCGTAACTGACGTGTCGGCCCGACTGGACGATGCCCTGCTCGGGGTACTGGTCGGCGGCCTCGTAGAGGAACTGATGAAGCAGGTGGTCGGGATACGGTTCGAGAGAGCGGTCGATGCCGAAGGCCTCGTATTCGGCGTACCACGGTGGCTCGTCGGGCATATCCGAACGTTCGACTCGTCGACGGAATCGGTGTTCGCTCGTATGGGAGGGCGTTTATGCGCACGAGCGCTCCGGCAAGCGCCGGCCGTCAGGGCGCGATGGCGGCCATCATCTTGGCCTCGATCTTCCGGAGGTGCTCGCCGACGGTGCCGTCCGAGCGGTCGAGGTAGTCGGCGATGTCCTGATGGGTCGCCTGCCGGGGGACCTGATAGTAGCCCACCTCTATGGCGGCCTTCAGCGTCTCCTGCTGGCGCTCGGTGAGCATCGAGAAGAGTCGCTCCTCCTCGGGGACGTAGTCGCTTATCTGTTCGAGGTTCAGGCCGATGCCGTCCGGCACTTTCGGGATGACCTCGCGGATGACGTCCTCCTCGCCGACGATGTGGGCTCGCAGGGCGCCGTCGGCGGCGTACTCCAGCGGCATATCGAGGATGAGTTCGTACTCCCGAAAGAGGCTCAACAGGTCGATGATGTCCTGTGTCGGCACGAAATGCGCGTAGACGGTGATGTGGTCGTCGCTTTCCGAGAGCTGGAAATCCAGCACCTCGTCGGCCTCGTCGGCGATTTCACGCGCGCGGTCGATATCACCCGACAACTGGAACAGGGTAATCGCGGTGCCGTCGTCGAGGAGGCTGATGTTGTGGAGCAGGTCCCGCTCGATGTTCGGGTCGTCGGCCAACGCCTCGTCGACCGGGTGTAACCCGCCATCCCGTGGGATGATTACCGTCCGAACGTAGCGCATACTATCCGATAGAGGGAGGTAACGACGGATAAGCGCTTTCCACGCGCCGGAATTCGCCGCCCGGAGCGCGCGCCGCGACGGTGCATATAAATGGCGCCGAATCGGCGGGCAGGGCAATTTAAACGAACTACCGGCGCATTCGGCGGTTTTCGGCTTCGAGCGCTCGACTTTCGCCATCGCTTATAAACCTCCACCCATGCGAGGGCCAATCCACAGGGTGGGGTGTCCGAACGTGTCGGGTAGCGGGGCCACGCCCCCGAGAACGACCATGACCGAAGCGACGACCTACGCCGAAGACCTGCTCGACGCATCGACCGACGACCTCGCCGACGAACTGTCCGGCTTCCTCGCCGACGTCGACGGCGAAACCGAGGCCTTCGTCCGCGCGAACCCCGAGTTGTTCGGGGCCGTCGTCGGCCGGATGGAGGAAATCGACATCGCCGCGTTCGTCGACGCCAATCCCGAGACCGCCGACGGCTTTCAGGACTTCCTGTGGACGGGTACGCAGGTACTCGTCGAGAACGACGAATCCGTCCGCGAACAGATTACACAGGACATCACCGTCAACTTCGAGGCCGACGACTGCGCGATGGCGGGCCACCTCGAAGTCGACGCCGCCTCGGAGACGCTGACCGGCGGCGCCGGCATCCTTGAGGACCCCATCCTCGAAATCGAGGGGCCCGCGGACAACCTCGTCGGCCTCATCACGGGCGATATCGACCCCGTGCAGGGGTTCATGAGCCAGCAGTACGAACTCGACGGCCCCGTCCACGTGGGCACCCAACTGGCCCCCATCATGGGCGCGCTCTCGGAGCATTACGAGTAGATGTTCTACGACGAGGACGGCGGCGAGTTCCGCGAGAACCTGCGGGACCGCTTGGAGGCGGAAATCGAGCCCATCGTCGACGAGGCCGACCGCGAGCCGCTGGACCGCGAGGAGTTCCTCGAGTACACGGGCGTCCTGCGGGACCTCGATATCGGCTTCAGTCCCGACATGGCCGCCGAGTATTTCGGCAACCTCGAACGGTTCGCCATCGTCTCCGAGGAGGTCTCGCGGGTCTGGCCCAGCCTCAACGTCGCCCTGCAGATGTCCTTCCCGTCGGTGTTCGTCCAGCACGCCGCCGCCGAGACGCAGGACGCCATGCTGGACAAACTCCACGCCGGCGAGTGTATCGGCTGTCTCGCCGTCACCGAACCCGAAGGCGGCTCCGACACCGCCCGTCCGAACACCGTCGCCTACAAGGACGGCGACGAGTACGTCCTCGAAGGCAAGAAGGAGTGGGTCGGCAACGCCCCCATCGCCGACGTCGCCCTCGTGGTCGCCCACGACGAGGCGGCCGACACCCAGGACATGTTCCTCGTCGACCAGCACAACTCCCCGTTCGAGACCGAGACGATGGACAAACTCGGCTGGAAGGGCGTCAACAACGGCAAGATGCACTTCGACGGCGTCCGGATTCCAGAGGCCAACCGCCTGTCGAACATCGTCGGCAACGCGCTGATGGACGGCGCCGACATGCAGGACATCGTCCCGTTTCCCGAAGCCGTCTCGCAGTTGTTCTTCGAGCAGAAGGCGCTCAACGCGACCTTCTCCTTTATGCGGACGGGCATGTCCTTCATGGCCGTCGGCATCATGCAGGCCGCCTTCGACGAGGCGCTGGATTACGTCCACGAACGCGAGACGTTCGGCAAACCCATCGGCCAGAACCAACTCGTTCAGGAGAAGCTCTACGAAATCCTGCGGGACCTCGAAACCTCCCGCCAACTCTCCCGGCACGCGCTGGAACTGCTGGAACGCGGCGACGACCGCGCCCGCCTCATCTCGTCGCTCGCGAAGGGCTACACCTCCGAGCGCTCCGTCGACGCCACCTACAACGCCCTCCAACTGCACGGTGGTGAAGGTCTCAAGACCAAAAATCGGCTCGAACGCTACTATCGGGACGCCAGCGTCATGACGATTCCCGACGGGACCACCGAGATTCAGAAACTGGTCGTCGGGAAGGAACTGACGGATTACGCTGCCTATTGAAGCCACTTTTTGCACGAGAACGCGGGTCGCGGCGTTGCCGCGACCCCGATTCTCGGCAAAAACGTGGTGAAAATATGCGCGAGAGCCTCCCGCCGCGGCGCGAAGCGCCGCGTTAGTCGACTCTCGCTACGGCGACTCGGCCTACGGCCTCGTCGCCGCGTGGTTCGAAAGGCGCTTTGCGCCTTTCGTCATGCCAAAAGAGCGCAACGCGCTCTTTTGAGCAAACCGCCTCGGGGACGTTCTTCGAACGCCCCGCTCGGCGGATGCCAACCTCGTTGCTTGTTCAGCCGGCTATCGCACGTGGTTCACTCGTTTTTTAAATAGAACTCTTCAGAACCACCCACAGGTTCTATTACCGATTTTCAATCTAGATTCTCGTCTGACCGCCCCGGTCGACCGCCTTCGGGGGGGTACTGGCGACGGACTCGGCGACCTTCGATGGGTGCGTCGCCTCTGAAATCTCCCGTACGAAAAGCAGGCGTCAGTCGCCTGCCGCAGCCGTTTCCTCGTCCAGCGCGACGAGTTCCTCGACGGGCGGAATCTCCGCTTGCGCGTCGGTGATGATGTCGATGCGTCGGGAGAGTTTGTCGCGAGCGTAGTTGACCAGCGGCATCGGGTCGACGACGCCGTCGCCGACGGAGACGGTTTCGGCGACCAGCGGCATGAGGTCCATCAGCGTCTCCTGAACGATATCTGGGTCGACGTCGTCCTCGGCGATGTGGCTCTGGACTTTCTGCATCCCGAAGCCGACGTGGCGCCCCTCGTCGCTGCGGATGTAGTTGATGCCCTTCACGAGACCGGGGAGGTGTGGCGTCGGCTCCTCGCGAAGGGAGATCTCGTTGTCGTCGCCCGGGCCCATCACGTTCGTGATGCCGTAATAGCCGGTCTGTGCGAGGACCGATTCGACGACGAGGTGGTAGTGACAGTACGCGCGAACCCGATTTTCGGGCGTGTCGTCGGTCAGAAGCGTCTCCATGGCTTCCTCGGTGCGGTCGAAGAGGTCGACGTAGCCGTCGGGGAAGAACCGCTGGTCGGTGGGCGCGACCTTCTCGAAGCCCTGTTCCTCGGCGATGGGGTAGATGACCTCCCGCCAGTAGCGGTCGAAGAACTGGGTGTGCTTGGCCTCCTCGTATATCTGCGAGGAGATGAACATCTGGTCGTTGATGTCCTCCAGTGCGACCATCAGCGGCGCGAGGTCCTCGGTGACGGCCTCCTCGCCGGCGCCGAACAGCGCGAGGTACTGCATCGTCTCGAAGTACTCCTCCTCGGTGAACGCCGAGTCCACGCTCCGTTCGAGGTCGGTTTCGAGGAGTTCGGCCTCGACGTCCTCGTAGGGGTCCCAGTGGTTGTAGACGGCGTGTTTGAAGTAGCCGCCGCCGACGGTCTCATCGCTGATGCGCAACTCGCGGCTGTCGTCCCGTATCTGTGTCATACGGGTGTGACAAGAACACACGAGTGTATCGAGTTACCTCCCCGCATGCGAGGGGGTATAAAACGCGTCGCCGAGGGCGATGCGACGGCGGCCTATCGCCCTTCGAACTCGGGTTCTCGGTCGGCCATGAAGGCCGCGACGCCCTCCATGAAGTCCTCGCTTTCTATCATCTCCTCCTGTGCGATGGCCTCCTCCCGGAGCGCCTCCTCCATCGACCGGCCGAAGTTCCGGTAGGCCAGCCGTTTGGCGGCGGCGACGGCCTTCGTCGGCCGGCCGGCAAGCGTCTCGACGCGCTCGTCGACGACATCGTCGAACTCCGCTTCCGGAATCGTCTCGTTGGCGATGCCCAACTCGACGGCCCGGTCGGCGTCGATGCGCTTGCCCGTAATCATCAAATCCAGCGCCTGTCGGAGGCCGACCAGTCTCGGGAGGATGTAGGTCGCGCCCGTGTCCGGCGCCAGTCCGATATTCGTAAAGCCCCACTCGAAGAAGGCCTCCTCGACGGAGTAGACGAAATCGCAGGCCGCCGCGATGGAGGCGCCCGCACCGACCGCCGGGCCGGGCACCCGCGCGACCGTCGGTTTCTCCATGCGCATCAGGCCGAGCGCGATGGCGTTGAGGCCGTTTTCCAGTTCCGCCATCACGTCGCCGCCGCCCATATCGCCCGACAGGTCGAGGCCGGAACAGAAGGCGTCGCCCTCGCCGGTGACGACGACACACCGGATGTCGTCGTCGTAGGCCAGTTCGTGTACGTAGTCGGCCATCGTCGCCGCCGTCGGGGCGTCGACGGCGTTCTTCCGGTCGGGGTTCGAGATGGTGATGGTGCCGACGCGTCCCTCGCGTGCTAGTTCGACGCTCATGCCCGATGGCCGACCGCCAGCGCCTTTATTCGTAGTGGTCCTCGAGCAGGGCGGCCACCTCGACTCTGGAGGGAACCGTTACCTCGCCGTCGGGTGTTTCCACCCGAAACCCGTCGTCGGTGGGCTCCCAGCGGTCCGCGTGTGTGTCGAGGATCTCGCCGCTGTCGCGGACCTGCTGGAGCCGCTGGACAGGGTCGTCGTCGGTGTTCTCGACGTACTGTCGGGCGCTGGCCGGCGACGACTGGTCGTCGGCCGCCCGCCCGTCCGCCGCGACGATGTCGCCGGACCGGCAGACGGGACAGGACGCCTCGGGCCCCTCGACGGTGGTGCCGCAGATGGCACACTCGTAGCTGCCGGCCTCCGATGACTCGCTCGCCGTGTCGGCGCTCCCGGCTTCGTCTTCCTCGCTGTCAGCACCGCTGCCGAACCGTCGTTGCCACCACCGTCGGAGTCCGTCGAAAAGGCCCATCAGTCGGCCGTAGCGACCGCGAGCCTCTCAGTAGTTCCGGTCACCGCCAGTGTTTGAACAGCAGGCGCTTGATGTCGTCCTTCGTGCGGACGGCTTCGGTGCCCCCGTCCGGCAGGTCGACCTCGTAGGGCTCGTCGCCCGAACTCTCCCGCCACTTGTCGTCGTGCTGGTCCAGCAGGCTCATCGCCTGCTGGAGGGTGTTCTCGGGACTTTCGTTCTCGCTTTCGCCCGGCCCGGCCTCGGTCTCCGTCGCGTCCTCTCCATCGGCCGCGCCGTCCTCGTGTTCTGTCCCGTCGAAGCCCGCCACCTCGGCTTTGATATCGATGGCCTGCTTGTCGGCGATGCCGTCCACGGCGGTCAGGTCGGCGGGGTCGGCATCCCGAACCGCGGCTATCGAGTCGAAGCCGGCGGCCGCGAGCGCCTCGGCGGTCGCCTCGCCGACGCCCGCGATGTCGGTGAGGTCGCCGGCTGGTTCGGCGTCGGTGTCGCTCTCGGCGTCGGTCGCTGTCGTCTCGTGTTCGGGTTCGGCGGTTTCTCCCCCCGTATCGTCGGTCTCGGCGGCGGCGTCGCCGGCCTCCTCGGCCGCCGCGTCGTGTTCCTCCGGCGGCGTGTAGGTGTCCAGCAGGTATTCGAGGGCTTCCTCGCGGCTGATGGTCCCGTAGGGGCCGACGTAGGCGGCTTCGAGGTCCTCGCGGACGGATTCGAGCCGCTGGAGTTGCGCTTCGGAGACGGACAGCTCTGGCATGGGAGGCGATGTGCGCCGCCGCGAGTAATAGTTTGGCCCCGCCGGGAAGCGAGGGCTTATCGGTGCGGGCGCCCGCCCTCCGATATGAGCGACCGGCCGGCCGAAGACCCCGGGGAGGGCTTCATTCAGGTTCGAGAGGCAGTTCTCGGCGTCGCCTTCCTGTGGCTCGCGGCGATGTCGGCCTTCGGCACGATACAGGCGGTCGCCTACGGCGCCACGACCGCGCCGGTCTACTTCCTCGTCGCCGTCGGCGCCGCCTCGCTGGCGGTCGTCGCCGGCTACGCGTCGCTGCGAGCGTTCGGCCTTCGGTAGGCCCTACTCTTCGCTTCGCCGGACGGTCAACACGGGCACGTCGGCGGTCCGAACGACGCGCTCGGTGACGCTGCCGAGCAGGTAGCGGTCCAGCCCGCTGCGGCCGTGGGTGCCCATCACGATGGCGTCGATGTCCTCCTCGTCGGCGTAGCCGAGAATCGAGTTGTGCGGCGCGCCCTCGCGGATGGCGGCGACGAGGTCGACGCCCGCCTCGTCGGCCCGCTCTCGAATCTCCTCGATGGCTCCCTCGCCGATTTCGCGGAGCTGGTCCTCGACGCGGTCGTCCATCATCTCGGGCGCGTAGGGGATGTCCTCGACGACGAAGAGGACGTGCAGTTCCGCGCCCGTCTCCCGCGCGAGGCCGATGGCCTGCTCGACGGCCGGGTTCGTCGCGTCGCTTCCGTCGGTCGGCAGAAGGATTCGATCGTACATATTCGACCCCTCGGCGGGCGGATATAAAGAGATGGGGGCGGGGTCCCGTTCGGCGGGACCGACGAAGGTCGCCGATACGGGCCTGCTCGTCGGCCTTAGTTGGCCATCAACCCGGCGTGCTTCTCGCGAATCTTCTTCAGTTTCGGGTTGATGTTGACGACACAGTAGGTGTCGTCGGGGTTCTTCTCGAAGTAGTCCTGATGGTAGTCGTCGGCCCGGTAGAACGTCTCCAGCGGCTCGACTTCGGTGACGATGTCGTCGTCGTAGAGCGGCTGGATGTCCTCGATGACTTCCTCGACGGTCGCCTTCTGTTCCTCGTCGTGGTAGAAGACCGCCGAGCGGTACTGCTCGCCGATGTCCGGCCCCTGCCGGTTCAACTGCGTCGGGTCGTGGATGGTGAAGAAGACCTCCAGCAGGTCCCGATAGGGGACGATGTTCGGGTCGAACTCGACCTGTACGACCTCCGCGTGGCCGGTATCGCCCCGACAGACCGCCTCGTAACTCGGGTCCTCGACGTGGCCGCCGGCGTAGCCCGAGACCACCGATTCGACGCCCCGCAACTCCTTCAGCGCCGCCTCGATGCACCAGAAACAGCCCCCCGCAAGCGTCGCGGTTTCGTTCTCGCTCATATGGGCTCGTTGGACCTCCAGACGCTTGAACCCCTCCGTGTCGGAAAGGCGACGAGAACTAACGAATCATCGAGTCGGTTCTGGGCTTATAAACAAACACGCGCACGGCCTCGGCCACATCGTCTGCGAAGCCCTCAGCCGGCTGGCGGACGCTCAGCGACATATCCGACGGACGTAGTTGCGTCGGATAGGGGTCGCTGAGCGCCCAAGACGAGCGCCAGCCAGCTTCGCCCTTCGATTCCGCCAGGCCCGCACCGCAAACCGCAGCCACATACCTCCCCAACCGACTCCCTCAGCCTCGCTGGCGCTCGGCTTCGGTCGTCCCTCGCACGGCTCCGCCCGACCGCCGTTCGCGAAGGCGCTCACGGCGGTCGGCCAGCGCGCGCCATTTATAAGAATCACCTGGCCGGGAGCGAGTGGCCGCCATCGGCGGCCCTCGCGACCCGGGGAAGGGCAGGCACGGTGCGGTCCCTGGTGGATTGAAAGGGCGAGGCGCGCTGGCGCCGGAGGGGAGTCGCTGAGCGGGCACTACCCGAACGGAGTGAGGGTATCCCGCTCAGCGACCGCCAGCGGGCCGAGGGCTTTCGAGATGTTCGCGGTCGAGGGATTACCAAGTTCAATTTATAAATGCGAAACTACTCCCCAAAACTCCAATCCCGCAGAGCCTCCCGAACGATGTCGTCTTCCTCGGTCCGAAAGAGGTTCTCGCTGCCGTCGTGGTCGCCGAATTCCCAGTCCCGGATAACGACGGCAGGCGTCCCGCCACCGCCTTCTCCGGCGACCAGGTTCGCGGTCGCGGCGAGTTCGTCGATGACGGCCTGGACGGTCACGCCGAGTTCGCGGCCGTCCCGGTCGGTTTCCCCGCGCCAGTCTCGGGAGGCGGGGATGCCGTGCCAGCCGACGGCGACGCCGCGCTGGCCGTAGCGGAACGGCCGCCCGGACGTATCAGTCACGATAACGGGCACGCCCAACGCCTCCGAGAGTCGGCGGGCGGATTCGCTCGGATTCTCGGGGAGCAAGAGCAGGTCGGCGCCGGGGACGTTCGAGCGGTCGATGCCGGCGTTGACGGTGATGTGCCCGAAGTGCGTGACCGCGAGCAGGAAGGGTGATTCGGTCAGCAACTCCTCGCTTTCGTCGAGGACGGCCTGTGCGAACCGGGGGTCCTTTTCGTCGCCGGTGATGGCTTCGATGCGGTCGGCGATGGCCTCGGCGCGGTCGCTGGCCTCGAAGTCCGCGAGGTCGGCCTTTCGACCCTCGGCTTTCGAGACGACGGTGCTGGCGATACACAGCACGTCTCCCTCGGCGAACTCGACAGCGTCGGCGACGAGTGCGGCGAGGTCGTCGCCTTCCCGAATCTCCGGCAGTCCCTCGACGGCGAAGGCCTCCATGCCTCGGAGTCGGTGGGTATGCCTCAAAAGGCTCGCGGTCGGCGAGGCTATTCGCGTCGAACCTCGACGTCAACCTCGCCATCTGCCACCTCGGCGACCATCATCGTCGCCTCCTGGGCCGGCCACGCCCCCGTCGCACTCCCGGGGTTCAAAAGGCGGTAGCCATCGACGGTGGTATCGAGGAGTGCGTGGGTGTGGCCGGAGACGCCGACAGTCGGGCGGTCGGTGGCGGCGTAGTCGTCGACGATGGCGGCGACCCGGGATTCGTAGTTGGCGTCGGGGCCGGTACCGTGGGTGACGACGAAGCGGACGCCGCCGAGGGCGACGGTGGCGACCTCCGGGAGGTCGAAGGCGCGGTCCATGTTCCCGCCGACGAGGGTGCACTCGGCCGCGAGCGACCGGACCTCCTCCAGCGCGGGTCGGGAGTCGAAGTCGCCGGCGTGGATGACGTGGTCGGCGGCCCGTAGCTCCTCGCGGACCCACTCGGGGAGTTCGGCGGCGCGGGATTTGATGTGCGTATCGCTCACGATGGCGGCGCGCATGGACGAGGATACGACCGGGGCCGACTTATAAGCGCCAGCCGCCCGAAGCGTCGGTATGGAGGAACACGCCGTCGTCACCTGCTTTCTCCGGCACGGGACGGAGGTGCTGGTCGTCCGCCGCAGCGAGGCGGTCGGCTCCTATCGCGGGCAGTGGGGCGGCATCTCGGGATTCACCGAGGGGAGGCCCGACGAGGCGGCCCGCTGGGAGATAGACGAGGAAGCCGGCCTTCTGGATGCCGTCGAGGAAGTGCGGTCGGCCGACCCGGTTCCCGTCGAGGACGACCAGCGGGGGACGCGCTGGCTGGTCCATCCCTACCTGTTCGACTGCAACTCGACCGACGTGACCCTCAACGAGGAACTCGCCGACCACGAATGGGTCCAGCCGCCGGAAATCCTCCGGCGGGAGACGGTCCCGAAACTCTGGGAGGCCTACACCGCCGTCGCGCCGTCGGTCGAGTCGGTCCGGTCGGATACCGAACACGGGTCGGCCTACATCTCCCTGCGTGCGCTGGAGGTGCTCCGAGACGGGGCGGCTGTCGCGGCCGAGGGGGGAGAGGGTGACTACGATACCCTCGCCGCGCTCGCCCGGGACCTCCGCGACGCGCGGCCGAGCATGGGCGCGGTCTCCAACCGCATCAATCGGGTGATGGCGACCGCCGAGGCGACGCCCGAATCGGTCCTCGAAGCGGCGACCGAGGCCTGCGAGCGAGCGGTCGACGCAGACGCCGAGGCCGCCGAGACGGCCGCCCGACGCCTCGGCGAGCGTGTCCTCACGCTCTCGCGGTCGGGGACGGTTCTCGACGCGCTTCGGGAAGTCGCCCCGGAGGCGGTCTACGTCGCCGAATCCCGGCCGGCACGCGAGGGCGTCGGCGTCGCCGAGCAACTGGCCGAGGCTGGCATCGACGCGACGCTGTTCGTCGACGCCGCGGTTGCCGACGTCATCGACCGGGAGGACGTCGAAACCGTGCTGTTCGGCGCGGATGCGGTGCTGGCCGACGGGACCGTCGTCAACAAGGTCGGAAGCCACCCGGCCGCCCTCGCTGCCGACGCTGCCGACGCCGACTGCTACGCCGTCTGTTCACGGGACAAGATAGTATCCGGGACGGCCCTTGACCGCGAACCCGGGCCAGCGGCGGCGGTCTACGACGGCGATGCCGACGTGGCCGTGCTCAATCCGACCTTCGAGGGAGTTCCTTCGGACCTCGTCGACGGTGTCGTCACCGAAGACGGCGTGCTGTCGACCGACGGGGTCGCGGCCGTCGCCGAGGAACACGCGGAGTTGGCCGACTGGAACGGGTGAGGGGTCGGTTCGCCCCTTCCGCTTAAGACGTCGCCAGCCGACTTTCCAGCAGTATGACCGTCGGCGTCCTCTCCTACAACGTCCGATACGCCGAAGTCGACACCGGCGAGAACGTCTGGGGGAAGCGCCGCGACGGCGTCGCGAGCGTCATCCGGTTTCACGCCCCCGACGTGGTCTGTCTGCAGGAGGTGTGGCTCGACCAGTTGGACGACCTCCGAGAGCGCCTGCCGGGCTACGAGTGGGTCGCCCACGAGGTTCACAACGGCGCACACACGCCCATCGGCTACCGGCCCGAGCGCCTCGTCGTCGCCGACGAGGCGGTCCTGTCGCTGTCGGAGACGCCCGATAACCCGAGCGCCATCGGCTGGGACGCGTCGATTCCGCGGGTGACGACGACCGCCGTGTTAGAGGAACGGGACACGGGCGAGGCCTTCCGTGTCGTCAGCACGCACTTCGACCACGACCACCCGACCGCGCGCCGCGAGAGCGCGCGCCTGCTCGCCGACCGCTTCGCCGCCGACCCGCTCCCGACCCTGCTGGCTGGCGATTTCAACGCCACGCCCGACGACGAGCCCTATCGTATCGTCGCCGAGGCCGGCCTGCGGGACGCCCGCGAGGTCGCCGCCGACCTCCACGGCCCCGAAACGACGTTCAACGATTTCGAGGCCCCCCAACCGGACAAGCGCATCGACCACGTCTTCGTCTCCGAGGGCGTCGATATCGAGCGGTTCGGCGTCCGGACCGACCTCGATTCGCGGGGGCTGTACCCGTCGGACCATTTCGCGCTGTTCGTCGAGTGCGCCTTCGCGTGAGCGACGGGAACCCCGCCCCCGAAGTGCTGCCGCACGGCCCGCTCGACTGACGAGCGGCGGCGGTAGAGTAGAAGCTTTTTCCGACTCCAAGGCCGTATTCTCGGGTAATGCGACGTGACGAGTCGGCGAGTCGTCGGAGACGCCCGCGGCGTTCGGGCCGCCGGCGAGTCGGCGGGGTGACCGACTGATATGGCCGATTTCGTCACCGTCGTCGCCATCGCATTCGTCGCGCAACTGGCGGTGCTCCCGGGCGAGAAGGTCCAGTTCATCATCGCGGGGCTGTCGACCCGATATCACCCGCTCGGCGTCGTCGCGGCAGCCGGCGCGGCCTTCGCCGGCTGGACGGCCCTCGAAATCTGGTTCGGGTCGCTGCTCCAGCAGTTGCTTCCGACCTTGGTCCTCGACGGCATCACCGCCGGTATGTTCCTGCTGTTCGCGTATCTGCTGGCGCGGTCGGCGTCTCCGGGCCAGAGCATGTCGTCGGTTGCGGAACGCGGCCTCGACGGTCTGGAGGACGTTCGGGTCCCGGTCGTCGGCTGGCAGGTCCCCGAGATGTTCGGGGACTACGTCCCGATATTCGTCCTGATGGCCGTCGGCGAGTTCGGCGACAAGACGCAACTTGTCACCATCGGCCTCGCCGCCCAGTACGGCGCCACGGCTGCCATCTGGGTCGGCGAGATGCTGGCTATCATCCCCGTCAGCCTGCTGAATGCCTACCTGTTCAGCCGGTTCGCCCACCTGCTCGACGCCCAAACGGTCCATTACGGGGCCGCCGGCCTGTTCGCCTTCTTCGGGCTTGACACCCTGCTGTCGATGGCGACCGGCTTCTCGGTGTGGGAGACCGCCGTCGAGGTGGTTGCCGACCTGCTCGTGACACTAGTGTAGCCGCTGACGGCCCGCTCGTCTTAGCTCTCGTCTCGTTTCCAGTCCCAACTCTCGCTTCCCGCTTCTAGTCATCCCTTTCTCGCGCCGAGCGGTTAATCTTCAAGCGAATCTCACGTAGTAACGCTTATGTGTGTAGGTGTTATACGTTGTATTGATGCGATACAGAACGCTCCTCGAACAAAAAGTCGACGAGTGGGAGGGCGGCTACGGCGTGGTCCAGATAGTGACGCCGGAGGGCGCCGACGAGAACGAACTCCGGTTCTGCTACTACAAGGACGGCGAGTTCGTCAACCGGCCGTTGACGATTTCGCCGTCGGCGGAGGCGGCCGACAAGACCGGCGAGGTCGTCGAGACGATGGCGAGTCTCGCACGCACCTTCACTGCCGACGAGATCGACGCCCTCGTCGAGGAGTTGGGCGAGGATAAGATCCTCGAACTCTCCGTGCTCATCGAGGAACTCGGCAAGAGCCGACTGATGGAGATCCTACAGGAGACCGACTAAGCGGCCGTCCACCTCCGGACGAAAGATATTACATCCCGACTACCGTTAGGTCGGGTATGGATTCGTCGAGCGAGTCGTCGGGCAGGGGTCGCCGGAGCAAGGTCGTCCGGCTCATCGAGGAGTACGACCTGCAGGGAATCGGCGCGGAACTCGAACGGTACTGGACCGCCGACGAGGACCGCCGGAGCCTCCGGGATCTCGCGGACTACTTCAACCGCCACCTCCTGGAGGCGGCCCTTGATTCGGCGGGCGTCCAGCATCTGGACGGCGAAACCGAGAACACCTATCGACTGTTGACCGACGACGACGTCAGTAGTGCCGACCGCACGCGCGTGCGCCGCCGCCTCGAACGCGACGGCGTCGACGTCGACGAACTCGAGAGCGATTTCGTCACCTATCAGGCGATTCGGACCTACCTCAAGGACCACCGCGGCGCCGAATACACGCCGGACGAGACCGACCCGCTCGAACGCGAGAAGGCCAACGCCCAGCAACTCCGCGGCCGGATGGCCGCCGTCACCGAAGGCAAACTGGAGCAACTCCGCGATGGCGGCCACCTCACCCTCGGGGAGTTCCGAACGCTGGCGGAGATTCGGGTCGTCTGCGAGGACTGCAACACCCAGTTCGACCTCGTCGAACTGCTGGAACGCGGCGGCTGTAACTGCTCGGCGGACGAATAAGATAACAAATCTAAATCTGTTATTTCTGTCGGTTCTTCCCGTAGCGTTAATATGTCATTCGTGTGTAGCGGCTGGCATGAGCGTTGAACAGGTAGATGTCGAGGCGACGCTAGACGTGCAGAACATCGGTGGTATCGACGAGACGTCGGTCGTCTTCGAGCCGGGCGTGACGGTTCTTGCCGGCCGGAACGCGACGAACCGGACCTCGCTGCTGCAGGCGGTTATGGCCGCCCTCGGCAGCGACAACGTCTCCGTCAAGGCCGACGCCGACGAAGCACACGTCGAGTTGGAACTCGACGGCGAGACGTATTCGCGGACGCTCGAATCGACCAACGGCCGAATCCGCGCCGACGGGGAGCCGTATCTGGAGGACCCGACCCTCGGTGACCTCTTTGCGTTCCTGCTGGAATCCAACGAGGCCCGCCGGGCGGTCGTGACCGACGCGGACCTCCGCGATATCATCATGCGGCCGGTCGACACCGACGAAATCCAGGCCGAAATCGACCGCCTCGTCGAGAAGCGCCGCGAGATAGCCGACGAACTCGACGAACTCGACGACCTCAAGAACCGGCTTCCGTCCCTCGAGGAGAAGAAGACGGGCCTCGAAGAGCGCATCGACGAGAAGAAGGCGGAACTCGAGGAGGTCGAGGCCGAAATCGAGGCCGCCGACGCCGATGTCGAGGAGGGCCGCGAGGAGCAGGCCGAATTAGAGGAGAAACTCGAGGAGTTGCGCGACAAGCGGTCGGACCTCGAGGACGTCCGCTACGAACTGGAGACCGAACAGGACAGCCTCGAATCCCTCCGGGCCGAAAAGCGGGAGGTCGAGGCCGAATACGACGAGTTGCCGGAGACGCCGGCCGGCGACCTCGACGAACTCGAGTCCCGCATCGACCGGCTCCGAACCCAGAAACAGGAACTCGAATCCGACCTGAACGAACTCCAGAGCGTCATCGGCTTCAATCAGGAGATGCTCGAAGCCGACACTACGGAGCCGCTTGCGGCCCTCGACGATGCGGGTGACGGCCCCGTGACCGACGAACTCCTCGCGGACGAGACGGTCACGTGCTGGACCTGCGGCAGCGAGGTCGAGTCCGACCAGATCGAACGGACCGTCGAGCAACTGCAGGAGCGCAGCCAGGAGATCGTCGGCGAAATAAACGACATCGAATCCGAACTCGACGAGGCGAAGTCGACGCGACGGGAGCGACAGGACCAGCAGCGCCAGCGTGAACGCCTCGAACGCCGGCGCCACGACCTCGAAGACGACATCGAGGACACCGAGGCCCGCATCGAGACGCTCACCGAGCGGCGGGAGTCCATGCAGGAGGATATCGAGGACATCGAAGCGGAGGTCGAGGCGCTGGAAAGCGATGCCTACGAGGAGATCCTCGACCAGCACAAGGAGGCCAACCAGCTGGAATACGACCTCGGGACGCTGGAAAACGACCTCGAACGCGTCGAGGACAACATCGCGACCATCGAGGACCGCCTCGACGAGGAATCCGACCTCGAGGCCGAACGCGAGGACGTAAACGAGGAGATTCAGGACCTGCGAACCCGCATCGAGCGCATCGAGCAGGAGGCCATCGAGGCGTTCAACGAGCACATGGAGACGGTGTTGAACCTGCTGGAATACGAGAACCTCGCGCGGGTCTGGCTGGAGCGGACCGAAACGGAGGTCCGAGAGGGTCGGCGGAAGGTCACCAAAAGCGTCTTCGAGTTGCATATCGTCCGGCAGACGGCCTCGGGGGCGACCTACGAGGACGTCGTTGAGAACCTCTCTGAGAGCGAACGGGAGGTGACCGGTCTCATCTTCGCGCTGGCGGGGTATCTCGCCCACGACGTCTACGAGACGGTGCCGTTCATGCTGCTGGACTCGCTGGAGGCCATCGACTCGAACCGCATCGCGACGCTCATCGACCATCTCGCGGAGTACAGCGACTTCCTCGTGGTGGCGCTGCTGCCCGAGGACGCCAGCGCGCTCGACGACGACTACCGGCGCATCGAAGAAATCTAGCGGTCCAGCGAACGTTTCTTGTCGTTGGGGCGTCGATAGCCGGTATGACGTGGCACGACCTGACACAGCCGTTTCACGAGGAGATACCGGGGTCGCCCGCCCTCCCGGCGCCCGAGGTGGAGACGCTTCGGCGCGTCGAGGACGACGGGATGAACGTCCAGCGGTACAGCGCCCCGACCCACGTCGGGACGCACGTCGACGCACCGCGGCACTTCGTCCCCGACGGCCCGACGATAGACGAATATCCCCTCGATAGGTTCGCGGGGCCGGGAGTCGTTCTCGACCTCGAGCGGTCGACCGCCGAGGAGATACCGCTGTCGGCCGTCCAGGCGGCCGCCGACGACGCTGGCGGTGTCCGGCCCGGAGACATCGTGTTCATCCGAACTGGGTGGGGCCGCCGGTTCGACGAGCCCGAAACGTATCAGCGCTATCCGTGGCTGGCCGGCGAGGTCGCCGACTGGCTTCTCGACCGAGGGGTCAACCTCCTCGGCGTCGACACCGTCAGCCCCGACCGACCCCGAACGATGCGGCCCGACGACTGGGCGGCCTACCCCAACCACCGAACGCTGTTGCCCGCAGACGTGCTCATCGTGGAACACCTGTTTCTCGAAGCGGTGGCGGGCGACCGCCTCGAAATCGTCGCGTTCCCGCTGAAACTGCGGGGCGGCGACGGGGCGCCGGTGCGGGTCGGTGCCCGAAAGCGGCGGGCGGACTCCTCGAGTCGGCCCGACTAGCCGGCCGCAGGTCAGGATAGGCGAATGAAATCTGTCGGTCGAACATACATACGTTCCACGTTACGTGGACGAACGTCGTAGGTCGGCGTCTCCCGCCCTCGATGCGGTAATCGGGGGATAGAGCAGGTGTATCTCTATACCGGGCCAAACGGGAACGTCTCTGGCGGGTCGGCGTTTCTTCCTCGAATCGGGCTACAACGCCGTGTTTCGGCTTTCGTCTACTATCGTTGGCGGGCTTCCCCCGATACACCCGTGAACTCCTCCGACCAGTATTTACAATTAGCAAAAACACTATGAACGTCGGGGCGTATCTTCGTGTCATGCTCGCAAACACCCCATCGCGTCAGGTCAAGTCGGTCCGGACGGTCTTCGAGTTGATCGACAGACTGCAGGCGCTTGGCGGTGCGACGCCGGCGCAGTTGACCGAGGAACTGGACCTCTCGAAGAGTTCGGTCCACAACTACCTCGCGACCCTCGAGATGGAGGGGTACGTGGTCAACGACGACGGCACCTATCGGCTCGGCCTTCGGTTCCTGACCCACGGCGTGGCCGCGAGGAACATGGCCGGCATCGAAGGCCCCATCGGCAGCACCGTCGAGGCCATCGCCGCGGAACTCTCCCAGCCGACGTGGTGGGTCACCGAGGAGGCCGGCCGCGGTTACTTCATCGAATCCGCCATCCCGGCCGACGCCAGCAGCATCTACGGTAGCGTCGGCAAGCGCTCGTATCTTCACACGCACGCGCTCGGCAAGGCGGCGCTGGCCCTCGCCTCCGAGGAGTACGTCGAGCGGGTCGCCGACCACCACGGCCTCCCCCAACAGACCCGACGGACGACGACCGACGTCGACGCCCTGCTATCGGAACTGACCGCGATTCGGGAGCGCGGCTACGCGATAAGCGAAGGCGAGGCGGTCCTCGGGGTCCTGTCGGTCGGCGTCGGCCTCGAGGACGCGACCGGTCGACGGCACGCCATCGGCGTGTTCGGACACGCACGGAACTTCGCGGGCAACCGCGCGGAGAACATCGGCCAGCGACTGGTCGAGGCGGTCCGTGACCTCGAACGCGACCTGCAGGACGGAGGGGCCTGAGATGGCGGGCACGCCCGACGAGGTTCGGACCCTCGGGGGCCTCCTCGAACACCAGACGGCCGAGTACGGCGACGAGACGTTCTTCCGGACCCGCGGCGAGGCCTACTCCTACCGGGACCTCGACGGGCGCGCCAACGCCATCGCGAACGAACTCTACGCCAACGGCGTCACGGCCGGCGACGTGGTCTGTCTGTACATGTACAACCGTCCGGAGTACCTCTATACCCTGTTCGCGCTGGCGAAGATCGGCGCCGTTGCCGCCCCCATCGACACGCGCTTTACCGACGAGACGCTCGCCCACGTCCTCACGGAGACCGACGCCGACATCGTCATCCTCGACGGTGATACCGAGGCGGCCTACGAGACCGTCCGGAACGAGGTCGCGACGATTAGCACCGAACTGTTCGTGGGCGGCGACCCCGACGGCACCTACCGGGATTTCGACCTGCTGTTGGAAGGCGAGGAGTCGAGCGCGCCCGACGTCGACGTTCGCGGGACCGACCCCTGTTCGGTCATCTACGTCCAGCGATACCAGCGGCCCCACCCGCAGGGCGTCGTCCTGCCGCACTACTCGTATATCAACACCGGGACGGTGTCCGGTGGGGAACTGCTCGGTCTCACACAGGACGATTGCCTCTTTACGACGCTGCCGTTCTACAGCAGTTATCCTATTCAGATGGGCGTCGCCGGAGCGTTGAGCATCGGCGCGGAGTTCGCCTTCGAAAAGCAGTTCGAGAGCGACCGGTTCTGGGAGTTGATTCGCCAGTACGACGCGACCGTTTTCCTCTATCTCGGGCGGATGCTCTCGGTGCTGTACAATCAGGCCGAACGGCCGGACGACGACGACAACCCGGCGGCCTACGCCGTTGGTCACGGGTTCGGTTTCGGGAGCGACGAGACGATGATCGCCAACTTCGAGCGCCGCTTCGACGTGACGGTGCTGGAGGCCTACGGCATCACGCCGACGGCGACGCTGGCGACGACGAACCGGCCGGACGACCGCCGACTCGGCAGCGTCGGCAAGCCCCTCCCACACGCCGACATCAAGATCGTCGACGAGGACGACTGGGAGGTCCCGGCCGGGGAGACCGGCGAGATTCTCGTCCGGTCGACCGAACTCAACGCCATGTTCGACCGGTTCTACGAGGACGACGACCTGACCGTCGAGGTCTGTCGGGACCGGTGGATTCACACCAACGACGTCGGCTACCTCGACGAGGACGGCTACCTCTACTTCGTCGCGAGCAAGCGCAACACCATCCATCTCGGGCGCGTCGCCGGCCGCATCTCCTCGCTGGAGATCGAGAGCGTCCTCGAGTCCCATCCAGAGGTTCGCGAGTCGGTGGTCTTCGGCGTCGCGACCGGCACCGGCGAGGAGGCCATCAAGGCGGTCGTCGTGCCCGTGGCGGGCACGTCGCCGAGTCCCATCGAACTCAGCGAACACTGCGAAAAGCAGTTGACCTACCACAAACTCCCACGGTTCATCGAGGTTCGGTCGGAGCTTCCGCGGTCGGCCTCGGGAAAGGTCCGGAAAGACCGGGTTCGGGACGTCTCCGGGGCGTCGGTCTGGGACCGCGAGAGCGGCTACGACCTGAACCGGTAGGCTACAGCGGTTCCTCGCCGTCGATTATCCGCATCGCCCAGTCGGCCATCGACGGCACCCGCTCGCGCATCTTCGGGTACATCGGGTTGTCGGCGTTGCCCTCCAGATGCCGCCGGAAGAACATCTCACACAGCGCCGTGAGCTTGTAGACCGACAGCACCCGGTAGAACCGGCTGTGTTCGAACTCGATGCCCGCAGCCGACTCGTAGCGGTCGACGAGTTCGGCCTTCGTCGGATACCCCTCGCGGTCGGTGAAGGTCGGGACGAGTTCCGGAATCGCCGGTTCGGGGTCGTCGTCGTCCCGCCAGTAGGTGAGCAGCCACGCGAGGTCGAACCGCGGGTCCCCGAGCGTGCTGAGTTCCCAATCGAAGATGCCGACGATTTCGGGTGGCGTCCCCGGGCCGAGCATCACGTTGTCGAGTTTGTAGTCGCCGTGAACGAGCGTGTGGGGATGGTCGTCGGGGACGTTGTCGTCGAGCCACGCCCCGACTTCCTCGAGTTCGGGGACTTCGCGTTCCTCGGCGGTGACCTCGAAGGCCCAGTCGAACTGCTTGTGCCAGCGGTCGACCTGCCGTTCGATGTAGCCCTCCGGGCGTCCGAAATCGTCCAGTCCGACCGCCTCGTAGTCGACGGCATGAATCTCCGCGAGCCGGTCGACGAGTTCCTCGCCGATTCGCTGGCGGCTCTCGGGGTCGGCAAAGCGGTCGGGCTCCTCGTCGCGGAGGACGTCGCCCCTCGTCCGCTCCATGACGTAGAAATCGCTCCCGATGACGTCGTGGTCCTCGCAGGCCAGCACGGTCGTCGGGACCCGAACCTCGGTGTTCTGGAGGGCGTCCACGACGCGATACTCCCGCAACACGTCGTGGGCGGTGTCGGCCTTCGCGCCCGGCGGCGGCCGCCGAAGCACGAGGTCGTGGTCGCCCCACGTCACGAACAGCGTCTCGTTGGAGTGGCCCGCCTGATGGCGGTCGATATCGTATTCGCTCGCCTCGCCCAGTTCGTCCTCGAGGTATGCGGCCAGTGCCTCTTCGTCGATTATCCGGTCGATATAGTCGTTGTCGCTCATATCGCTTTCCAGTGTTCCGGCGTCCATGCGCGCCCACAGTGCATGCCACTATGGTCGCGCGGACTATACGGCAACGTCGTTCCGAGCCCACTAAACTATGTGGGTGGACGTGATATGGGGCCACATGGAGTACAACGACTCCGATGCGGGACGAGAGCTTGCCGAACGTGCACAGAAGTTCGTCGACGAGATCGTGTTGCCGGTCGAACGTGAGCATTCGGGCGACGGTGCCGTCTCCGAGGGCGTCATCGAGGAACTCCGCGAGGAGGCCCGCGAACGCGACGTCTACTGTCCGCAGATCGACGAGGAACACGGCGGTCTCGGCTACGACTTCCGGGACGTCCTGCCGCTCTTCGAGCAGGCGGGCCGGAGCCTGCTCGCCGAGCGGGCGATGCGAGTCGCCGCGCCCGACGAGGGGAACATGCACACCATCGAACTCGTCGGCACCGAGGCCCAGAAGGAGGAGTGGCTCGAACCGCTCGTCGCGGGTGAAATCAACTCGGCCTTCTCGATGACCGAACCGCAACCGGGTGCCGGCTCGGACCCGAAGATGATGCAGACGAAAGCCGAAAAGGACGGCGACGAGTGGGTCATCGACGGCCACAAGTGGTGGACCACCCAGGGGACCGAAGCCGACGTCCTCATCGTGATGGCCCGCACCGACATGGACGCCCACCCGTACAACGGGACGAGCCTGTTTCTGGTGCCGGCCGACGCCGACGGCGTCGAGATGGTCCGTGACATCCCGCATCTCGGCCCCTCCATCGTCCATTCGAGCCACGCGGAGGTCAAATACGACGGCGTCCGGGTGCCCGAGGAGAACCTGCTGGGCGAGCTGAACGAGGGCTTTACTCACGCCCAACAGCGGCTCGGCCCGGCGCGGCTGACCCACTGCATGCGCTATTCGGGGATGGCCAAACGCGCCCTCGACGTGGCGAAGGCGTACCTCTCCGAGCGGGAGGCCTTCGGCGGGTCACTCGCCGACAAGCAGGGCCCGCGGTTCGACATCACCGACGAGGAGATTCGGCTCCACGCCGCCGGGACGATGGTTCGGGACGCCGCGGAGAAGATCTCCCGCGGCGAGGAAGCTCGCCACGAGGTCTCGGCCTCGAAGGTGTTCACCGCCAACGTCGCGCAGGACGCCATCGACACCGCTCTCCAGATGTGCGGTGGCTCCGGCATGTCGAAGGACCTCCCCATCGCCGACTTCTACGAGTCGGTGCGGTCGTTCCGCATCGTCGACGGCGCCGACGAGGTCCACAAGCGGACGCTCGCCCGCGAGTTCTTCTCCGACGTCGACACCGACGAGCTGTCCGGGCTCCCCCAGTTCGGCGAATAAGCGCCGTTCGACCGGCTATTCGAACGCCGCCGGCTTCGAATCCGGCGTCGCCACCAGGAGGCCGATGCCGAGCAGGCCGATGCCGACGTGGACGAGGAAGGCGGGCCCCCACGCGAAGGACTCGATGAGCCAGCCGCCGAACGTCGGCGCGACGAGGGTTCCGACGAACGATATCGTCGTGAAGACGGTGAGGCTCGTCGCGCTGGTGCCGCCGGCGGCGAGTTCGCGGGTGTACACGTAGTAGACGCCCATGCCGAACTGCAGGAAAAAGCCCACGCCGAGCATCACGGCCGCAAACAGCAGTATCGAGACGGCCCGCGAGATGACGAAAAACGCCGGGAGCGCGAACCCAAGCGAGGCGAGGGCGACCGCCCGCCGCCGGTAGCCCAGACGGTCGGAGAGCCATCCGCCAGCGGGGCGGGCGAGGACGCCGACCGCCGGCAGCAGCGCCGCGACCGTGCCGGCCTCGCCCAGCGTCATCGGTAGCTGTTCGGCGGCGTAGGTCGGCATCCACGAGTTCAGGAAGATGTAGAGCATGTACGAGCAGAACCCGGCGAAAGAGACCAGCAGGACCGCCCGGTTCCCGAGTGCGAGCCGGAAATCCCGAAGCGAGATGGGGTCGCCGGTCCGGATGGCGGCCGGCTGCGAGGCGAAAAACAGCAGGGAGCCGACCGCCGCCAGCGCCGGATAGGCGATGAAGGGGGCCTGCCAGCCGAAGGCCTCCCCGAGGGGTGGCCCGCCGACCTGACTGACCGCGAAGCCGACGGGGGCGCTGGCGAGAAACAGCGTCGTCACGAACCCCTGTCGCCGCCCCGCGAACACCTCCGCGACGACGTTGGCGCCGAGGACGAAGAGCCCGCCGGCCGCCAGCCCCGCCAGCACGCGGGCCGCGAGGAACGCGTAGTAGGCGTCGACGAGCGTGCCGGCGACGGCGACCGGCGCGAACACGAGCGTTCCGGCCAACAGTAGCCGCCGGTTGTCGTAGCGGTCCATCAGGAAGCCGCCGGGAAGTTGGATGAGGACCGACCCCAGCACGGCCGCGCTGATGGCTCCCCCGGCGGTCGCCTTGCTTATCTCGAAGTGGTCGACGAGCAACGGGACGATACTCGCCGGCGCGAGCATGTAGGCGTTGGCGCCGATGGAGATGAGAAAGCAGGCCGCGAAAACGCCGGCCGCCGTCCGTCGGCCGCTCACGGCCGCCCACCTCCGGGCGTGCGACCCGCGGACGCGAGACGCGGCGTCGTGAACGACCGGTGGCGACTCACGCCGAATTCACCGGCGCGACGGCCGCCGTCGCGTTCCCCTGAAGGACCGTCTCGCCCGTCTGTCTGGACGCGGTGAGTTCGGCGGTGACCTCGGCGCCGTCGACGTCCGTTACCTCCCCGCGGACGGTCAGGGTATCGCCCGGCCAGACGCGGGCGGTAAAGCGGGTCCGGAACCGCGTCAGTGCGGCCACGCCGAACCAGTCGGTCACGAACCGGCCCACGTATCCCGCGGTGAGCATCCCCTGTCCGAAGACGCCCTCGTTGCCCAACTCCTGTGCGTACCGCTCGTCGTAATGTATCGGGTTGAAATCGCCGCTCGCGCCCGCATATCTGACGAACGCCTGCGGCGTCAACTCCTCGACGATGAGCGTCGGCCCGGTATCGCCCACCTCGATGTCGTCCGGCGATTCGACGGGGTCGGTCCCCGCGTCCGGCTGTCGGACGTCGACCCGGCGGGTGGGGTCCCACCCGAGGCCGTCCCCCTGCCGGTTCGATTCGCTCTCGGAGACGGGGCCATCGGTCTCGATGAGCGTCTCCCGCTCGGTGAGCACCCGGTCGTCGGACTCGTCGCGATAGACCGTCTCCAGCACGGCGAAGGTCATGGTGGCGCCGTCCCGCCCCTCGCGCTCGTAGGCGTCGGCGAGCGTCGTCGTCGCCGAGAGCGTGTCCCCGACGTACACCGGCCGCTCGAACTCGTAGGCCTGCTCGCCGTGTAGCTCGTAGCGGATGTCGAACCCGAGATCGAAGCCGAGTCGCCCGACGCCCTCGGGGCGGTACTGTGGGAACATCGACGTGCGGGTGAACGTCGGCGGCGCGGGCCGGCGTTCGAGGCCTCTCTCGGTGGCGACCTCCCGGTCCCGGAAGACGGGGTTGTCGTCGCCGACGGCGGCGGCGAACTCGGCGACCTTGCCGGCCTCGACGGTCAGTCCCGACACGGAATCGACGGTGTCCCCGATTCGGCCCTCCAACTTGGCTATGGTGGGCTCGGGCATCGTCACGGCCTCACGATTATCTTTCCGAAGCCCTCGCCCTTCGAGAGCCGCTCCTGAGCGGCGGGAATCTCATCCAGCGAGATGACCGAATCGATGACCGGCGTGATTTCGCCCGCGAAGACGGCATCGAGCATGTCCTCGAACTCGCCCATCGTCGCGCCGGTCGCGCCGATGATTTCGAGTTGCTTCCAGAAGACGTGCGGCAGCATCGCGTGGTCGGCGTCGCCCGCCGTCGCGCCGATGGTGACCAGTCGGCCGCCGCGGGCGAGGCTCTTGACGGCCTGCTCGTAGGTCTCGCCGCCGACGGATTCGAAGATGACGTCGACCCCGCGGCGGTCGGTAATCTCGGCGACGGCGTCGTCGATGTCGGTTTCGGTGTAGTCGATGACGTGGTCGGCGCCCAACTCGCGGAGTTTCTCGGCTTTCTCCTCGGAGGAACTGGCCGCATAGACGGTCGCGCCCGCGTGGGCGGCCATCTGGACCGCGCCGTGGCCGACGCCGCCGCTGGCGCCGAGGACGAGGACGTCGTCGCTCGGCCCGACGTCCGCGCGGGTCATCAGCCCGCGCCAGGCGGTCCCGAAGTTCGAGGGCACCGCCGCCGCCTTCTCGAAGGAGACGTGGTCCGGAAGCGTCACGACGTGGCGGGCCTCGACGGCGATGTACTCGGCGTGGCCGCCGTCGGTCTTGACGCCGAGACCGCCGTAGTCGCGACACATCGTCGGCTCGCCGTGGTTGCAGAACTCACAGTCGCCACAGGAGGTCGTGTTCCAGTAGACTACGACGCGGTCGCCGACCTCGTGGTCCTCGACGCCGTCGCCGACGGCGTCGATTCTTCCGGCGACGTCGATGCCGGTGATGATGGGGGGTTCGCCCTCGTGGCCGCGGCGAACCCAGACGTCGGTGTGGTTGACGGCACAGGCTTCGACGGCGATGCGAACTTCGTCGTCGCCGGCCTCCGGGTCCGGTACTTCCTCGACGGTTATGACCTCGGGACCGCCAGTCTCGGGTATGACTGAGGCTAACATGCGCAAGTACTCGGTAATTCTCGGACAGGTACTTATATCTACGGCGTGGCACTCCCCTCCGGCGAATCGCGACCGCCGCCGTTTCGCCGTCGCCGCCGTCGATTCGGCCCGTTCGGCCCGATTCGTGGCGGCTTCCGGCGTGTCGTGGCCGTTTCCCATCGCCGACTTTCCACCACAAATTGTTTAGCCCCGGTCGTTGTTGGCTAACGCATGCCAGAAGCGTCCAGAATCGACGCCTACCACTTCCACGAGCGGGAGTGGACGGACTACGACGAACTGCTCGAGGCCTTCGAATGGTCGGTGCCGGACTCGTTCAACATGGCGAGTTACGTCTGCGACCGCTGGGCCGACGCCGAGGACGAGCGCATCGCCCTCTATGCGGACGACGGGGCCGGCGGACGGGAGTCCTACACGTTCACGGAACTGCAAGAGGCGGCCGGCGCCGTCGCGAACTACCTCCGCGACCGCGGCGTCGAACGGGGCGACCGCGTCGGCATCAACGCGCGCCAGCGGCCGGAGACGGTCATCGCCCACGTCGCCTGCTGGAAACTCGGCGCCGTCTCCGTCCCGCTGAGCACGCTGTTCGGCACGGACGCCGTCGAGTACCGACTCAACGACGCGGGCGCGGTCGCCTGTTTCGTCGACGATACGAACGCCGACACCCTCCGGGCAGTCGCCGGCGACGTCGAGTCGCTGGAGACGGTCGTGACCATCGGCGACGCCGACGCCGAGGCCGACGAGGCGACCTTCGAGGAGGTCCTCGAGACGACCCCCGGTGACATCGAGACGGTCGATACCGACGCCGAGGACGACGCCATCATCATCTACACCTCGGGGACGACCGGCGACCCGAAGGGCGTCCGCCACGCCCACCGGGTCCTGCTGGGGAACCTCCCGCTTTTCGTCACCGGCTTTCTGAACATGGAACTCAACGACGACGACGACGTTCTCTGGACGCCCTCGGAGTGGGCGTGGGTCGCGACGCTGTTCGACGTCGTCTTCCCGGGACTGTTCTACGGGCGGCCCATCCTCGCGTACACGGCCGACGAGAACTTCGACCCCGAGACGGCGATGGAACTCATCGAGCGCTACGACGTGACGAACTTCTTCGCGCCGCCGACGGCGCTGCGGATGATGGAGCAACTGGACGACCCGGGCCGGTGGGACGTCTCCAGCATCCGGTGTATCCCCAGCGGCGGCGAGTCACTCGGTGACACCATCGTCCAGTGGGCCGAGGACGTCTTCGAGGGCGCGGCCGTCCACGAGGCTTACGGTCAGACGGAGGCGAACATGGTCGCCGGCGACTGTACGGCCATGTTCGCGTCCCGCGATGGGAAGATCGGCCGTCCCGCCCCCGGCCACGAACTCGCCATCGTCGACCCCGAAACCGCCGAGGCGACCGTCGACCCCGGCGAGGTCGGCGAGATCGCCGTCCGCTATGAGGGCAACCCAGTCTGCTTCAAGGAGTACTGGAACAAGCCGAAGAAGACTGACGGGAAGGTCAAGAACGGCTGGCTGTTGACCGAGGACCTCGGCACGATGGACGAGGACGGCTATCTGGAGTTCCACAGTCGGAAGGACACGGTCATCATCTCGGCGGGCTACCGAATCGGGCCGGTCGAAATCGAGGAGGCGCTGGCGGCCCACGAGGCGGTCGCCGACGCCGGCGTCATCGGCGTCCCCGACGAGAGCCGCGGCGAGGTGCCGAAGGCCTTCGTCGTCCTCGCGGAGGGCTACGAGGCCAGCGAGGACCTCAAATCGACGCTCCGTCGTGACGTCCGGGACCGCCTCGCCGAGTACGAGTACCCCCGCGAAATCGAGTTCCTCGACGACCTGCCGAAGACGAGTTCCGGGAAGGTTCGCCGGACGTCCCTCGAAGAGCGGGAAGACTGACCGAACGGCTGAAATCGCCCACTTCCGGCCGTCTATGCGGTGTTCTATGAGCTGTATCGCTACCCATAGTGTGGATTATATGATGGAAACTGTTATCAAGGATAGTGGTATAACGTTGTCCCATGCGTCCATCCCTCAAACCAGATGGTGAGATTGTCAAGCGCGGCATCCCCCCGGTCGACAAGCATTTCGACCGCCGTACGTTCCTGAAGGGCGCCGGTGCCGCGACCATGGCGGCGTCGATGGCCGGGTGCAGTAATCCGGCCGGCAACGGCAACGGTGGCGGCAACGGCAACGGTGGCGGCAACGGCGGCGGCGAGATACCATCGGAGGACCTGAAGATGGCCGTTGTCGGCTTTACCTCCGGCCCGGCCGCCGTCTTCGGAACGCCGATGATGCAGTCCGCACGGATGGTCGTCGACAAGATCAACGAGGCCGGCGGCATCCTCGGCGAACGCCAGATCGCACTGGACGAGTACGACGAGAACACGGAGGACATCGTCCAGCAGTACCGTCGACTGGCGACCCAGGAGGATTACGACATCATCATGGGCTACATCTCGAGTGCGAACGTGCTTTCGCTTGCCCCCGTCGCCGAGGAACTCGACCAGCCGACGGTGATCATGGACACGGGGACGACGGAACTGTTCGACGACGCCGTCACCGAACCCGAGAACACGTTCCGGACCTGTGCGAGCAGTTCGACCGACGCGGTCGGCGCGGCGCTCCTGCTGGAGAACGCGTTGACCGACGTCGAGACGGTCGCGGGCGTCAATCAGGACTACGCCTACGGGCGAAACAACTGGGACCTCTTCTCGCGGGCCATCGAGGCCTTCGACATCGACGTCGAAATCGTCGAGGAGCGGTTCACCCCCTTCCCCAACGAGGACTTCAGTTCGACCATCAGCGCCCTGGACGACAGCGAGCCGGACTTCATCTTCTCGAGCCTCTGGGGCGGCGACCTCGTGAACTTCATCACGCAGGCCAACGACCAGGGGCTTTTCGAGGACACGCTGCCCTGCTTCAGCGGCGGGACCCACGTCTTCCACGACGCGCCCGACGAGGTCACCGACGGCCTCATCTTCGGCGCTCGCGGACCGCACTTCCCGTACGGGACCCTGGATTGGAACTCGCTACATCAGGAGTTCGTCAGCAGCTTCGAGGAGCGATACGACGCCTCGCCGTACGCCCACGGCGCGTTCCACGCCTGGCAGGCCATCCACGCCTACGTCTACTCCATCGAGCGGGCCTACAATATCAGCGGGGAGTACCCCGGCCGCGAGGAGTGGGCTGCATCGATGGAGGGCATCGGGCTGGATACCCCGAGCGGCTTCGTCAGCATCCCGAAGGGCAGCCACAACGCTATCGAACCCTCCTTCTGGGGCTATTCAGATACGAGCGGCGAGAACCTCTCGCTGACCGATACGGTCTGGATCTCCCCCGAAGAGGTGAACCCGCCGGTGAACAAGACGACCGGCGAGTGGCTGGACAGCGTCTAATTCGACGATGGTAGCAGATATCCTCTCACAGCAGATCCCGATCATCCTGAACGCCCTGTTCCTAGCCGCGGTGCTGTTCCTGCTCGGGACGGGCCTGTCGATCATCTACGGGATGTTGAACTTCCTGAACCTCGCCCACGCCGCGTTCCTCATGCTGGGCGCCTACGTCGCCTCGACGGTCGTCTCACAGACGGTCGGCATCATCGGCGGCTCTGTCGGCGAAGTCGTGCTGTTCGCCGCCTTCATGGTCGGCATGATAGTCGTCGTCCCGGCCATCGTCTCGGCGGTCGGTCTCGGGATGGAGCAGGTGATGTTCAAGCCGCTCTACGGCCTCGAGGACGACTACCAGTTGCTCGCCACGTTCGGCGTCATCCTGATGATGGAGGACGGGATGAAGTTCATCTGGGGCGGTCTCCCCGTCAGCGCGACCGAACCGTCGAACATCCTCGGGAGCATCGATATCGTCGGCAGCACCTACCCGGTGTGGCCGATATTCGCGATCGCCCTCACCGCCGTCATCGCCGGCGTCCTCTATTATTTCTTCGAGGAGACGCGCTTGGGCAAGATCACGCTGGCGATGGCCGAGGACGACGAAATCGTCGGCGTCACCGGCATCAACACCCGGCGGGTCCACCTCCAGGTGTACGTCATCGGCATCGCGCTGGCGGCGCTCGGCGGCGCGCTGTATCTGCCGAACGCCTCCGTGACCACCGGGATGGCGCTGCAGTTCGTCATCCTGGCGTTCGCGGTGCTGGTCATCGGTGGCCTCGGTAGTCTCAAGGGCGCCATCGCCGCTTCGCTGCTCATCGGCTTCATGCGAGCCTTCAGCAGCTACTACGTCCCCCAGCTGGAACTCGCCATCGTGTTCCTGTTGATGGCTGCGGTAATGCTGATCAAACCAACCGGCATGTTCGGAGACATCGAAGTATGAGTCAGGACACCGACACCACGTTCGCAAGCACGCTCCGCGACGAGTTCGCCAGCTGGACCGCCGTGGGTACCGCCGTCCTCGTCGTGTGGGCGGCCGTGCTGCCGTATCTCCCCACCACGGGGCAGTTCGAGGTCTTCCTCGCGGCACAGATACTCTCCTTTGCCATCGCCGCGGTCGCGTTCAACGTGCTCCTCGGCTACACGGGCCTGCTGTCGTTCGGTCACGCGGCGTTCTTCGGCGGCGCGGCCTACGCGGTCGGGTTCGTCCTCAAGTTCACCGCGATTCAGGAACTGCTCGTGCTGATACCCGTCGGCGTCGCCGCGGCGGCGGCCCTCGCCGTCGTCATCGGATACATCTCGGTTCGGCACACCGAAGTGTACTACTCGCTTCTCATGCTGGCGCTCAGCTTCCTGATATACGTCCTCATGGTGAAACTGTACACGTACACGGGCGGTACCGACGGCGTGTCGATTCCGACGCCCACCGTCGCCGGCGTCAACTACGTCACGACGTGGGGGTACGCCGGATACCTGCAGGGTATCCTCTACTACGTCATCCTCGGGTGCTTCCTCGTCTCCCTCGCGCTGATGTGGGTGTTCATGAACTCCCCGTTCGGCCTGACGCTCAAGACGATAAAGGACAGCCCGGACCGGGCCGAGGCCATCGGCATCCCGGTCGTCCGCTACCGGTGGTACGCCACCATCGTCTCCGGCGTCTTCACGGGCGTCGGCGGCGTGATGTACGCGCTGCTCAACGGCCACGTTACGCCCGATACCGTGCTCCACTGGTCGCGCTCGGGTGAAATCGCCTTCATGGCCGTCCTCGGCGGCGTCGGGTCCTTCTTCGGCCCCGTCGCCGGCGCCGGCGCGTTCATCCTCCTCCGTTCGGAGGCCCAGCAACTCACCGAGTACTGGCACTTCGTGATGGGGCTCGTACTCTTCCTCATCATCGTCTTCGAACCCGAGGGCATCGCCGGCATCGCGAAACGTGGCTACAAGCGAGGGCTCGAAACCCTCCAGCGAGGTGAGAACTGATGTCCGTCCTCGAAACCAAGCAACTGACCAAGCAGTTCGGAAAGCTCACCGCCGTCGACCGTATGGACTTCGAAATCGACAGGGGCGAAATCGTCGGTATCATCGGCCCGAACGGGGCCGGCAAGACGACGTTCGTGAACCTGCTCACCGGCGTTCTCGAAGCGACGGAGGGCGAAGTCATCTTCGACGGTGAATCCCTCGGGAACGCGCCCGTCCACGACCGGGCGAACAAGGGTCTCGTTCGGTCGTTCCAGATTCCACGCGTCTGTGACGACCTGACGCTGCTGGAGAACGTCCGTTCGGCGGTGCTGTCCCGTGAGCGGCGGAACAATTCCCTGTTTTCGATCCTCCACTGGGAGGACGAGAGCCGCGAGGAAGCGCTCGAACTGCTGGAGCGGTTCGGACTCGCGGACCGACAGAACGTCGAGGCGGAGACGATTCCGCACGGCGACAAGAAGATCCTCGACGTCTGTATGAGCGTCGCGATGCGGCCGAAGCTTCTCATCCTCGACGAGCCGACCAGCGGCGTCGCGACCGACAACAAACACGAGATAATGAACCGGCTACAGCGGTACTTCGAGACGACCGACTCCGCCGTCCTGTTCATCGAACACGACATGGAACTCATCGAACAGTACGCCGAACGGGTGTTGGCGATGGACCAGGGGCAGAAGCTCATCGACGGCACGCCACAGGAGGTCCTCGAAGACGAGACCGTCAAGCGCCGCATCCGAGGTGAGGAGTGATGTTGCTCGAACTCGCCGACATCGATGCGTCTATCGAGGGCGTCACCGTCCTTCGGGACGTCAACGCCGAGATCGAGCAGGCCGAAAGCGTCGCCATCGTCGGCCGGAACGGCGCGGGCAAGACCTCGACGTTCCGGACCATCATGGGGATGCGACAGCTCGACCGTGGGACGGTCACCTTCCACGGTGAGGACATCACGAACTACGAGACCCACGAGCGCAAGCGACTGGGCATCGGCTTTGCCCCCGAGGACCGGCGGCTCATCTCGAAGCTCACCGCACAGGAGAACATCGAGATGGCGCTGTGGGGCGACGACAACGCCGACATCGACGTCGACCAGCGGCTCTCGATGGTCCTCGACGTGTTCCCGGCGATGGAGGAGTTCCTCGACCGCGCGGCCGGCAAACTCTCCGGCGGCCAACAGCAGATGGTCGCCGTCGCGCGGGCGCTGGTCGCCCAGCCCGACCTCGTGTTGCTCGACGAGCCCTTCGAGGGACTCGCCCCGAGCATCAAGAAGGACCTCCGGGAGAGCATCGAGGTAATCCGCAACGAACTCGGCGCGTCCGTGTTCATCGCGGAATCGCAACTGAGCCACGTCCAAGGCGTCGTCGACCGCATCTACGTCATCGAGCGCGGCGAGATTATCGCCGAAACCGACGACCCTCAAGGCATCGAGGAAGACGAAGAACTGATGCAGATTATCGGCGGCGGGTAAGCCGCCCGAACCACCACTTTCGACTCGAACAATGCAACACGAAGACATTCCAGACCTCGAAACGCTCCGGCTCGAATACCCCGAGCCGGGCGTCGCCCACCTCGTATTGAACCGCCCGGACAACCTCAATTCGGTCAACAAGACCGTCCTCACCGAACTCTCGGAGGTGATGGATATCGTCGAGGAGGATTCCGACGTCCGGGCGCTGCTGATAACCGGCGCGGGCGACGCCGCCTTCTGTGGCGGCGCCGACCTCCAGTTCATGGGCGAGGGGCTCGACCCCTTCGATGCCGTCGAGTTCTCCCGACTCGGCCAGCGCGTCTTCGGCCGACTGGCCGAGCTTTCGGTGCCGGTCGTCGCGGGTATCGACGGCTTCGCGCTCGGCGGCGGCATGGAACTGGCGACGTGTGTCGACCTCTGTGTCGCAAGCGAGAGCGCGGAGTTCGGCCAGCCCGAAATCAACCTCGGCATCCTGCCGGCGTGGGGCGGCACCCAGCGTCTCAGTCGGCTGGTCGGCGAGCGTCGCGCCCGCGAGATAATCTTCACCGCCGAGCGGTACGACGCCGAGACGATGTACGACTACGGCTTCGTCAACGAAGTCGTCGACGACGAGGAACTCGCCGAGCGGGCGCTGGAGGTCGCGACCGACCTCGCGGCCGGCCCGCCGCTCGCGCACAAGGCGACGAAGATGGCGATGCACGCCGGCCGGGACGACATCGACGCCGGCCTACAGGCGGAATCCGATGCCTTCGGCCTCCTGTGGACGACCGAGGACACCCGCGAGGGCATCGACGCCTTCCACGACCGGCGCGAACCGGAGTTCGAAGGGAAGTAACGGCGGCCGCAGTCGACTACCTTTTTAAGCGCACGAGAACCCGCCGTCGATGACGAGCGTCTCGCCGGTGATCCAGTCGGCTTCGTCGCTCGCGAGGAACAACATTGCGTTGGCGACGTCTTCGGGCTGGCCGAGTCGCCGGAGGGGGTACTCCTCGGCCATCCGCGAGGCGATGTCCTCCCACTCCTCGTCGGAGTGGTCGCCCTTCGGCATCGAGGTCTCGGTGACGCCGGGACAGACGGCGTTGACGCGGACGCCGTCGGGTCCCGCCTCGGCGGCGACGGCGCGGGTGAGATTGACGACGGCGCCCTTCGTCAGCGAGTAGCCCGAGTAGTTCGGCGACCCGATGACGCCCGCCAGCGAGGCGGTGTTGACGATGGCGCCCGTCCCCTGCTCTTTTAAATGCGGCAACGCCGAAGCGGTCCCGTTCCAGACGCCCTTGACGTTGACGTCGATGAGTCGGTCCAGTATCTCGTGGTCGAGACCCTCCATCGGCGTCGCGTCGTGCATGATGCCGGCGTTGTTCAGCAGGATGTCGAGGCCGTACTCCTCGGCGGTCGCGTCGATGGCGTCGCGGAACGCCTCGAAGTCACGGACGTCGAGTTCGTGGGCGGCCCCGTCGCCGTCGATGGCATCGACGGTTTCGCGGACGCCCTCGAAGTCCACGTCGGCGCCGACGACGGTCGCGCCCTCGGCGGCGAACCGCTCGGCTGCCGCTCGTCCCAGTCCCGAACCTGCACCAGTGATGAACGCGGTCTTTCCAGCGAGTCGCATACCTCCGTTTGGCGAAGCGGATATAAAAAAGGCGTCGCCGGCCGGGTTCCTATCGCCCCTCGAATTCGGGTTCGCGCCCTTCGAGTCGCGCCTCGAAGCCCTCCTTGCGGTCGCGGCTGCCGTAGACCTGCATCGCCAGCCGGTGTTCGGTCTCGAGGCCGTCCTCGAGGGGGACGTCGAAGGTCGCCTGAAAGGCCTCCAGTGCGTTCCGAATCCCGAGCGGTGCCTTCTCGGTCAGGTCGTCGGCCAACTCCCGTGCGCGGGCGTCGACGTCGGCCTCGGGGACGACTTCGGTCACGAGGTCACACCGGTCGGCCTCCTCGGGGTCGATGTACTCGCCGGTCAGGACCAGTTCCTTCGCCTTGCCGATGCCGACGATGCGGGGGAGTCGCTGCGTCGAGCCCTGATGCGGGAAGATGCCGAGGGTGACCTCGATGATGCCGTATTTGGTCTCCTCGCCGAGCACGCGGAGGTCCGCGGGCAGCGTCAACTCGAAGCCGCCGGCGATGCCGGCGCCCTTGATGCCCGCGACGACGGGCGTCGTCGATTCGTCGATGGTGTTCAGAAGCGTCCGGAACGACCGCTGGAACTCGTCGTGCTCGTCGACGTCCTTCTCGTGCATCATCTCGAGTTGGAAGCCGGCACAGAAGACGTGGCCTTCGCCCAGCAGGGCGACCGCGCGAACGTCGTCGTCCGCGTCGACGCGTCGAATCGCCTCGGTGAGGTCCGCGACGGCCGCCTCGTTGAGGGCGTTGCGTTTGTCCGGGCGGTCGATGATGACGTCGGCGCGCCGGTCGTCGTACTCGATACGGACGTGTCCGTTCTCCATCGATGGCATACGTCCGCATCACTCGGCGCTGTCAAAAGCGTTCCTCTGAACGGGCGCGTGGCCCGGCGGACAGCCGCCGACCGCGGGAATGAGAACTGTTTTGGTACGGGCTATCATTAGACACAACCATGTTCGACGAGGAGGATTTAGCGGAGATACGCGGCGAGCGGGAGCGGTGGGAAGACGAGACTCTTGAACCGTTTTTGGAGCGCGGCGAGCGGAAGGACGACTTCGTGACGGTGTCGAATCACGAGGTCGACCGCCTGTACGGGCCGGAAGACATCGCCGAGATGGATTACGACGAGGACCTCGGCTTCCCGGGTGAACCACCGTATACCCGTGGCCCGTATCCGACGATGTACCGTGGTCGGACGTGGACGATGCGGCAGTTCGCCGGGTTCGGGACGGCCGAGGAGACCAACGAGCGGTTCCACTACCTCATCGACGAGGGACAGACCGGGCTGTCGACCGCCTTCGACATGCCGAGTCTGATGGGCATCGATTCGGACCACCCGATGAGTGAAGGCGAAGTCGGCAAAGAGGGTGTGGCCGTCGATACGCTTCGAGACATGGAGATTCTCTTCGACGGCATCGATATCGGTGAAATATCGACGAGTTTCACCATCAACCCCTCCGCCCCCGTGATTTACGCGATGTACATAGCGCTCGCGGACCAGCAGGGCGTTCCGCGCGAGGAGGTTCGCGGGACCCTCCAGAACGACATGCTCAAAGAGTTCATCGCCCAGAAAGAGTGGGTGATTCCGCCCGAGCCGTCGCTGGACGTCGTGACCGACACCATCGAGTTCGCCGTCGAGGAGACGCCGAAACTCCACCCCGTCTCCATCTCCGGCTATCACATCCGCGAGGCGGGGTCGACAGCGGCCCAAGAGGCCGCCTTCACGCTGGCCGACGGCTTTGCCTACGTCGAGGACTGTCTGGACCGCGGCATGGACGTCGACGAGTTCGCGCCGCTGTTGTCCTTTTTCTTCAATTCCCACAACTCGATTTTCGAGGAGATTGCCAAGTTCCGCGCCTCCCGTCGCATCTGGGCGAACGTCATGGACGAGTGGTACGGCGCGGAGACCGACGCCGCCAAGCGTCTCAAATTCCACACGCAGACGGCCGGCCAGAGTCTGACCGCTCAACAGCCGTTGAATAACATCGTCCGGACGACGGTGCAGGCGATGGCAGCAGTGCTGGGCGGCACCCAATCGCTGCACACGAACAGTTACGACGAGGCCCTCGCATTGCCGAGCGAGGATGCCGTTCGAGTGGCGCTCCGGACCCAGCAGATTCTCGCGGAGGAATCCGGCATCGCTGACATCGTCGACCCAATGGGTGGCTCGTTCGCCATCGAGAAGTTGACCAACGAGATGGAGGCCGAAATCATGGCCTACATCGAGGAAATCAAGGAAATGGGCGATGGGTCGGTTCGTGACGGCATCCTCGAGGGGATTCCGCAGGGCTACTTCCACCGGGAGATTCAGGAGGCCTCTTACCAGTACCAGAAGCGCGTCGATGCAGGCAAGGAAACCGTGGTCGGCGTCAACGAATACCAGATCGACGAGGAGACCGACATGGACATCCTGCAGGTCGACCCCGAAACGCGGGACCGGCAACTCGACCGGCTCGAAGCGGTCAAAGACGAACGCGATGACGCGGCGGTCGAAGACGCCCTCGACGACATCTCCGCGGCCATCGAGAACGACGAGAACGTCATGCCGCCGATTATCGACGCGGTGAAAGCCTACGCCACGATGGGCGAGATTATGGAGGTCTTCGAGGACCACTACGGTTCCTATCAGGAGACGGTTAGCCTCGCATGAGCACCGAACAGGAGCCGGACGGCCGGTCGATTCGGTGTCTGGTGGCGAAGGTGGGCCTCGACGGCCACGACCGGGGCGCCCACGTCATCGCGCGGGCGTTTCGGGACGCCGGCTTCGAGGTCATCTACTCGGGGCTTCATCAGTCGCCCGCGGATATCATTCAAGCAGCGGTCCAAGAGGACGTCGACGTGTTGGGCATCTCGATTCTTTCGGGTGCCCACGACACGCTGGTGCCGAAGATAATCGACGGCCTCGAGGAGTTCGACGCCTTCGAGGACACCGTCGTCCTCGTCGGCGGCATCATTCCCGACGAGGACCGCGAGGAACTGTACGCCCTCGGCGTCGACGCGATTTTCGGCCCCGGCGCCGAGATGCAGGAAACCATCGACTTCGTCCGCAAAAACGCGCCCGAACGATAGGGTTCGACGCCCTCGGCGGACAGTTCAATCCGACGACGCTTCGAGGCCGCAGTCGCCGGTGCCGTCCGGTGTGTGGGTGGCCGGATCGGTCGGCTCGCGGCGACACCGTTCGATGCGCCGTCGTGTTCCTGCGAGGGCACGTAACGCCGGGAATTCGGTTTCGAGGTCGTCGTAGAGGTACTCGTTGAGCGCGTGTGCCTCGACGTCCGCCCCGTCGATGGCTCGTTGGTTGGCGATGTGGCGCTGTCGCTGTTCGGAACGGCGGTCACACCGCTCGACGGCGTGTTCGTAGGTCTCCCAGACGTCCACGAACCGGTCGAACTGGAGGCGTCGGAACGAGCAGGCTGGCAGTTCCCGAAGCGTGTCCTCGATGTCCAGTACCGTCTCCCGAACCGTTCGTATCGACTCGTGTTCGGCCTCAAGAACCCGTATGAATCCGGTTCGCGGTTCGATGGCCGCGTTCGTCGCGACCAGCAGGTCGCGCTTGAACTGCTGTGTCACCGGCTCGTCTTCCTGGAGGGACTCCGCCAGCGACGGCGTGAACTCGGTTTCGAGGCTCTCCGAAACCGGTTCGTCGTAGGCCGCCTCGAAATCCGGCGTGGACATGACCGTCTCCCGATACGCTTCGAGTAGCGTTCCGGTCCGCGTCCCGCCCTCGTCCGTGGTCGTTTGAGTTCGGCTGACCGACGCACGAAACGCCTCGAAGGCCTCACGCTCCCGCTGGAGGCCTCGCTTTTCGGCCGCGATACGTTCTGCCGCCCGGTCGAGTATCTCACATTCAGTGGTCATGCTATTCCTGTAGGCTGTCGCTACGTCTCCACCCATCACGGACTGTCGTGGTATTATCTATCACGGTATGACTTAACAGTATCTCTCCACCTCACCTTCAGGAACAGTTCGGGCCGGAACCGCTTCGTCACACCGGGACGCTATCGGACAGGAAGGCGAAATCGATGGCCGATCTAATATATGTATTCTAACCTATATCACTTATGTACAAAAGAGAATACGGTTGCGAAATTGCGTTTAGTGCAAATGTGACTGTCGGGCCTCGTTCGAGAGGCGAGCGGATGACTGATGGCGCGTGTAAGCGTGGATTCTTATTTGTCCAGCATCAAGAGCGGATGGTGGCGGTGACGACAGTTACCCCCTCTGAGCCCCTTGTGATGAGGGACTTTCTCTGAGCCACCGTTCCTACTCCTGACGAGACAATTCACCAAGCAACGAGCGGTTAGCATCCGCGCGAGCGAAGCGAGCGCGGTTTGCTCAAAAGAGCGCGAAGCGCTCTTTTGGCATGCCACAGGAGCGAAGCTCCTGTGTAGCTCGCAAATCTCCGATTTGCTCACTGACAAAAGGCGGCCCATGGCCGTCTTTTGAACCACGCCGCGCCGACCAGGGGGAGGCGCGGGACCGAGACCCGACCGTAGGTCCCGCGAACGGAGTGAGCGGGAGCGTTGGAAGACGAACGAAGTGAGTCTTCCTGAGGGAGGGTCGACGTGTCTTTTTCATCGAAGTGGTTCGAGAGTCGCCTCTGGCGACTCTCGTCATCCAGCGAATCGCCTATAGCGATTCGCTCGGATTTTTGCCGGTCGCTCGCTGACGCGAGCGACCGGGCAAAAAGTTCGGTTAGAAGAACTTGAACAGGTCGTCTCGCTTCTGCTCGTGCAGGTGGTGTCGAACCGCGTCGTTGAGCGGTTGGATAGTGCCGCGTTTGGCGGAGATGGGCGCGAGGATGTGGTCGAACTGCTGCCACGGGGGATAGAGGCCGAGGCGTTCGGCGAGGTCGTCGAGGCGCTCGTCGCGGTCGTCGACCTTGTCCATCTTGTTGACGGCGACGACGGCGGGGATGTCGAGTTCCTGCAGGAAGCCGAACATCTCGACGTCGTGGGGAATCTCGTCGTCCCCGGAGTGGCGGTCGATGATGTCGACAGCGGCCTTGCCGTCGACGACGAGGATGCCGACGAGGATGTTGTCGGCGTACTCCTCGAGGTACTGGACGATGTTGCGCTTGATGTCCTCGCGGACGTCCTTGGGGGTGCCGGACATGAAGCCGAAGCCCGGCAGGTCCGTGATGACGAAGTCCTCCGAGGTCCAGTCGTAGTGGTTGGGCTTCGTCGTGACCCCGGGGCTGCCGCCGGTGGCGAACTTGCTGTGGCCCGTAATCTCCCGCATCAACGTCGACTTGCCGACGTTGGACCGCCCGATGAGGACGACCTCCGCATCGCGGTTCGGGCGTGAATCGAACATATCACTCGTAGCGCGCTGGTCCGGATAAGCCGACCGGTTCTGCTGGAATTGGAGGATTTTGTGGAGTATGCTGTTCTCTGGGTTCCGACTGTTACTCAAAAGGGACTGCCCCCTCCGAAGCCCTCGGCCGACTCGACTCGCGCGGCTCGCTGCGCGCCTCATCGCTCCCTTCGGTCGCTCTTGCGGTGCTTGCGTCGCCGTGCTTCGCCGACCCGCCCTCGCCCTTCGATTCCGCCAGGCAACCGCGGCCACACACCTCCCCAACCGACTCCCTCCTTCGCTGCGCTCAGTCGGTCGTCCCTCGCACGGTTTCGTCCGACCGCCGCTCACGAGATGTTCGCGGCGGTCGGCCAGCGCGCGCCATTTATAAAACCAATTGGCCGGGAGCGCGTGCGGCCCGTCAGGGCCGTCGCGCGACCCGGGGGAGGGCAGGGCTGTGCGGTCCCTGGAGGACTGAAAGGGCGAGGCGCGCTGGCGTTTATATAGTCGCTGAGCGGCCCCTATCCGAGCGAAGCGAGGATATGCCGCTCAGCGACCGCCAGCACGCCGAGGGCTTTCGAGGTGGTAGCAGTCAAGAAGTCGCCCAGTTCGATTTATAAACAATCGAGGAACACAACCCCACAAGAGCAAAACACCCGCAAGCGAGCCGAAGCGGACGAATATAAACCGAATCATACAGACCTTGACCACCAATACGTTTCAATACCCTTTTGCCGCCGCACCGAGTGTCATCCCGTATGGCAGACTTTCAGGTCGTCGTCGGGGACGAGGACGGCACTACGTACTCCTTCGAGGTGGACGGACAGGACGCGAACCGCTTTATCGGCCGCTCCATCGGCGAGACCGTCGATGGCGACGCGCTCGGCCTCTCGGGCTACGAACTCGAAATCACGGGCGGCTCCGACACGTCGGGCCGACCGATGCGCGAGGACGTCGCCGGCACGGACACCGCCGAAATCCTGCTCGAGGGCGGCGTCGGCTTCGAGCCGAGCGTCGACGGCGAGCGCAAGCGCGTGACCGTTCGTGGCGCCGAAATCTCCGACGACACGCGACAGATCAACGCCAGCATCGTCGAACAGGGCGAGGAGTCCATCGACGACCTCCTCGGCGGCGAGGACGACGAGTAACGACCGCGGTTCATTCTTTCATGCCGAGCCTTTCTTCAGACGGTGTCGAAACCGTCCGTGCGTCGATAGAGCAGGCTGGCGCGTTGAACCGCCCGAAAATCGTCGTTCCCGAGGGGACGATGCCGGAGGGCGTCGTCCGCGTCGAAGCAGGAAACACGACCTACCACGCCGACGTGCAGGTCGGCCTCGACGACGAGGTCGAGGTTCGCGGTCTCTACGAGAACGTGCGTCTCGCCCGCGAACGCGACGGCGAGAACCGACTGAGCGAGTGGGTCGACGAGAAGGGCCTCGACGCCGGCCGCTCGGCGCTGGTCGATATCGTCGTCGACGGCGAACAGTACGGTCTTCGGGCACCCGGTGAGGACGCGGTCTACCGCGTCGCCGACAGCCCGGACGACAGCCTCGCCTCGATAGCGGAGGACCTCGACGGATGACCGAGGACGGCGAGGGCAAAAGCGCCCTCTACGATGCTTTCCTCGAGGGCGAACGTCCCGACGATATCCTCATCTACCTCCACGAGGAGGGCGTCGGCTCCATCGACGACCTGCTCGAAATCGGCACGCGCGTCGACGAGGGCGTCGTCCTCGTGTTGCCGGGCGACGACGGCAAGGCCGCCTTCCAGAGCGCGACGGGGCTCGACGCGATGGATTTCGCCGGACAGGCGATGCAGACCGACGGCGAGGTCGCCGAGGACTGCACCAGCGGCACCTGTCCGGAGGCCGGCGACGACGCCGAACATTACGTCAAGTTCGTCTTCGCCTTCGCCGAGGAACAGAACGAGTCCGTCGGCGGCATCTACGCCGAGGGCGACGTCATCCACGCCTACGCGGCCTGTGCCTGCGGGACGACCTACTCGGATAAGTGGGTCGTCGAGGAATAGCGGGTCGGGCGCTCTTTTCGAACCCTATACGTCGGCTTGCGGTTCCTCGTCGTCGAGGTTCCGGAAGGCGTCGAGGATGACCTGCTTGGTGATGGCGCCGCGGGTCGTCCAGTGGTGGGCGTAATCCAGCATGTCGTCGTAGATGTCGGGCTTGCAGCCTGCGGCCTTCGGATGGCCGCCGCCGTTGACCTGCGCGGCGACCTCGTGGCAGCGCTCGAATTCGTCGGTGCCGCGAATCGACGCGGAGCCGGCGGGTTTGACGATGACGGAGGCGTCGGCACCGTCCTCGCGCATCGCCTCGGCGACCTCGTTTTGCGAACAGCGGCCGTAGGTGACGCCGACCGTCCAGTCGCCGATGGCCTTGTACTCGGCGCGGTTGACGGCCTTCTCGATGAGCGCCTCCTTCTCGACGCGCCGTTCTTCGAGGAAGTCCTGCACGTCGCCGGGGAGGTCGGCGCCGTGTTCGGTCACCGTCTCGATGTACTCCTCGGGGTCGGCCCAGTGGGAGTAATCCGCGAGGTCGTCGCTGCGAGGGTCGTCGCGAATCCAGAGGTCGTGGTCGCGGGTGACTTCGGCGAGGTCGACGAAGCGGTCGTCGAAGTCGTAGTCGAGCGAGCGCAACGCCACGTCGGTCGTACACTCCTCGTCGGAGTTGCCGACGACCAACTCGGCGTGTTCGCGGACGAGTTCGGCGTATTCGTCGTCCCACTGGTGGTGGTCGAACCAGCGGACCGAGTCGGCGAGTTCGGCCACCAGCGGCAGGGACTCGATGTCGTACTCCGAATCCGGACAGAGGTCGCAGACGTAGACGTCGAGGCCGGGGTCGGCGTACTCGGCGACGTATTCGAGGGCCTCGGCGAGTTCGTGGGGGCCGGCGGGCAGGAGTGCGGCCTCGCCGAAGGCCCACCGGAGGAGGGCGACACAGCCGAGGCCGTCGGCGTCGGGGTCGGCGATGACGACGCGGTCGGCGTCGGCCAGCGTCTCGCGGGCCTCCTGTTCGGCCTGTGCGTCGTCGAGCGAATCCGGCATGAAAAAGCCCTCGCCCGGAAGCACCGAGCGGCGGCTGAGGGGAAGCGTCTCGTCGTCGATGAGCCAATCGTCCATACCCACGGGAGGGGCGCCCCGGGGAATAATCCCTCGTTCGGCGGCGGGTGCGTGTCGGTGTCTCGGCCGGCTAATCGAGTTGTCGCACCGTCAACACGGGTTCGGGCGAGGTCCGGACGACGCGCTCGGCGACGCTGCCGAGCAGAAAGGAGTGCTCGCCGCTCCGGCCGCGGGTGCCCATCGCTACCGCGTCGGCGTCGATGTCCCGGACGTAGCCGACGATTTGCTTGGCGGGGCGGCCGACCCGGACCGCGGTTTCGAGGTCGACTGGTTCGTCGCGGGCGTCGTTTGCCTCCAGTACGGCGTCCAGCGCCTCCTGGCCCTGCTCGTCGAGGGCCTGCCGGACGTCGCTGTGGAGCCGTTCGGGCAGGGACTCGACCTGTCCCTCGTTGATGATGTAGAGCGCGTGGACGGTGGCGTCGAACTTCGCCGCGAGGTCGAGCGCACAGTCGACCGCACGCGCGACGCTCCGGGAGCCGTCGGTCGCGACCACCACCGTCTCGAACATACCCGATTGTCCGCTCGCCCTCGGCTTAAAACTACCCGCAGACACAGCTTTTTGATGGCCCGGAGCGAGGGTCCGATATGCAGGTCGATACGGTCCTCGTCCCGGTCGACGGCTCCGAGGCGGCGATGGAGGCCGTCGAGTACGCCACGGCCGTCGCCGAACGGTACGAAGCGGGCGTCCACGCGGTCTATCTCGTCGCCGAGAACGCCGGCGACGCGATGGCCAACGGCGACATCTCCGCGGCATCGGTCGCCGAGAACGCCGAGTCCATAATGGCGACCGTCCGCACCCTCGCCGGCGAGGTGCCGGTCACCCACTCCTCAGCCTGCGGCTTCTCGGTCACGCGACTCTCCCAACATCCCGGCAGCGTTATCCTCGACGTCGCCGAGACGCTGGAGGCGGATTTCGTCGTCGTCCCGCGGGAACCCGTCACTGGCAACCCCGAGGCGGTCATCGAGAAGGCCGCCGAGTACGTGCTGGCCCACGCCTCTCAGCCCGTGCTTTCGGTGTAACAGCAGACATTCCTACGGTTTCGTTATTCACCGTTGGTCGTGAAAATCACTTGATTCAAGGGAGTTACTGAGGGCAGCTACCGTCCGGACATGGGTCTCGGTAGCCTTCACAGCAGGCTTTCGGACAATCCCCACTGCAGCAATAGCCCGTATATTCGCTCGAACAAGTTCCAGCCTGACAGCAGATTCGAATTTCACCGCACGATGGGTAACATCCGGTATACCGTTCACAGCGGACCCAGCAGGTCCCGAACAGGATTACATCGTTTTCGCCGAGTACAGTCCCCTTTTCCTCAACGATATCAGTGACATCACGGTCCGGATCGATAAGACGCTGAGGAACCTCTTTTTTGATCCCCCTCTCTATCTCAGGGGTTGAATGCGCATACGCGTCTCCAGTTGCAGGAATCACACTAATAATGAACTCTGTAGGCTGATCGATCGCGCCCTCGTCAGCGGATAGCTGTATCTTGTAATATAACTCCGAACGGAGCAGACCGTCTACTTCCCTCAAGCCGACATATGCTGATTCGGTATTGGTTTCTTCAACACCGATCTCCGAAAATGCGGTACCCGTTTGAAAGGCTTCTATGCCGACGGCTGTCGACTCAAAAATACCTTTTTTCGAAAGCATCTGCATAAGGTCTCCTTCATGTTCCATGAACTGCTCCGTGAGAAGTGTTTTCTCCTCGCTGGTTGCAACATGAGCTTCTGTTGGGCGGTACTCAGAACGTTCAGTATAGTACCTGGCAACTGGGTCAGCTATCTCAGGGCTTGTGGATGCTTCAGATTCACCAACGGTACTACTCGCTAAGCCGGTTGCACTCGCTCCGGCAGCTGCGCGAAGAACAGTACGCCGCTGAATCTTTGAGTCGTCTGGCCCATCTTCAACGCTCCCCCGGATTTTCCTGACCAAATCTCGGAACATGATAACTACATCAACCCTAGTATAAAAAAAAATCTTTCAAAATATATTTTGTAAATATAGGAAAGAATATGGGTAAGTATTATACGTTTGAGTTATAAATTAGAAATTATGAACAGGCGGAAGTTCGTACGAGCCCTCGGCGGAATCACTCTCGGCGGGACAACCGCGCTTGCGGGGTGTTCGGGGCTGGATCCGGGATACACCGGTGGCAGCGAAGGCGGCGATACGGTGACTGCGACCGTCGGCGCAAAAGAACTCTGGATGGGCCACAAGCGAGAGGGTCGGGAACCAGGCTCGACGTCCGTGATTCACTTCGGTCCGGAGGGTGCGTGGATAGACGAACGAATCGAACCGCGCATCGACGCGGACAGCGAGGACATCGAGGTCGGGGATTCGCTGTATGATCTCCCGATTTCGGAGATATTCACGGAACTGGACGGCATCAGGACGTGGATAGTCTTCGGACTCGATATCAGTACGCCTGACGAGATTAACGGTAACGAACAGGTCGACGACGATAGCGAGTACTACTGGTATGCTGCGCCAACGGCGTTCTTCGACCACGTCGACGTGAAGTCGGAGCACACCTTCAGGGTCGCAACGCCTGGCGAGTACTACGACGGGGCGGGGCACGGTCGGATCATCGACATCGTGGACTGACGGGGGACCAGTCCAGTTCGAGGCCAGTCACGTTTCGGTTTCGTGTCTATCCACTACCGACCACCGCGTCCGTTTCCTGCCATCGACCCGACGGCGACAGGATTAACGCGGTGCCGGTCGAGGTGCCGGTGTGCGACTCGTTCAGGTGACCATTCCGGCCGGCAAGCGGGAGACGGTGCTCGACGTCCTCGACGAGCAGGGCATCGACTACGTCGTCACCGACGAGACCAGCGGCCGGGAGTACACGGCGGTCGCGTACTTCCCGCTGCCGACGAACGCGGTCGAACCCATCCTCGAAGAACTCCGCGAGGTCGGTCTCGACCGGCAGGCCTACACGGTCGTATTGAGCGCGGAGACGGTCGTCTCAGAGAAGTTCGACCGCCTGAAAGAGGAATACGAGGAGGAAAACGGCGAGAGCGGCGACCGCATCGCCCGACAGGAACTGGTCGCCCGCGCCGAGGAGTTGGCTTCCGCGTTGCCGACCTACGTCGTGATGACCGTCGTCTCGGCGGTCATCGCCACCGCGGGCCTCCTGTTGAACTCGCCGGCGACCGTCGTGGGGTCGATGGTCATCGCGCCGCTTATCGGCCCCGCGATGACGGCGGCGGTCGGCAGCGTCGTCGACGACGCCGACCTCTTCCGTCGCGGCGTCGTCCTGCAGGTTCTCGGCGTCGTCCTGTCTATCGTCGCGGCGACGGCCTTCGCCATCTTCGTGCAGGCGGCGAACCTCGTGCCGCCGGGACTGGACCCGCTGGGGCTGACCGAAGTCGAGGAACGGCTCTCGCCCAACTTCCTCTCGCTGGTCGTCGCCATCGGGGCCGGCGTGGCGGGCGCGTTCAGCCTGATGACCGGCATCAACGCCGCGCTGGTGGGCGTCATGATCGCCGTCGCGTTGATTCCGCCCGCGGCGACGGTCGGCATCGGCATCGCCTACGGCATCCCCGCGCTGGCGGTGGGCTCCAGCGTCCTCGTGGCGGTCAACGTCCTCTCTATCAACCTCGCGGCGCTGCTGGTGCTGTGGTACTCGGGGTACCGCCCGGAGCACTTCTTCCGTCGGGACCGCGCCCGCGTCGCGACGCTCAAGCGGGTCGGCGTCCTCGTCGTCGCCATCGCGCTGCTTTCGGTGTTCCTCGGCGGCGTCACCTACGACTCCTACCAGACGGCGACCACCGAACAGGACATCCGACAGAGCGTGAACACGGAACTGGAGGACCCCGCCTACGAGAGCTACCAGCTCGTCGAACTGGAGGTCGAGACGACCTCGGAGTACGTCCTCTTCCAGCAGGCCGATTCGGTCGTCGTCACCGTCGGCGTGCCGCCCGACGCTCCACGTCCGGGACTGGCCGACGCGATAGAACGCCGCCTCGCGACCGAACACGGCCTCGATATCGACGTGCAGGTGCTCTACTTCGAGGTCGAGCGAAGCTAAGACTCAAAGGCGCGTTTGATGTTTCGGCGTTTATAGGGCAGTTCCCGACGGAGACGGACGTGTATGCAACGAGATGCCCTCCCGGTGTTGGTCGTCGTCGTCGCGCTTCTGGGCGCGGCACTGGCCGGCGCCGCAGTCGTGACCGCAACGAACGACGACGGGACCGCCAGCGGTCCCGCCGACCGAGCGATAACCGTCGACGCGACCGGCGAGGCCCAAGCACCGCCGAATCAGGCCGTCGTCCGCGTTGCCGCCACCGCCGAAGGCGACAACGCGAGCGCGGTGCGTGATGCGCTCGCGGCCGATGCGGACGCTCTCCGCGAGGAACTGACGGCGGCCGGCATCGACGAGTCCGCCTACGAGACGACCGAGTACCGCATTCACGAACAGCGGCGCCCGCCACGAGAGGGCGAGCGCGAGGAACCGACCTACCGCGGCGTCCACGCCTTCGAGGTGACGCTGGATGACCCCGACCGCGCCGGCGACGTCATCGACGCGGCCGCCAACGCCGACGCCGAGGTCGGCGCCGTCCGGTTTACCCTCTCGGAAGAAACGCGCGACGAACTCCGCGAGGACGCCATCGCCGACGCGATGGGCGACGCGCGCACGCAAGCCGACGCCATCGCGGCCAACGGCGGCCTGCAGGTGACCAACGTCGCCACCGTCGACGCCTCCCAGCAGCGGTACCGCCCGATCAGCTACGACGGCGCTGCGGCGGTCGCCGAGCGCTCGGCCGGCGCGGACACGCAACTCGACACCGGCGAGGTGTCGGTCTCCTATCAGGTGCGAGTGAGCTACAACGCGACCGCGGCGAACTGAACGGCCGCCACCGCTCCGGACCCCCGTTCGGCCGTCCAGCCGGCTATTTTATCCCCGCATCGCCCCTACTGTACGTATGGACACGCGGACCGTCGAGTCGTGGGACCAGGCCGTCACGGTAGCCCGCACCCTCGACAGCGGGGCGTCGGTGACCGTACCGAAGGCCGCCGAACCGACGCTGCCGGGCGACCTCGACCTCCAGCGGTCGAACTTCCCGTGGTCGATTCACAAGGGCGCGGTCTCGGTCTACCGCGAGAAGAAACGGGACGACCACCTCCAGATACGGGAGTATCCCACCTCGTGGGTCGTCTCTCTCGACCGCTACAACCCCCATTACGACCCGGTCGAACACGCGACGGTCGACATCCCCGCCCACGTACTCATCGCGATGGGTGCGCTCACGCCGGTCCGGGGCTATCGCTGGGTATTCGGCGACCGTCTGCCCTCGCCCGCGGCCGGCATCGCCTTCACGACGGCCGCCGTCGGGATGGTCCCGAAAATCGGCCGGTCGCTCCTGTTCTAGTTCTCCTCGAACGGGAGTTCGGGCTCGTAGCCGACCGCCTCGATGACCGCATCGAGGACCTCCTCGACGTTCTCGCCCGTCTCGATGCTCATGTAGTGGTCGGCCTCGACGTCGGTCGAGCGGTCGGACTTGTTGCAGACGACGACGACCGGCACGTCGAACCGCGATTCGACCTCCGCGAGCAGTTCGAGTTGGTCCTCAAGCGGGTAGCCGCAGGCCCCGCTGGCGTCGACCATATATAAGACGGCGTCGGCGAGATGCTCCAGCGCGGAGACGGCCTGCGATTCGATGGCGTTGCGCTCCTCGGAGGGCCGGTCGAGGACGCCGGGCGTGTCGACCAACTGATAGCGGATGTGGTCCCGCTCGATGTGGCCGACGTTGATGCCCGTCGTCGTGTAGGGGTACGACGCTGTCTCGTTCGTCGCGTTGGTGACGTTGTTGACGAAGGAGGACTTGCCGACGTTGGGGTAGCCGGCGACGACGATGGCGGGTTCGTCCGCGCGGATGTCGGGCAGGACCTTCAGCGCGTCGCGGGCCTCGCCGATGGCCAGCAGGTCGTCGGCGACGCCCTCGGTCACGTCCGCGAGGCGGGCGAAGGCCTGCTTGCGGAGCTTTCGAGCGGTGTCGCTGTCGGCGTTGCGGATGCGGCCGTGGTACTCCTCTTTGAGGTTCTCTATCTGCCGGCCGGCGCTCATGACCGACGAGAGGTGCTGGCGGAGGTTGTCGACGCCCCCCACGTCGGTTTCGGCGAGCGTCGCGTCGGCGAGTTCGTAGTAGAAGTCGTCGACGAGTTCGAAATCGGGCCACGAGGTGACGACGTTCTGGAGGTTGTCCGACAGGATGTTGGCCGAGGTCTGGAGCATCGACTCCTGGGCCTCTATCCCCTGCTTGGCTCGCCCCGCGCGTGCCGCCCGCGAGAACGCCTTGTCGACCAACTCCTCCGACCGGGGCGTCGTCGGAAGGTCTTCGAAGTGCATACCCCCGTTTGGTCGTCCGCCCGTATAAGAAGCGTGTCTCGCGTACGGGCGGCTCACCCCCTCTTGGGCCGAAAGCGAGGGCGGGCGACCGACACGAGACGGCCGACAGCCATTTGCGCGACGGCGGCCTACCCGAAGCCATGACGAACTGGCGTGCCGTCCTCATCGGCGCTCTCGTCGGCATCGTCGCCGGACTTTTCGCCTTCGCGCTGCCGGTCGTCGGCCACGTCGGCGCGGGACTCATCGGCGGCTTTGCCGCCGGCTACGTCGCCGGTGGCGGCCTCCTCAGCGGCGCGTGGCACGGCCTGCTCGCGGGGGCGCTGGGCGGCCTCCTGCTGGCGGTCATCGCCGGCCTACTGGTCGCGGTGGTCGGCCTCACCATCGGCGGGCCGGTCGGCGCGCTGGGCGGCCTCGGCGTCTTCGCCATTATCGCACTCATCGCCTTCCTGCTGGCGGTCGACAGCGCCATCGGCGGTGCACTGGGTGGCCTCCTCGATTGATACGGATATCGTAACGATTTGCCGGTCATCGCCGACAGGGGCTGGCGATGACCGGTAACGGACTACAATAATCCGTATGGGGCTGGCGCCCATACCACGGGTATGGCACGCATCGACGCCGACGCACTCCTGCCGAACGACCGCGTCAAAGGGGCCGCCCTCGACGGCGATATCACGCAACTCAGCCGCGGCGCCGGGAACCGCTACGCCGCGGAAGGCGATACCTTCGAGGTCGACGACACCACCTTCGAGGTGACCAGCGTCGAGGAGCGCACGCTCGGCGATTTGACCGACGCCGACGCGAAGCGCGAGGGGTCGCCGTCGCTGGAGGCATATAAAAAGCGGATGAAGAAGGTCCATCCCGGCGATTTCGAGTGGGACGAGACCAGCGAGATACTGACCTACCGGTTCGAGGCGCAGTAATCCGGGGCAGTCGTTTTGTTCCGGCGGCCCGATTCGTCGGGTATGTTCGCCCCCGCTGAACCCTTCGCCGAAGCCCTCCGGGACTTCCTCCAGACGACCCTCGAAGACGCCGTTATTTACGGCGAAGACGGTGAGACCGTGATTCACGAGGGCCCAGCGACCATCAAACCCGACGGGTGGGTCGAACTGCCCGACGGGCGGTTGATCTCGCCGGGCGCGATTCATCATATCGAGCCCTAGGAGTAGCTCGATTCGGTTCCGACCGCTGCTCACGGTGACGGTCGCGGCGGTCGGCCAGCGCGCGCCATTTATAAGGTTACTCGGCCGGGAGCGAGTGGCCGCCCTCGGCGGCCCTCGCGACCCGGGGAAGGGCAGGCGCGATGCGGGGCGGTCCTCGGCGGAATGAAAGGGCGAGGCGCGTTGGCGTTTATATAGTCGCTAAGGAGGCACTATCCGACCGAAGGGAGGATAGTGCCTCCTTAGCGACCGCCAGCGGGCCGAGGGCTTTCGGGCTGTTTGCGGTCACGGGGTCGCCAAGCTCTGTTTATAAATAAATCACAGAAAAGCGGTTACCGACGCTCACGCAACTCAGCACGCAAATCAGCGACGTCCATGTCCTTCATCGACAGCAACACGAGCATGTGGTAGACGATATCGGCGGCCTCGTGGGCCAGTTCCTTGTGGTCGTCGTCCTTGGCGGCGAGAATCAGTTCTGTCGATTCCTCGCCGAGTTTCTCCAGCACAGCGTTCTCGCCTTTCTCGTGGGTAAACAGCGAGGCGGTGTAGGAGTCCTCGGGCAGTTCCTCCTTCCGGGATTCGATGACGGCGAACAGTTCGTCCAGAATCTCGTCGGTCGAAGCCTCGCTCATCAGGCCATCACCTCGCGGACGTCGTCGAGGTCGTCGTACTCCTCGGGGGCTTCTCGACCCGCTTCGAAGACGCCCTCCTCGATTTCGATGTCGGCGTTGGTGCGGGCCGCGAGCGCTAGCGAGTCGCTCGGCCGGGCGTCGACGACGGCCTCCGTGCGCGGCGTCTCGATGTGGAGGTCGGCGACGTAGGTGTCCTCGTCGAGGCCGGAGACGACGACGCGCTCGACGCGGCCGCCGAGTTCCTCCATCACGTCGAGCATGAGGTCGTGGGTCAGCGGCCGCCCGATGTCGGTGGCGTCCTGCCCGCGGGCGATGCTAGTCGCCTCCTCGACGCCGATGAATATGGGGAGGACGTCCTCGTGTTCGTCGACGCCGAGGAGGACGACCGCCGCGAGTCCCGTGGGGGTCTCGGCGACCCGGACCCCGTCGATGTGTGCGTCCATACGTCCGAAACGGTGCGCACGGCTAAAAACGCGTTCGTCTGCGCGAAAAACCGTGCTCGGCGCGCGTTCGGTGCGAGTCGACGGACGCGTAGCGGGCTACTCGAAGAACGCCAGCCCGTGAACCCGGGAGTCCTCGGTGAGTTCGGGGTGAAAGGCGGTGCCGACGATGTTGCCTTCGCGGACGGCGACGACGCGGTCCTTGGCGGTCGCGAGGACGTCGACACCGTCGCCGACCTCGTCGACGGCGGGCGCGCGAATGAAGACCGCGGGGAAGGGCGAATCGAGTCCCTCGACATCGAGGTGGGCCTCGAAACTGTCCTTCTGTCGGCCGAAGGCGTTGCGGTCGACGGTCACATCGAGGATGTCGAGCGTCTCGACGCGGTCGTCCTTGGCGTCGCGGCTGGCGACGATGAGGCCGGCACAGGTGACGAGCATGGGCTTGCCGTCGGCGGCGAAGGCCCGAATCTCGTCGTCGATGCCCTCGTCTCGAAGCAGTCGGGAGATGGTGGTCGACTCCCCACCGGGCATGAGCAGGAGGTCACACTCGGGGACGATGCCGGGGTCGCGAATCTCCTCGACTGCGACGGACTCGCCGTGGCGGTCGGCGGCCCGGCGGATGGCGTCGGCGTGTTCCGAGACGTCGCCCTGGACGGCGATGACGCCCGCTGTGAGCATACCGACTCTTGCCGACTGGCGGGCAAAAAGGACTCGAAAGGCGGCGCCGGTATCGACTGCGCCGACTTAGTCCGCGGGCTCGATGTAGACGAACGCGACGCGGTCGTCGGCCTCGCGGAGCGTGTTCTCGATGTCCTCGATGGCGAGGTCGACCTCGGCGGGCGTGAGGTGCGTCTCGAACCGCACGTCGCCGACCACGAGGACCTTTTGGGGGCCGACGAAGGTCGTCTGGAGGTCGTCGACGCCGAGGATGCCCTCCCCGTTGGCGACGATCTTCCGGAGGTCCTCTTCGGCCGTCTTTGCGAGGCTCTCGCCGAGGATGAGCCGCTTATTCTCGATGGCCAGTAGGACGGCGAAGGACATCAGGAGGATGCCGATGACGATCGCGCCGGCGGCGTCGTAGACCGGGTTTCCGGTGAAGCGGCTGGCGAAGATACCGATTAGCGCGACGACGAGACCGACCAACGCGACGGTGTCCTCGGTGAAGGCGGTCAGCGTCGAGATGTCGCTCGTCCGGTCGAAGGCCTCGCGGTAGCCCGACCAGCCGTACTGCTCCATCTGGCGTTGCAGTTCGGCGTTGGCCTTCACGAACGCGTAGGTCTCGAAGCCGATGGCGCCCAGCAGGATGATCACCGACAGCCAGAAGGGGTCGACCGGCAGCGGGATATCGATGGTGTAGCCGAGGAACTCGGCGGCGCCGGCCTCGGTCTCGCCGCCGCCGTGGCGGACCTTCTCGTAGCCGTGTTTGAGGCTCTCCCAGCCCGCGATACCGAACAGCAGCACCGAGACGAGGAAGGCATAGAAGAACTGTGCCTTCCCGTAGCCGAACGGATGGGTGCGGTTGGCCTCCTGTTGGCTGTACTTGATGCCGACCAGCAACAGCACCTGATTGCCCGTATCGGAGATGGAGTGATAGGTCTCGGCCAGCATGGAGGGACTCCCCGTCAACAGAAAGCCGAAAAACTTCAGGACGGCGATGGCCCCGTTCGCGAACATCGCGGCGATGACGACGCCAGTACTACCTGCCATACGCGACCCACTACCCGACGGGACTAAGGCGTTGGTGTCATAGGTCCCCTCGCCGTAGCGGCGGTATGCTCGTCGCCCTCTCGGATACCCACGGCCGCGAGTCGACCCGACTGGAGGGTCGCACCGCCGAAGCCGTCGATTCGGCCGAACTCGTGGTTCATGCCGGCGATTTCATGACCGAGCCCGTCCTCGACGCCTTCGAGGCCCGCTGTGCGTTGTGCGGCGTCTACGGCAACAACGCCACCGACCCCGTCCGCGAGCGCCTGCCCGCCGAACGAATCGTCGAGTGGCGGGACCTCCGTATCGCGGTCACCCACGGCCACCAGAAGACCGAGACGGCGCTGTCGATGTTCGCCCGGCAGTCCAGCGCCGACCTGCTCGTGTTCGGCCACTCACACCGACCGGAGTTCCGAGAGGGGACCGTCCCGATGCTCAACCCCGGCAGTCACGCCGACCCGCGCTGGAACCGCCCGGCCCACGCCGAACTGACGTGGGACGACGACGCGGGTCTCGCTCGCGGGCGACTGGTCGAACCCACTGGCGAGGTCTTCGAGGAGTTCACCGTCGAACCGCGGGCGGTGGACGCGGAGACGTGACTCCGCGCTGTGGACGCGGAGACGTAACTCCGCGCTGTGGACGCGGAGACGTGACTCCGCGCTGTCGGTGAGATAATTCGGGCGGAGACGGGTGGGTGGATGAAGGGTGCGCCGAACGCCGATCGGGCAAGGGCAAGCGCCAGCGGGGTGGAGGGCTGAGATGGACGGTTGTAGACCGTCCGGAGCGTTCAGCGCATCCGTTCCTACGACGGGTACTTATAAGGTAGCGGCGAAAGGTCAAACCCCGATTTTAGCTATCGAAAGCCCACGACAGCGGCGCTACGTTCGGGTCCGAACGTAGGTCACCGCCACGAGGACCGTCAGCACGGTCGCGCCGCCGAGGAAGAAGGCCACGCCCGGCGGGAGGCCGCCGCCGAACAGGCCGTCGACGAGCGCGGGCAGGTCGAGGGCGCCACCGCCCTCTGCGGCTTCCGTGGCGACATCGGTCGGCGTCGGGGTCATCGTATCGGCGGCGACTTCGGCCTCCGTTTCCGGAGGGGCTTCCGTCGGCACCGGAGTTCCCGTCTCGGTCGACTGGATGCCGATATCGCCGCCATTGCCGCCGCCCGTGGGCGTCGGTGTCGGCGTCTCCGTCGGTGCCGACTCGGGCGTCGGCGTGGCCGTCTCGGTGCCGGCGCCGGCGGGAGCGGCGCTGTCCTCACCGGCGCGGAGGATGCTCCGGCCGAACAGTTCCTGAATCGCCACGGCGCCGACCGCCAGCGCGAGGAAGCCGCCGAAGAGCCGCGAGAGCGCCGCCCGAAGCCCGGAGGCGCGTTCCTGCTCGCCGGCGAAGATGACGAGCGGGCTGTCGGCGGGGCCGTAGACGTTCATCTCGCGGCCCTTCTCCGAGTAGGCGGTGCCGACGACCTCGATGGCGCCGGCGTCTTCGAGCTTTTCGAGGTGATACTGGGCGTTCTGCAGCGACGTATCCACGCGGTCGGCCAACTCGCCCGGTGGGGCGGGCTCCTCGTGGAGTTCCGAGAGAAGCCGCCGGGCCGTCGTCGAGGAGAGCGCGGCCATCAGGTCGTCGGCCTCCTCGCTGTCGAGGCCGACGACCCGCGGCTCGCTGTCCGGGGAAACGTCCGGACTGGAGGGCAGGAGGCTCATCGCCAATTGGTTATGAACCCGTGAGCATGAACTTTGTTCCCCGAAACGCCTTTGGGCCGGCGCGGCAACCGCCGACTATGTACCCGCTCGTCTCCCTCGCCGGGGCCGTGGCTCCCTTCGTCGGCGGTTCCGTCTTCCCCGGCGGCGTCGACGCCACGCTCGTCGGCATCATCGTCGTCCTCCTGCTCATCGTCTTCGGCCTCTTCCTGTTCGTCCGCCGCATCCTCCTGAGCTTCACCGAAGGGCTCCGCAGGGGCCGCGAGGGCGGCGAGTAATCCGACGCCGAACCGCCAGCGTCAGCCGCGAACCCCCTCGATACGCCGAATCGCAGACTCGACGTCCTCGCGGTCGACGTCGAGGTGCGTACAGAACCGAACGACGTTGTCGCCGAAGGCCGAACCGAGTACGTCCCGCTCCGCACAGCGTTCGAGGAACCGTTCTGCGGGTTCGTCGGTTTTCACGAGGACGATGTTCGTCTCCGGTTCGCAGGCCGTCAGGCCGTCGAGGGCGTCCAATCCGGCGGCCAGCCGCCGGGCGTTCTCGTGGTCGTCGGCCAGTCGCTCGCGGTTCTCCAGTGCGATGAGCCCCGGTGCGGCGATGACGCCGGCCTGCCGCATGCCGCCGCCGAGCAGTTTCCGGGCGCGGTGGGCTTCCTCGATGAACGCCTCGCTGCCGGCGAGCATCGACCCGACGGGCGCGCCGAGGCCCTTCGAGAGACAGCACATCACCGAATCGACGTTCGCGACCAGCCGTGAGGCGTCGGTATCCAGCGCCGTCGCGGCGTTGAACAGTCGCGCGCCGTCGAGGTGGACCGATACGTCCCGGTCGTGAGCGGCCTCGCAGGCGGCGTCGATGCGGTCGGCCGCGATGGCGGTGCCGCCCTTGCTGTTGTGGGTGTTCTCCAGGCACAGCAGGCCGGTTCCCGGCCGGTGGTCGTCGGCCTCGACGTAGCCGTCGGCGACCGCCTCGGGGGTGACGACCCCGCGGTCGCCGCCGTCGATGGTTCGGACCTGTAGCTCCGAGTGCTGGGCGAGGCCGCCGAGTTCCCACTTGTAGATGTGGCTCTCGGCCTCGACGAGTGCCTCCTCGCCGCGGTCGGTGTGGACGCGGGCGGCTATCTGGTTGCCCATCGTCCCCGAGGGCACGAACAGGGCCGCCTCCTTGCCAAGTACCTCCGCGACGCGCGCTTCGAGTTCGTTGACCGTCGGGTCCTCGCCGTAGACGTCGTCGCCGACCTCGGCGTCGGCGGCGGCCTCCCGCATCCCGAGCGACGGCTTGGTCACCGTATCGCTCCGTAGGTCTATCATACCGACATGCGGGCCGCCGCGGTCTTATATGGATTGCTGTAGTCTTTTACCGGCTATCGCCGACTGTACGGGCGATGGCCGGTAAATCGTTACAGCAATCCATATTAGCGGTGACGGGACGGCGGTGCGGCGGCGAGTCGTCGCTTTCTGTCGCCGCCTCGGACCGGCGGTTTTTAACTCGTGACGCGCCAAGTTCGGGTATGGACGTCAAGTCCCGCCACCACCTCCGGTCGGACGAAATCAGCGAACTGGAGGGCGACCTCGCCGAGAAACTCGGCGTCGACCTCGATGGCGACAGCTACGAGCGCGTCGAGTTCGACGACGTCGACCGCGAGGTCGTCCTCGTCGACGGCGACCCGCTGGTCGCTTCCTTCGACGGCGAACTCTTCCTGACGGTCGTCGGCGCCAACGAACACCCGCCCGAGAACCACGTCGTCACCGTCGATTCCGGTGCCATCTCCTTCGTCTCCGACGGCGCCAACATCATGCGGCCCGGAATTACGGAAGCCACCGACGACATCGAACCGGGCGACCTCGTGGTCGTCGTCGAGGAGAACCACGGCAAGGCGCTCGCGGTCGGTCGCGCGGAAGCACCGGGCGATGACATGGTCGGCGACTCCGGAAAGGTCGTCGAGAACCTCCACCACGTCGGCGACGACCTCTACGAGTTCCACGTCTGAGGGGTCCGGGCGGAACGACGACGCGCTTTTCAGTCCGAGGCGTCCCGCGCCTGCAGTTCCAACACCATGACTTCCCAGTCCGTGTCGGCGCCGTCGGTGCGGTACTCCCACGCGCCGCGCGGGTCGACGTCGTTTTCGAGGGCGGTCAGCAGGAGTCCGTGAAGTGCGGCTTCGAACGCTTCGGGGCTCGTGATTTCGGCATCGAACGGCGCATCGTCGAACGGGGAATCGTATGTCATGGATTGGAAATCGGGTTCATGCTGGTCGAGACGCTCTCGTCGGTCACGCCTCGGGAGGTAACGTCTCGACGAGATCGTCGCTCGAAGAACGGGACACCCTGAATGCCTCCTGCGTTTGCAACTCTACGCTCACCAAGGTCCGCATGGCGGATAGTAGTACCGAAAAGCATGGTGTATCATGTCTCGAATCGCCCGAACCGGCCGATGGTGGGGAGTCTTTAACGCGTCGGAGCGGAAACGCCCCTATCTAATGAGCGTCATTGTCGAGGCGTCGCTTCCCGCCGAGGCCTTCGAACTCGGGCGCATCCTGCGGGTCGAGGGGTCGACGCAGGTGTCCCTCGAGACGATGGTCCCGCTGGGCGGCCGCCCTACGCCCCTCGTCCGCGTCCGTAACGACGCCCGCGAGTCCTTCGAGGCGGCCGTCCGGGACCACCCCTCGGTCGACGGCTTCGAGTCGGTCGCGTCCTACGACGCGGAGACGCTGTATCGCTTGACGTGGACGCCGTCCGACGAGACGCTCCTCGGGACGCTGCTGGAGTTGGATGGGACCTTGCTCGCGGCGACCGGCGGCGCCGAGCGGTGGAACATCGACGTCCGGTTTCCCTCCAACGACCTGCTCTCGGCGTTTCAGGAACACTACACCGACGAGGGGATTCCGCTGACGGTCGAGCGGGTCTACAAGCCGACCGAATCGACCGACAGTACATCGCGGGGGCTGACACGTTCACAGCGGGAGGGCCTGACGCTCGCGGTCAGCGAGGGCTACTACCGGCTTCCCCGGGAGGTTTCGACGCAGGAACTCGCCGAGGAACTCGACATCTCCGATCAGGCCGTGACCGAACGCCTCCGCCGGGGCATCACGAGTCTCGTGGAGAACACGCTGTTGGTGGCGGGCGGGGATTCCTGACCGGGGTGTTGCCGCCTTAGTCTTCGGCGGCGCCAGCCATATCGTCCTCGTCGTAGGCGTCCTCGTAGAGGTCCATCGCGTCCTCGTGGCCCTGTACGGCCGTCTCGTAGGTCTCCCGGAGGTCCTCGATGGGCGTCTCGGTGGCGTCGATGCGGAGGTCGTTGTAGGCGGGGTCCAGCGCGAATTCCTCGGTGGATTCGACCAGCAGCGCGGCGCTCTGGACGGGCAGTTCCTCCCGTTTGTCGCCGCCCTCCTCGTGGCCGGCTTCGAGGGCGTCGACCAGTCGTTTGGCAAGCGGCTCATCGCGGTCGCCCGTCTCGCGGTTCCCTTCGGTCTCCGCTCGACTGTCCGCGCCGCGTGGCGGCGCGCTCTTCTCGTAGCTGTCGACGACCGCGTCGATGACTTCCTCGCCGGTCAGGAGGTTGCCGGCGACCGTAAAGGAGCCGCCGTCGTGGTGGCCGTACCACGGCTTGCACTCCTCGCCGGAGAAGACGAACGAGCCCTCGCTGTCGACGCCGTGGAGCTGGCAGTTCTCCGCGCCGTCGTCGGCATTTAAAAGCGACTGGAGGGCGTCCTCGACGGCCAGTCCGTCGTCGATGTACTCGATGCCCTTCTCTCCCAACTCGACGTTGACGAGGCTCTGGGTGGCGACGGCACCGTTCTCGCTGATAAATGGACAGAGCGTGCCGACGCCGGCCAGTCGGGTGGTGACCGCGACGCCGAAGCGGGTCTGTTCGTCGCCGTCGTCGTCCTCGTATTCCTCGCGAACGCAGATGCTGAAGGTCATACCCGAGGGTCGGTGCGGCGATACCAAAAACAACCGGTCCGGGGGCGGTGTGGCCGCTGCTCGGGCGGTGGCGGGAGCGGAGGTGGCTCCACGGCGGCCCTACCGTCGGTCGATGCCGGCGAACTCGAAGCGTGCGCCGCGTTCCGTTTCTGTGGCCTCGACCGTCCAGCCGTGGGCGTTCGCTATTCGCTGGACGATAGCGAGGCCGTAGCCGGTGCCCTCCGGCCGCGTGGAGGCGCCGCGCTCGAAGGGGTCTTCGAGGTCGTCGGCCAGTCCGGGACCGTCGTCCTCGATGTAGAACCCGTCGTCGGTGCGGTCGACCCGAACCGTCACGTCCGCGCCAGCGTGGTCGACGGCGTTGCGGAGGACGTTGGCGAACAGTTCCCGGAGGCCGCTGCGGTCGGCCTCGACGACGCCCAGTTCGGCCTCGATTTCGAGTTCGGCATCGGGCGTCAGAACTTCCTGCCACGCGGTTCGGAGGGCCTCCTCCAGCGAGATGGGTTCGGTTTCGCCGACGAATCCGCTGTCGCGGGAGCGGGCCAGTACGTCCTCGATGAGTTCCTCCATGCGGTCCAGCGCGTCGGCCACCTCGTCGAGTTCGGGCACGTCGTGGGCCTCGCGGGCGAGTTCGGTGTAGCCTCTCGCCACCGACAGCGGGTTCCGGATGTCGTGAGAGAGGACCTCGGCGAACTCGTCGAGGCGCTCGTTTCGCTCCCGAAGGACGTCCTCGTGTCGCTTCCGTTCGCTGATGTCGCGGATGATGCCCGTGAAGTACCGCTCGCCGTCGTGTTCGTGCTCCCGGAGGCTGATGAGCGTCGGCACCTCGTGGCCCTCCTTGTGGAGTGCGGGCAGTTCGATGCCGTCCCAGTCGATGTGTCGCTCGCCGGTCTCGACGTAGGCCTGGAGGCCTTCGGCGTGGACCGGCCGCAGTCGCTCGGGGATGATTCGCATCTTCGAGCTGCCGACGAGTTCCGACGGGGAATACCCGAGAATCTCCTCGACGGCCGGGTTCGCATACACGATGCGGCTCTCCGTGTCGATGGTGAGCATCCCCTCGGAGGCGTTCTCGACGAGGGTCCGATAGAACGACTCGGTCCCGAACGGTACCTCGTCTCGGTCCGGTTCCGTCACTTGCCTACCGAACCTACGAGCGTACCGGGTATATATATTCTGTCAAATAGGTCTCCCGCGATGGATTCGGGCCACAGCCGTCCGCCCGGTTTCGTTCCGGTGGTGGCACGCGGCGGCGACCGCACGGACGTAAGACCTATGCCGCCAGACGCCGCTGTCGCAGGTATGGGTCTCATGAGTAAACTCCTCGGCGGCGATTCCCACAGCGCCGAGGACTACGTCGAACTCGACATCGACGATTTCGACGCCGACGCCGGCACCGCCAGTATGCAGGTACACTTCGCCGAAATCAGCGAAAGCGGCGACGTCGTCGATATCAAGGACGCCGTCTACGACGGCGACGTCGTCATCGCCGACATCACCCGGCATACGACGACCGACCGGACGATGGAGCACATCTCGGACGAACTCAAGCAGGTCGCCAACGAGGTCGGCGGCGATATCGTCCAGAAGGAGGACGACCAGATCGTCATCACCCCCGGCGGCGTCGGCATCGCGCGGTCCAAGCTCGGTCGGTAAGGGCACTCGTAGCATTCGCCTTCAGCAGTCTTAACCGGCCGAATCGACTCCGTTTCGGTATGGAACCAGCGATACGTGCTGACGACCTCCGGAAGTCATACGGCGACGTCCGGGCGCTCGACGGGCTCTCCTTCGAAGTCGAGCGCGGGGAGTTCTTCGGCCTGCTCGGTCCGAACGGGGCCGGCAAAACGACCTTCATCAACATCCTCGTCGGCCTCGTCCGCAAGGACGGCGGCACCGCCGAGGTCTTCGGATTCGACGTCGAAGAGGACTATCGAGAGGCACGGGACCGCATCGGCCTCGCACCACAGGAGTTCAACGTCGACCGCTTCTTCCCGATTCACGAGGTACTCGAACACAAAGCCGGCTACCACGGCGTTCCCGCCGATGAGGCCGCCGAACGGGCCGAGGAGGCCCTCAAGACCGTCGGCATCTACGACAAGCGCGATACCCGCTTCGACTGGCTCTCCGGCGGGATGAAGCGCCGGTTCCTCCTCGCGCGTGCGCTCGTCACCGACCCCGACCTGCTCATCCTCGACGAACCGACCGCGGGCGTCGACGTCCAACTCCGTCGGGACCTCTGGGGCGTCATCGAACGCCTCAACGCCGAGGGGACGACCATCCTCCTGACGACCCACTACATCGAGGAGGCCGAACGCCTCTGTGACCGCGTCGCCATCTGTGACTCGGGACAGGTCGTCGAGGTCGCCACGCCCGACGACCTCCGCTCGCGCGGGACCGACCAGCTCCACGTCACGCTGGCGAACCCGCCCGAATCGGTGCCCGACATCAAAGTCGACGACGTCATCGAATATCGCGTCGAGGACGACGGCCTGCTCGTCACTGCCGGCGGCGGCCGCAGCGTCGCGCCCGACCTCCTGCGGGAACTCGAAGCCGCCGGCTACGAGGTGCTCGACCTCGACATCCGGCGGGCCTCCCTCGAAGAGGTCTTCGTCGACATGACCCGGCCCGGCGAGGAAGCCGAGGAACTGGAGGTGCTCCAATGAGCACGTCCGTCTTCGGCGTCGGCTTCCGGTCGCTGTTGAAGCGCGAAATCCTGCGGTTCATCCGCCGCCCCCGGAACACGTTCCTCCCGCCCGCGATTACGAACGTCCTCTACTTCGCCGTCTTCGGCGTCATCTTGGGCCAGCGCATCGACGACATCGCCGGCTTCGACTACCTGCTCTTCATCCTGCCCGGCCTCGTCGTGCTGGGCGCCATCGGCAACGCCTTCGAAAACTCGTCGTTCTCGATTTTCCACGGCCGATGGAACGAGTACATCCACGAGACACTGACCTCGCCGCTGTCCTATTCGTCGATGGTGCTGGCCTACATCCTCGCGGCGGCGCTTCGCGGCATCATCGTCGGCCTCATCATCGTCGCCATCGGTCTCGTCTTTACGTCGGTGCCCGTCAGACAGCCGTTCTTCCTCGTGGCGTTCATGGTCGTCGTCCCCCTGCTGTTCGCCTCGCTGGGCGTCATCGGCGGCCTCGTCGCCGAGGACTTCGACGACCTGACGGTGATGAACCAGTTCATCCTCCGGCCGCTGGTCTTCTTCGGCGCCGTCTTCTACTCGCTGGAGGTCCTGCCGGGCATCTACCAGACGCTGTCGCTGCTGAACCCGATGGTGTACATGGTCAACGGCGTCCGCTACGGCTTCCTCGGCTTCGAGGAGGTCGACCCCGTGCTCTCGCTGGGCGTGCTGTCGGGGTTGACCGCCGGCGTCATCCTGCTGGACATCTACCTATTTAAAAAGGGATACGGCCTCATCGACTGACGACCCCGGTTACTGGAACTTCACACCGAGGTCGTGCATCCTCTCGTTTTCCGAGGCGACGTTGATGAGCAGCGGCGTGATGGACTCGACTTCGGGCGCGTTGGCCAGTCCGCCGACGTCCAGCGGGCGTAGGCCCTCTATCTCCCGGGCGAGGTCCGAGACGATGCCCTTGGCGTCCTCGTCCTCGCCGAAGACGAGGGTGTCCCACTCGAAGTCGTGGTCGAGGTCGGCGAGGCCGCCGGCCGGCAGGTTGTGGAAGGCGCCCACCAGCGGCACGTCGTCGGGTTTGGCGTCGGCGGCCAGCGCGGCGACGCTGCCGGCGCCGGGGCGGTTGTAGTGGAAGCCGTCGTCGTCCCGTTTCATGCCGACGGCGGGGGAGACGAGGATGGTCTCGTCGTCGAGGCGGTCGGCGATGGCCTCGACGGTGTCGACCAGATGGTAGGCCGGAACCGCCAGTACGACCACGTCGGCGCGGTCGGCAGCCATCGCGTTCTCGAAGCCCTTGATTGTCGTTTCGGTCCCCCGGCTTTCGAGTTCCGTCACGTACTCCTCGGCCTTCGTGCGGGCCCGTTCGGGGTCACGAGAGCCGATGAGTATCTCGTGGCTGCTGTCGTAGCCCCACCGGAGGGCCAGTCCCTGTCCGATATCGCCGGTTCCGCCGAGTAGTGCGATTCGCATACACGGATATCACCCTTCCGGGGGTTAACCGTTGTGCGAGCGGAGATGGTTGCCGTCGAGCGAGGTGTCCGGTCGGCGACGGGGTTCCCTGTATTGCCGCAAACCGGAGCTATTTATCACCAAAGTATATGTAAGGGTTGCCCGATAGACGGTGTATGTCACGCGACGACGTAAATCGACGGACGTTCCTCCAATACGGTGGCGCCGCCGCCGCGACGGCGGCCAGCGTCGGTCTGGCTGGCTGTGGTGACAGCGGCAACGGCAACGGTAACGGAAACGGCAATGGCAACGGCGGTGGCGAGACGGATACGCCCACCGAGGGCGCCGAGGCGCAACTGCGGGAGTACGACGGCGAACTCCCCGAGGACCCCACCCGCGAGGAGGTTCTCCAGCACGCCAACGGCCTGTCCAACGAACTGGCGCCGTGGGTCTTCCTCCACCAGCAGTACAGCATCTACGGCGTCAACAACGACATCGAGTGGACCGCCCGCGCCGACGAGGACATCAACGTCAAGGAGATGTCCACCGAACGGGACGAAATCACGATTACGCAGGGGCAACTCGCGCCCACGCTGGACCCCGTCGGCGACAACAGCACGTCGACCTACAACGTCATCGACCAGGGATACGAGCCCTTCCTCTACCGGGACCGTGAGGGCCGTCCCATCGAACTCATCGTCACCGACTGGGAGCGGACCGGCGACCAGGAGATTCGCCTGACGATTCGGGACGACGTCACCTTCCACAACGGCGACGGGATGACCGCCGAGGACGTGGCCTACTCCATCAACCGGGCCAACGACCCGAACGTCAGTGAGGTTGCGTCGACCATCGGTGACATCAACGAGGCCAGCGAGGTCGACGGCGACGTCGTCCTCGATTTGAACTCCATCGAACCCGCCATCTTCCGGAACCTCACGGCCTTCGGCCGGGTCGTCGAGAAGAGCTGGGTCGAGGACAACGACGGCGAAATCGCCGACGTGATGAACGGCACCGGCCCCTACGAACTCGACGAGTTCGTCGACGACACGCGCGTCGCCTACACGAAGTTCGACAGCTACTGGGGCGAGGAGCCGGACCCGCAGTCGGTCACCTTCACCGCGATTCCGGAGAACGGCCCCCGCGTCGACGCGCTCATCGCGGGCGATACCGACCACATCGTCAACGTCCGGCCCAACGACATCCCGGACGTACAGGAAGCCGAGGGCGTCCGCTACGAGGACACGCCGTCGACGCGGCTCATCTTCCTCGTGATGAACGACGCCTTCGAGCCGTTCGACAGTCTGGAGTTCCGACAGGCGATGAACTTCGCCGTCGACGTCCAGTCCATCATCGACAACATCCTCAACGAGTTCGGCGACCGGACGAGCCAGCCGACGCTGCCGGGCCACAACGGCCACAACTCGGATATCGACCCCTATCCGCACGACCCCGCCAACGCCGAGGCGCTCGTCGAGGAGAGCGGCTACGCCGGCGCCGAACTCGAACTGCACGTCCCGCGCGGCCGCTACCTCCGGGACGTCGACATCGCCGAGGCCTGCGCCAGCCAGATCGACGAACTGGAGAACGTCTCCTGTGAGGTCAACCGGCGGGACTTCCCCAACCTCGTGAGCGAACTCGTCGCCGACCAGAGCGAATCGCCCGCCTTCTTCCTCATCGGCTGGGGCAACCCGACGCTGGACGCCAACTACGCGATGGCGCCGTGGTTCACCGAGGGCGCCTTCCAGCACTTCAACAACCAGGAACTGGCCGACCTGCTCGAACAGGCCAACAACATCCCCGAATAACGCCTCCACTGGCCGGTTCGGGACCTCACTCCCGTCCTGACCAGTCGGTCGAATTCGGGGGAGAGCGGCGGTTTTTTATATCACCCCGGCAAGTCTTGCGACAGTATGGGGTTCGCGAAGTTCCTGCTCAAACGAATTCTCCAGGGCGTTCTCGTCATCTGGGGCGTCGTTACGGTCGTTTTCTTTCTGCGGTTCCTGACCCCCGGGGACCCGACCTCGGCGCTCGTGCCGCCCGATGCCGGCCAGGAGGTTCGAGACCGCCTCCGGGAGAACCTCGGGCTCGACGAACCGCTCTACGTCCAGTATTACGACTACCTCACCGACCTCGCGGTCGGTGATTTCGGCCAGTCGATGGCGATAGACCGCGAGGTGAGTTCGCTCATCCTCGCCCGCCTGCCGGCGACCATCGAACTCGCCGTCGCCTCGACCATCGTCGCCATCGTCATCGCCATCCCGCTCGGCGTCATCAGCGCCCGCCGCCGCCACGAACCCGTCGACTACGGCGCGACGCTGTTCTCGCTGTTCGGCATCTCGACGCCGAACTTCTGGCTCGGCGTCATGCTCATCATCTTCGTCGCCGTCCACGTGGACTTCCTGCCGACGACCGGCCGACAGATGGCGCTGTCGACGGCCGCGGCGGCGCTGGTCAGCGAGGGTTCGGTCTCCGAACTCGGCCGGTGGGCCGCCCAACTGGTACTGCCCTCTATCACGCTGGGGACGTACTTCACGGCGCTCATCACGCGACTGACCCGCAGCGGCATGCTCGAAGAGATAAACAAGGCCTACGTGAAGGCCTGCCGGGCGAAGGGACTGCCCGAGACGCTCACGCTTTATAAACACGTGCTCCGCAACACGCTCATCCCGATTATCACGGTGCTCGGCCTGCAACTGGGGACGCTCATCGGTGGCGCGGTCATCACCGAATCCATCTTCGCGTGGCCCGGCCTCGGCCGATTCCTCATCACGAGTATCAACAACCGCGACTGGACGTCGATTCAGGGGACCATCATCGTCATCGGCGCCGGCTTCGTGGTCATCAACATCGCCGTCGACGCGCTGTATGCGTACCTCGACCCGCGGGTGGTGACCGACTGATGGTGTCGGACCGCGTTCGACGGAGCCTCAAACGGGAGTTCAAGACCAGCCGGCTCGCCCAGTTGGGCGTCGCGCTCGTCCTCGTCATCTTCCTCGTGGCGACGTTCGCGCCCTTCCTGACGCTCCACAACCCGACGACGACCAATATCGGGACCGGCGGCGGCGAGGACCGCTCGGAGTTGCCGCCGCTCGGCTTCTCGTATACGCAGGAGCGAGTCACACCGAGCGGGAGCGAAACGGTCGAGATCGATGCCCGCACCGAGTACCCCCTCGGGACCAACGCGCTCGGGCAGGACATCTTCTCCCGACTGCTGTACGGCGCTCGGGTGTCGATGCTCGTCGGGATACTCGGGGCGCTGCTGGCGACGCTCATCGGCGTTCCCTACGGGCTGGCGGCCGGCTACTTCGGCGGTAACGTCGACGATACGTTGATGCGCGGCGCCGACGTGATGTTGGCGTTCCCGTCGCTCGTGCTCGCCATCGCGCTGGTCGGCGTCTTCAGGGAGACGGAGTTCCACACCGCGACGATACCCGACCCGTTCGTCTATGCGGCCCGGTCCGACGTCGTCCCGAACGTCGTGATTCCGCGGGCCGACCACGTCGCGAACATGCCCGCGGAGTTCACCTTCCCCGTGACGGTGACCCTCGTCGTCGCCCTCGTGAACTGGGTGTGGTTCGCCCGCGTCGCCCGCGGCGAGGCGATGAGCGTCCGCTCGGAGGAGTACATCAAGGCCGCGATAAGTTCCGGCGCCAGCGACCGGCGCATCCTCAGACAGCACGTTCTGCCGAACTCGCTGACGCCCATCATCGTGCTGGCGACGATTCAGGTCGCCGCCATCATCCTGCTGGAGTCGGCGCTTTCCTTCCTCGGCTTCTCGGGGACGGACCTCACGTGGGGCGCCGACATCGCCGACGGCCGCAGCGACCAGCGCTCCTACTGGTGGATAGCCACGATGCCCGGTCTCGCCATCGTGCTGGCGGTCATCGGCGTCAACCTCATCGGCGACTGGCTCCGGGACGCGCTGGACCCCTCCATCGAAGGGGAGGGAGGTGTCTGAGATGGCCGAGACGAAACTCCGCGTCGAGGACCTCTCGACCCGCTTTTTCACCGAGAGTGGGCAGGTCAACGCCGTCGACGGCGTCTCCTTCGACGTCGAGGACGGCGAGGTCTTCGGCATCGTCGGCGAATCCGGCTCCGGCAAGTCGGTGACGGCGCTGTCGATAATCGACCTCGTGGAATCGCCGGGCCGCATCACCGGCGGCGAGGTGTGGTTCCGGTCGCCGGAGATGGCCGACCGGGTGGCCGATGAGACCCCCGAGGCCGTCGACGGCGAGATGGTCGACCTCCGGCGAATCGACGAGAGCGAGCGCCGCGCCCTGCGGGGCACCGAGTTCTCGACCATCTTCCAGGACCCGATGAGCAGTTTCAACCCCTCGATTACCGTCGGCGAGCAGATCGCCGAGGCCGTCGAGGTCCAGCGCCGCGCGACGGCGAACCCGCGGTCGACCCGCTCGCGGACGCAGGGCTACGGACTGGCGAAGTTCGTCACCGACAGCGTGCTTCCCTCGCGGGATTACGTCGGCGAGGAATCCCATACCCGCGCGGTCGAACTGCTGGAGTTGGTCGGCATCCCCGACCCCGCCGAGCGGGCCGACGAGTACCCCCACCAGTTCTCCGGCGGGATGCTCCAGCGGGCGATGATAGCACAGGCGCTGGCCGGCGAACCGTCGGTGCTGGTCGCCGACGAACCGACGACCGCTCTCGACGTGACGATTCAGGCGCAGGTGCTGGACCTGCTGGACGACCTGCAGGAGGAGACGGGCATGACGACGGTGCTCATCACGCACAACCTCGGCGTCATCGCCCGGATGTGCGACCGGGTCGGCGTGATGTACGCCGGCGAACTCGTCGAGCGCGGCACCCTCGAGGACGTCTTCGAGGAGTCGGTCCACCCCTACACGCAGGGCCTTTTGGGGTCGATTCCGGACCTCGACGGCGAGGACGGCCGACTGACGCCCATCGAGGGCAACGTCCCGAGCCTCATGGACGAGGAGATGCCGGACCGTTGTTACTTCGCCGACCGGTGTCCGAAGGCGATGGAGGCGTGTCTCGACAAGCCGCCCGAGTTCGACGTCGACGACGACCACGCGACGATGTGCTATCTCGCGGAGATGGACCACACCGCTGCCAACGCGCTTCCGGAGGGGTACTTCGATGAGTAGCGACCACACGAACCCGACGGCCGGCGACCCGCTATTGCGAGTCCGGAACCTGGAGAAGCACTTCGATACCGATGACTCGATTCTGGACCGACTACTCGGCGATACGACCGATCCGGTCCGGGCCGTCGACGGTATCTCCTTCGACATCCACCAGGGCGAGACGCTCGGACTGGTCGGCGAATCCGGCTGTGGGAAATCGACCACGGGCGAGACGGTCCTCCAGTTGCTGGAGCCGACCGCCGGCACCGTCGAGTACGACGGTACCGACCTCGTCGAAAGCGAGGACCTCACCGAGTTCCGGCGGCGGGCCGGCGTCGTCTTTCAGGACCCCTACTCGAGTCTCGACCCCCGCATGACCGTCGGCGCGTCCATCCGCCAACCGCTGGACATCCACGACTGGCCGTGGCCCGACAGCGACGTCGACCGGGAAGGCCGCTCCGACGAGGAACTGCGCCGCGAGCGGGTCGCCGACCTCATGGAGCGGGTCGGCCTCTCGGCGGACCAACTGGACCGCTATCCCGGCGAGTTCTCCGGCGGCCAGCGACAGCGCGTCGGCATCGCCCGCGCGCTCGCCTTGGACCCCGACTTCCTCGTGTTGGACGAACCGACCAGCGCCCTCGACGTGAGCGTGCAGGCGCAGGTGCTCAACCTGCTTGCGGACCTGCAGGACGACTTCGACCTCACCTACCTCTTTATCAGTCACGACCTCTCGGTCATCCGGCACATCTGCGACCGCGTGGCCGTGATGTATCTCGGCGAACTCGTCGAGGTCGCCGGAACGGACGAACTCTTCGCGAACCCACAGCACCCCTACACCGAGGCGCTGCTGGATAGCGTTCCCCGCGCGTCGACCGACGAAAAACGGCGGGATATCGACCCGCTGTCCGGTGACGTGCCCTCGCCGCGGGACCCACCCTCCGGCTGTCGGTTCCGCACCCGGTGTCCGAAGGTCATCCCGCCGGCCAATCTCAACATCTCACAGAGGGCCTATCGCGCGGTCATGGACGTGCGGGGCCGCATCGAGAGCCGCGATATCAGCCTCGGCGAGATTCGGGACGACGCCGAGGAAAACGTCGCCGCGGCGCTGGCCGACCGCCTGCTCCCCGACGATATCGACCTGCCCGAACGGGAGCGACAGCACCTCCATTCGGCCTTCGAATCGCTGGCCGACGGCGAGTGGGACGACGCGGCCGAGCAACTCGCCGAGCGCTACCGGAGCATCTGCGAGACCCACGCGCCCGAGGGCGACCGTGCGGCGTGTCACCTCACCGGCCTCCCCGAGGGCGTCAATCCCAGAACCGTCGACCGCGTCGAAACCCGGGAGTAAGCGCCCGAAACGGCCCCCATGACCGGGGTGTTTTTGCCGTTCGATGCCCGCTACCCGATATGAACTCCCAATCGCCGCCGCCCGTCGTCGCCGACCGCTGGCAGGAACTGATGGACGACGCCGAGGCGACCGAAGCCGAGTACAACGAGGAGGGCTATCGGACGCTGCTGATTCGGCCGGGTGATGTGACGCCGCTGACGAACGTCCCGTTCGGACTCGACGTGCTGGCGCCCGGCGACGAGTTCGAGGCGCTGGAATCGCTCGTCGAGGGGGCCACCTTCGATACCTCACACGTCTACCGCAACGAGGAGGGCGGCGCTCGCTTCCTCATCGTCGTCGTCGAGGGAACCGACGCCGACGGCGAGGACGTGGCCGTCGTCGTTCCGGCGTTTCTCGACCTCGCGGAATCCGACTCGCTGGAGGAACGCGCGACCGACGCCGGCGTGATGTACACCCACGTCCGGCCGCTTTCGGACGACAGTCGGGTGACCTTCACCCACGAGGACCCCGGCCTCTTCTTCTAGCGCCAGCCGCGTTTCACGGGGCGGAACGACAGCAGGAAGCGACCGAAGACGACCGCAAGCGGCAGCGCGACGAGCGCGCCCAGAGCGAGGAGAAGGTCCGTCGATTCGGGCCGCGACACGCCGGCGTAGACGGACGCGGACCCGACACACGCGAGAATCCCGACGACCCACACGAGGAGGCGTTCGGCGTTCATGGGCTATCGAGCAGGGTCGGCAGGTCGTTGATGCTGTCGATGATGACGTCGGCGCCGACCTCGCGGTACTTCCGCTGGCCCTTCTCGCCGGTCAACCCGCCGGTCAGGACGCCGACGCCGTAGTACTCCCGCTCGGGGTCGGCCTCGGCGGCGTTGTTCGCGGTGTGGATGTCGTCCAGCGTGTCGCCGACGAACGCGAGGCTGTCGGCGTCGAAGGCGTCCGCGAGGTCCAACAGCGCGCGAGGATGGGGTTTGCCCTCCTCCCAGTCGTCCATCGTGAAGCGATGCTCGTCGGGGATATCGAGGCCGACCCGTTCCAGCGCGATGTCGGCCTCGGCGGCGGGCCGGCCGGTGACGACGCCGAGGGGCCACGCTTCCAGTGCCTCCCGCGTCTCCGGCGACAGCAGCACGGGTTCGTCGTGGATGAACCCCTCCGTATCGAGGTCCGGTTCGCCGCCCTCCAACTCGCGGTAGAGGTCGCTGCCGAGGTAGAGTTGCTGGAAGACGTCCCGCAGGCGCTCTCGGTCCCATTCGCTGAGAATCTGCTCGCGGGAGGCGGGGTCCAGTTCGTCGGCGACGGCGGTCTGGGCGGCCTCGGGGCCGCCGCCGGAGGCCGCGATGAGCCCCGCGTACGTCTCGATGCTCAGGCCGGGTTTCTCGCGGCGCGCGAGCACGTACAGCGCCGCCGCGTAGGTCAACTCCCAGTCGTTGTTGAACCCGCCGGCGTTCTTGAACAGTTGGATGTCGTCCTTCTCGATGGTCTCGCCGTAGACGTGCTCTATCGACTCCACGATGGCCCGTCGGTAGGAGTCCGCCACGTCGACCAGTACGCCGTCGATGTCCAGAATAACCGCGTCTACGTTCATAGTTTGGCTCGGAATACGGTCTGGTTGCCCACCGTCTCTGGCGCCGCCGCGACCACGGCGGGGTCCCCACCCAGCGTTGTAAACAGGCAATCCGCGTCCGCCGTCCGCGCGGCGTCGACCAGCGGCCGCTGTAACTCCGGCGGACAGCGCAGCGCGTACACCGCCTCGGCGCCGCGGTAGACGCTCGCCTCGGGGTCGGTCACGTCGTCACGAACGAACCGCACACCCGCCGGTACGTCCCGGTCGTGGACGTCGGTCGCGGTGACCGAACACCCGCGTTCGGCCAGCCGTGCCGCGATATCCGGGCGGTTCCCGACGCCGACTTCGACCACCTCGTCGTACCGGGCCAGCCGGTCGACGAGTCCCGCGTTGGACTGGGTGTGCACGTCGGGATGTTTATGAACAGCGGTATCTAACGTTTTCCCATGCACGTCGACATCGTGCCGGTCGGCGACATCCCCGCAGTGGTCAAGCGGGAAGCCTCTAGCGCCCTGCGGTCCGTCTACGATTGTGACGTCACGATTCACGACACCCGGCCCATCCCCGACGGCGCCTACGACCCGGCACGAGAACAGTACCGCGCAGAGGAGTTCATCGAACTCGCCGGCCGCGTCGGCAGCGGCGAGAAAAACATCGCCATCACCGACAACGACCTCTACTACCGGCGACGCAACTACGTCTTCGGGCTGGCCTACCTCTCCGGCAACGGGTCGGTCATCTCGACGTACCGCCTCCAGACCTCCTCGGACGGCGGCTTCTCGAACAAGTCGGCCAGCGACATCTTCTCGGACCGGGTCCGGAAGGAGGTCGTCCACGAAATCGGCCACACCCTCGGCCTCGAACACTGCGACAACTCCCGGTGTGTCATGAACTTCTCGCCGACCGTCCGCGAGGTGGACGTCAAAGAGGAGAACCTCTGTGGGAGCTGTCAGCGACTCGTTTTATAAACCCGCCTCTCGCGTGCTCGGGCTACACTCCACACTCGCTGCCGCCGAACTCGATATCGCCGCCGTCCGGCGAGTGAATATATAAGAAGAAGTTGTTCTCCGACCCCTCACGTCGGTTGCAGGTCACCTCGTAGCTCCCGCGGTACTCCTCGCCGTCGAGACGCACTCGGGCGTCGATGATGTCCCTGTTTTTCACCTGCGTTATGATTTCCAGATACACGCCGGGCGGGTCATCGCGGTCGGGGCCGTTTGCGGCGATATCGAACCGGCCGTTGACGAGTTCCTCGTCGTCGTTCTTCTGGAGCAGGAGTTCCGCCGTGTACGTCCGCTCTCGCCAGTTGGTGATGCCGAAGTGAAACGGCCCCGGGTCTTCCAGCAGGGACGAACACCCGGCCGTCAGCGCGAACCCTCCGCTCCCCACCGTCGTGAGAAACGCTCGTCGGTTCATGGCGACCTCTCGTGGCGGCCCGGAAATAAACGCCCGCGAAAGTCAAACCGCGATTGGTCCTTCGCCGGCCGCCGGTCGCGGGCGTTACAGGTTCAATTCCGTCGTTTCGAGCCCGTGGGCGGCCGCGAACTTCTCCAGTTCCTCGGTGCGCTCGACGACCTCCTCGGGCGTGTGGCCGTCGGTGCTGAGGACGAACTCGAGGTCGTAGCTCTCGAGAACCTCCATGAAGTCGGGACCGGGGTGGAACTCGCCGTACTCACCGAGGATGCGCCCGGCGTTGATTTCGAGGTGGGTGCGGGAGTTCTCGGCGGCCTCGGCGACCCGATGGAAGTGGTCCTCCGTGGCGTAATCCCGGAGGGCGGGGTTCCGCTCCACGAGGTCGACGTGGGCGGCGATATCGAACAGTTCCGACTCGATGAGCGCGACCGCCTCGCCGTAGAACTCGTCGACGAGGGCGGCTTTCTCCGCGTCGTCCTTCTTCGCGAAGTAGGGTTCGACGTGGACGTTCATCCCGTCGAGGTGGTGGACGCTGCCGATGGCGTACTCGAAGTCGGCCTCGTCGAGGAACTCGGCGATGGCGTCGATGTCGCGGGAGTCGAAATCCATCTCGACGCCGTCGAAGACGGTGAGATCGAACCGCTCGTTCATCGCGTCGATGGCCTCGCGGCGGCGCTCGTAGGTCATATCGAGGTTGAACCCGAGCGCCGCCTTGGCGCGCTGCTGTGGTGCCCGGGTGGAGACGTTACAGTGGTCGGCGAAGCCGAGGCCTTCGAGGTCGGCCCGCTCGGCGGCCTCGCACATCGACCACATGAAGCGGCCGTCCGAATACGTCGAGTGGGTGTGGTAGTCGACGCGCACAGGTGGTGGTCGCGCCGGGGTCCCTTTAATTCGCTGGCGAACGAAGGGTGGGTATGCGCGTCGTCTCCCTGCTGCCCTCGGCGACCGAGATCGTCTATGCGCTCGGCGTCGAACCGGTGGCGACCTCCCACGAATGCGACTACCCGCCCGCGGCGGCCGACCGCCCCAGCGTCGTCGACTCCCGAATCGATGCCGACGCCTCCAGCGGCGATATCGACCAGCAGGTCCAGCAGGCCGAAACCGAGGGCGGCGTCTACGAAATCGACCGCGAGGCGCTCGCCGAGGCCGACCCCGACCTCGTCATCTCACAGGGCATCTGCGAGGTCTGTGCGGTCGATACGGTCGTCGTCGAGGAGGCCATCGCGGAGTTGGGCCTCGATTGCGAACTCCTGACGACGGACCCGCACAGCCTCGCGGACATCTTCGACGACGTCCGGCGCATCGGCGAGGCGCTGGGCCGCGCCGACCGGGCCGATGAACTCGTGTCCGACCTGCAGGCCCGCGTCGACCGCGTCGCCGACCGGGCCGCCGAGTCGCCCGTCCGTCCCGAGGTGGCCGTCCTCGACTGGCTGGACCCGGCGATGGTCGCCGGCCACTGGGTGCCCGAACTGGTCGAACTCGCGGGCGGAAACTACGGCCTCGCCGACCCCGGCGACGCCTCGACGCCTCGGGAGTGGGCCGAGATTCGAGAGTACGACCCCGACATCCTCGTCGCCGCACCCTGCGGGTTCGAACTCGACCAGACCTTCGCGAACCTCGCGGACCTGACCGACCGCGAGGGCTGGCGCCAACTCCGGGCCGTGCGGATGAATCGCGCCTACGCGATGGACGGCCACCACCTCGTGAACCGCCCCGGCCCCCGGGTCGTCGACACGCTGGAGGCGCTCGCAGCGCTCGTTCAGCCCGAGAGCTTCGACGTGCCCGAGGAGTGGATGGCCGCCTCGCTGGCGAAACACCCCGCCTGAGATGCTGAAACTGCCCGCCGCGGTCCGAGACGAAGCCGTCGCCCACGCGAGAGACGGCGCCCCCGAGGAGGTCGTCGGCGTACTCGCCGGCCGCCGCGGCGAGGACCGCTCGACCGTCGAGCGGATTTATAAGGCCACGAACGCCGCGGAGACGCCCGAGACGCGCTACGAGATCGCACCCGCGGCGGAGTTGGACCTGCTGGAGCGAATCGACGAGGCGGGCCTCGACGTGGTCGGCTTCTATCACTCCCATCCGCGCGGTCCCGCCGGTCCCAGCGAGACGGACGCCCGACTGGCGGCGTGGCCCGGCCACTCCTACGTCGTCGTCTCGCTGGCGGGCGACGACGCCGACCTCGGGAGTTGGCGCTGGACGGGCGAGACCTTCGAGCGGGAGGCCGTCGACGTAATCGCGTCCGGCGGGTAGCCGCGGCCGGGGTCGGTCGCCGTCCCGTGTCGTTCGTTGGCACGTTATTCGAACACATACAGTTAACCGGCGTTCGCCCCAAGACGGTCGTATGTCCGACGAGACGATTCACGAGTCGAAGCGCCCGCGGAGTCGCCGAAGTATCGCCACCTATCTCCGCCGTATCGCCGACGCGCTCGGTCGCGGCGAACGGGTCCCGGTCGACGACGAGGGGCAGGTGGCCGTCGACCCGCCGGCCGAACCGAACATGGACGTCGAACTCGAACGGGGCGAAGACACCATCAGCCTCGGACTCGAACTGGAGTGGCCGGCGGCGGATGGCGCCGTCGACACCGACGCCGACACGAGCAAGGCGACCTTCGAACTCTACGAGGACTCGGTCGGCGAGTACCGCTGGCGGCTCCGCCACCGCAACGGCAACATCATCGCCGACTCCGGGGAGGGCTACGCCGCCAGAGGGGGCGCCGAGGGCGGCATCGAGAGCGTCAAGGCCAACGCCCCCGGCGCCTTCCTCGACGACCAGTCGACCGACGACGAGATACCCACCGAGGGCGGCAGCGACGCGACCTTCGAACTCTACGAGGACTCGGCCGGCGAGTATCGCTGGCGACTCCGCCACGACAACGGCAACATCATCGCCGACAGCGGACAGGGCTACTCGTCGAAGCAGAAGGCCAAACAGGGGCTTCGGAGCGTCCGCCGGAACGCGCCCGGCGCACCCGTCGAGGAGGAATAAGCGAAGACGCCGGCACCTACTGAATCGCGCAGGTGGACTCGTAGCTCACGTCGTGAATCGACTCGATGCCGCCCTCGCTACAGACGGGGCAGTCGGGTCTGGGTTCGACCGCGATCTCCTCGAAGGTCATGTCGGCGGCGTCGTAGAAGAGCATTCGACCGTCGAGCGTCTCGCCGTATCCGAGGACGAGTTTGACGGCTTCGGTCGCCTGAATACAACCGACCGTGCCCGGCAGGACGCCCAGCACGCCCGCGGTCGCACAGTCGGGGACGGTGCCGGGTTCGGGCGCTTCGGGGAAGAGACACCGATAGCAGGGGCCGCCCTCGTTGGCCTCGAAGGTGGTAATCTGCCCCTCGAACCGGAGGATGGCGCCGTGGGCGAAGGGCACGCCCGCGAGCGTGCAGGCGTCGTTGACGAGATACCGCGTCGCGAAGTTGTCCGAGCCGTCGACGACGACGTCGTAGTCGTCGAGGAACTCGTGGATGTTGCTCGAATCCAGCCGCGTCTCGTGGGTTTCGACGGTCACGTCGGGGTTGAGGTCGGCGACGAACTCGGCGGCGGATTCGACCTTCGGCCGCCCCACGTCGGCGTCGGCGTGGATGGTCTGCCGCTGGAGATTCGACCGCTCGACGACGTCGTCGTCGACGATGCCGAGCGTCCCGACGCCCGCGGCGGCGAGATACTGGATGATAGGCGAGCCGAGCCCGCCCGCCCCGATACAGAGCACGCGCGAATCGAGGAGCTTCTTCTGGCCCTCCGGCCCCACGTCGTCCATGATGATGTGTCGGGAGTAGCGGTCGAGTTGGTCCGCATCCAGCGACAGGTCGGTCATGTCCGCTCATAGCGGCCGAACCCATAAATCACCGCCGGGTGTGCGGGTCCGGACGCGTAGCTACGCGGCGGCCTCGTATAACACGACCAGCGCCAGCAGGACGCCCCCGACGACGACCACGACGCCGCCCCCCAGAAGGAGCGTTGTCGTCACGCGGGGGAACCGCTCGGCGGCGGGGACGAGAATCCCGACGTCGAAGGCGACGACCGCCAGCGCGCCGACGATGTCGAACACGAGGTCGAGGGCGGTGTCGCGCCACCCGTAGTAGACGAGCACCGGTTCGACGTCGTACCGCTCGCCGGCCGCCCGGGCGACCAGTTCGCCCAACTCCCACACGATACCGACGACGAACGTGAAGAAGACGGTCAGGCCACCGACCGCCGCCGTCGAGAGTTCCACCACGTCCGCGTGCTGGCCGGCGACGACGAGGCCGGAGTAGACCAGCGCGGCGACCAACGCCCCGGCCATCGTATGGGTCAGATGGTCCCACCACCAGACCGTGTCGTAGGGCCCGAGCATCCCATAGGAGTGGAGACACCCGACCGCCGCGAGCCAGAACGGCAGCGCCGGAGCCACCCCGACGCGCTGGCCGGTTCGGAGCCAGACGGCGCCCTCGACCAGCAACGGGACGACCGCGACGACGAACGAGAAGACCGCGTTCACGACGGCCGGAATATTGTCCTGCCTGTACGCTCGCAGGAGTATCAGGAGGGTTCCGACGAGGAAGGCGGCCGTCCCGCCGAGTAGCAACTCGGACATCACCTACTTGTCGATGAGCGGCAAGCGGCTTATAAATACAGCCCGTACGCCGGCACAGCGCCGACCGACGGTTACCCGACGCCGAGTCGCCCCGTATCAGCCCTTCTCCGTAACGTTTGGACGGTTTTGCCACCGCCGTTTGGACGGTTTTGTCAGAATCCCTTTTGAGTGATACCCGGTACGCGAGGGTACGCTATGAGTGGACAGCAGAACGACGACAGCACCGATTTCTCCCGGCGGACGTTCATGAAGGCGTCCGGTGCCCTGGCCGGTGCCGGACTGCTCGGGACGGGTGCCGCCGGCTCGGCCGCCGCGGATATGGGCCCGCTCGACGACCGCCTCCTGAACTGGCGGGTCGCCGAGGCGAAGAAGGTCTGGGAGAAGGGCTACCGTGGCCGCCCCGACCGAACGCTCGGGCTGACCGACTCCGGGGTCGCCGCCCGCCATCCCGACCTCGGACCGTGGAACGGCGCTCGACTCGCCCCCGACGGGGAGGGTGGTCTCGACGTCCAGAGCGTCGAGAAGGTCGAAACTGAGGTTCCGGTTACCGACGCGAAAACGTTCGATTCGGTCTCCTTCAGCGGGCAGAACGCCGGTGCCGGAGCCGTCGGGCTGACGAACCAGACCGAGACGTTCGAACTCCCGTCTCAGGACGGCGAGGACGTCGTCGGTCACGGTATCTCGGCGACCCTGACGTGGAACGCGGACACGCCCGAGGCACAGGCCGCGAGCGTCGAGGCGACCCTCCAGCGGCAGACCGGCGACGGCTTCACCGACGTCGCGAGTTTCGGCCCGGACGGGCTAACCGTCGCCAGCAGCAACGAACACGAACTCGACGTCGAGGTGCCGGCCGACGAGACCTACCGATTCGAGGTCACCACGTGGCGGGCAGTCGCCTCGTGGGAGGTCACCGCCGACCTCCAGACGCTCCTCGACACCGGCGAGACGGAGACGGACACCGTCGTCGAGTTCGGCGACTTCGACGGGACGCTGCTTCCGGACGAGATCACCGACTTCACGACGGAGACGCCGAAGACGGTCGCGTGGTACAGCGAGACGACCCGATACGGTGCCTTCGACATCCCGCGCGACCAGAACGGCCACGGCACCCACGTCTCGGGCATCATGACCGCGACCGGCCGGGCGTCGACTGTCGACCCCGAACGAACGGACATCCACGAGGAGAACGCGACGGTCCTGCCGACCGACTTCCTCGAATACGAGGTCACCGCTCGCGCCGGCACGAGCGTCTTCGCCAGCGCCATCGGCGAGGGCGTCGTCGTCGAAATCGTCCACGACGGTGACACAATTCATCAGTCGCCCCTCCGCTTCGACTCGATGATCGCCGACGCACCGACCGTCCACGAGGAGGGCGAGGATACCTACACGATTCGTGTCAAACCCGCCGAGACCGATGCTGCAGTTCCCATCGCCGAGCAGGCACAGGCCGGGAACCCGCTCATCGGACGCCTCGAACAGATCGCCGTCGGTGCGTACAAGCACCCCGCGGAGACGACCGGCGACCGGACCACGCTCGACGAGGCCGACGACGAAAACGAGACGACGGTCCACGGCGGCGTCGCGCCGAACTTCAGTCTCGCCGGGTTTCAGGGGCTCGGCGACCCCGCAGAGGACCTCGGCGGCTTCGCCGAGGACGCTGCGGACCTGCTCAACATGCGCGCGGTCAACATGTCGTGGGGGCCGCTGCTCGGCGCGCCCGTGAGCGCGTTCGGTGCCGTTCCCAGCACGGCGCCGGCCATCCGCAGCATGGCCGACGCGGGCATCCTCACCGTCGCGGCGGCTGGTAACTCCTGGACGCCGGCCAACGGCAACGGCGAACCGGCCGCCGTCGGCGAGGCCATCTCGGTCGTCGCGACCGACCCCTTCGACGGCATCACCGGCTACTCCTCCGGCGGCATCGGCCAACTCAACGAGAATCAGGACGGCTTCGACTTCAAGCCGGACGTGACCGCGCCGGGCGGCGACATCAAACCCGACGCCTTCGCGACCATCGTCCTCGGCCTGCCGGGCGCGCTCGCGCCGGTCGACGTGCCCGGCGTCGGCACCCCGACGCCCGACAACGTCGAGTTGGTGCGTGCGACCGCCAACCCCGACCCCGACGCCGACGTCACGCCGGTCGCCGACGCGGATAGCAACGACCTCGACGTCCCGCGCGACCACCGCTCCATCGGCGGCACCTCGATGGCCAGTCCCTACGTCTGTGGCGTCACCGGGCTGGTCGCACAGGCGATGGAGGAGGACGCTCCCGACGCCATCGCCCTGCCGGAACCCGGTACCGAGGAGATGGGCCACGAGGAGACGATGCGACTGAAGCAGACCGTCCTCTCGACGGCGTCGACGACGACCTTCACCGCCGCGCCGTACCACAACGCCAAACTGGTCCCGAGTCCCGCCGCCTACACCCACGGCGAGCGGGACCCCTACGAGGGCTACGGCCGCGTCAATCCCGACGCCGCCGTCGACGCGGTCACCCGTGACCTGCTCGGGGAGGTCGACCTCGGCGACGACCCCACGAGCGTCACCCACGAGGAGACGGTCGGCCTCGACGTGCCCTTCGATTCGCGGGCCGTCGCGGGCTACGTGCAGGTGCCCGGCGGCGAGTTGACCGCCTCCGTCCAGTTCGATTCCTACGGCGGCGGCAACGCCGGCATGGCGAAGGACGACCCGCACATCGACCTGTTCGTCTACGACGCGGAGAACCCGACCGATGTCGGCGAACCCAATATCGTCACCAGCGCCGTGGGCGAGGGCGGGACGGCCGAGGTCTCGGTCAGCATCGACCGCGGCACTCGCGAGGCCCCCACCGAGCGGACGCTGTTCGTCGTCGCCAAACTCGTCAACGTCCCCGGCGTCGTCAACGGGTTCGACGTGCAGGCGGACTTCGATTTCGGCATCGAGTTCACGCCCGCCGACGCGTTCCCACAGCCGACTTTCGCGGCCGCTGGGTCCCGTCAGGTCGACAGCAGCGTCGTGACGGGAACGCAGGCCAACCGCGTCGAACTCACCGTCTCGAACCTCGACGGCGACGCGGTCGTCCGCGACCAGTTCCCGCCAGAATGGGACCTCCTGCCGTGGGGTGAGGGGGAGGCAGTCGAAGGCGAAGACGGCGTCGTCACCTTCGGCCGCCTTGACGACGCCGCAGTCGACGGTGACGACGAGTCGGTCACCTTTACCTACTTCGTGGAGGCGCCCGACGGCGTCGAGAACTCCGACCTCGGGACCTACGGCCCCGCCATCGCGCTTCCGGATGCCGCCGACGAGTACAGCAACGCCGAGGCCGAATTCGCCGGGCAGGACGACGTGGTCGCCGTCGGCCTCAGCACCTGACCGCGCTCGCTGTCCACTCTCGTTCTTCGCGCGGCCGGCTTTCGACGCACCCGCTGCTCGTGATTTCTTTTCGGTGATTTCGGCCCCGCCTCGTTCGTGACGGCTAGCCTACGATTCCGTTGGGGTAGCCGTCGTGTTCGGTGGCGTCGTTCGGGCCCATCGGCACCGCAGTATAGCGAGCGAGACGGTCCCCGAACGCTTCCGGAGCGTTCCGATTAGACCCCTTCGTCCTGCATGTTCCGGTACATGAGGAAGATGAGGCCGAACGGCGACAGGAACGCGATGACGGCCGCGAGACCGTAGAGCGCGATGATGTCGCTGTCGACGCGGAACGCCGGGGGTTGGTCCTCGTTGCTGCCGCCGCCGGACCCGCCGTCGGAGCCGTCGCCACCATCGGAGCCGCCGTTTTCGCCGCCGTCGCTTCCACCGTCACCGCCGTCGCCCGACCCGCCGCCGGACCCGCCGACGACGGTTTCGCCTTCACTGATATCGGGCGTGCCTTCGCCGCTGCCGACGGTGACGGCGCCTTTCATCCCCTGTCCGCGGTGGGGTTCGCAGACGTACGTCGAGATGCCGTCGCTCTCGAAGGTGACCTCGTAGGTGGTGCCGGACTCGCCGGTGAGTTCGCTCTTGTAGCGCTCGCCGGTCTCCTTCTCGGCGACGTTGTGGAAGCCCTGGTCCCACTCCCAGACGACGGTCGTGCCGGGGTCGACGTGAATCGCCGCCGGGCCGAACACGAGGTCGCCGCCGGGGCCGACGGTCACGACGACCTCGTCCTCGCCGGTCCGGTCGACGGTGCCCTCGAAGTTCGGCACGCCGTCGAACCAGCCGCCGTAGTCGAATTCCTCCTGTGCGTAGGCCGTCGACGCCGCCGACGACGCTGCGACCGCCGCTGCCGCGCCCGCCCCCGCGCGGAACAGTCCGCGACGGCTCAGGCCGGCCGAGTCGTTGGAAGTCATTGTCGGAGTTAGCGTGGGGCCTTATATCAGGATTGTCACTTCGTCTCGGGAGATGGGACCCAGCGATGGGTCACTCCTCGTCGAACTCCAGGGCGACGGAGTTCATGCAGAACCGCTTGCCCGTCGGGTCCGGTCCGTCGTCGAAGACGTGGCCGAGGTGGCCGCCACACTCCGCACAGACGACTTCGGTCCGGACCATCCCGTGGCTGCGGTCCTCGCGCAACTCGACGGCGCCCTCCTTGGCGTCGTAGAAGGAGGGCCACCCGGAGTTGGTGTCGTATTTGGTCTCGGAGTCGAACAGGTCGGCGCCACAGCCGGCACAGCGGTAGACGCCGTCGTCGTCCTTGCCGAGGTAGTCGCCAGAGAACTTCGGTTCGGTGCCCTGCTCGCGGAGGACTTCGTATTCCTCGTCGGTCAGGACCTCGCGCCACTCCTCGTCGGTCTCGGGAAGTTCGTGGGTGTCGGCCATACGCTCGCTTGGGGCGCCAGCGGTTTCCCCGTTGCGGCGCTACTCGGTATCGAGTGGGGGCTCCTCGGCCTCGTTCGCGGGGAGTTCGGGGCGGGTTCGGGCGACGAAGCGGGCGCCGCCGCTTTCGGCGGTCTCGACGTCGACCGCCCAGCCGTGGGCCCGGACGATGGTTCGGACGATGGCGAGTCCGAGGCCCGTCCCGCCGCGTTCGCTGTGGCCGAACTCGAAGATGCCTGCCCGCTCGTCGGGCGGGATGCCGGGGCCGTCGTCCTCGATGTAGAAGCCGTCGTCGGTGGTGCCGACCCGGACGGTGGCGTCGACGCCCGCGTGCTCGATGGCATTTCGAAAGAGGTTCTCGAAGACGTTTTCGAGCAGGCCCGGCACGCACCTGAGCGTCATCGTCGACTCGACGTCGAGCGTCGCCTCGTAGGTCGCGACGGAATCCCACGCCGATTCGGCGAGGGTTCGCAGGTCTGCCGTCGTCCGGTCGTCGATTTCGCGGCCCGCCTTCACGAACGCCAGCGCGTCCTCGATTATCTCCTCCATCCGGTCGAGGGCGGTCTGTAACTCCTCGAGGGCGTGCTCGTCGCGGCCCTCCTCGAGGATGTCGGCCCACCCCTTGGCGACCGAAAGCGGGTTCCGGAGGTCGTGGCTGAGGATGCTCGTCAGCGTCTCCAGTTCCCGGTTGCGCCGCTGGACGGTTATCTCCGAGACCTTCCGGCCCGTGATGTCGAGATGGGCGACGATGACGGCGGCCCCGGGAACGTCGACCTGCCCGGTATACAGCAGGAACCAGTGTTTCTCGTCCGGCGAGTGGCAGGGATACTCCAGTCGGAAGGAGTCGCGGTCGCCCTCGATGACCGCGCGGATACCGGCCGCCGCCGCGGTGGCGAAGGGGTCGCCGGTCGCGGCGTCGCAGGTCTCGAGGTAGTTCTGTCCGACGGAATCGGGCGGGCCCTGAAGGCCGTTGAACTGGCCGAACTCCGCCCACGAGTCGTTCGTCACACACACCTCGCCGTCGGCGTCGAGGAGGGCGACGCTGAAATCGAACCCGTCGAGGAGGCGTTCGAGTTCTGGCGCGACCGTTTCCATGCCGGGGGTTGCCCGCCGGAGGGCAAGTAAGTTCGCCCGTCGCCGCAAGGACAAAGTTGGCTCCCACGAAGGTGTCGTGTATGCGCGACGAATCCGACATCCGCGAGCGCATCGCGGAACTGGAATCCCAGTACGACGACTACGACCCGCCGTCCTCGGAGTTCGAGGACACCGCCGAAGTGGCCATCCTCCGGGCCATCGAGGAACTCGAATGGGTCCTCGAAGAGTACGACGAATCCGCCGGTTTCACGACCTCGTAGGCCGCGGTCGCCGGCCTACTCCTCTTTGGCGTTCGGGCCGTCCTCGGGGTTCGAGAGGTCCGGCGTTTTCGCTTCGGTCGTCACGCCGGTCGCTGCCGTGTCGGTCTCTTTCGTTCCGCCTCCCAAGAGTCGGTCGTAGAGGCCCCGGTCGTGTGCACGCTCGGTCAACAGCACCGAACAGTCGACGTCGTAGAGCACGTCGAGGACGAGCGAGCCGCGGACCAGCCGCGAGAGCAGGCCCTTCTCGGTCGCGCCGATGACCAGCATCGTCGCGTCCTCGGCGGCGCGTGCGATGTTCTCCTCGACGTCGCCGGTTTCGACCCGCAACTCGGCGTCGTCGAGGCCGTGTTCGGCGGCCCACTCGCTGAGGAACGCGTGACCTTTCTCCTCGTCGTCGGTGACGTGCAGCAGCGTCACCTCCGACCCGAATTCGGCCTGCAGGACGCGGGCGACGCCCGCCGAGAGGTCCGAGGCGGGGCCGCCGGCGGTCGGAACGAGGATTCGCGAGGCGTCGAAGCCGCGGTCCCGGAAGACGAGGAAGTCGCTGGGCAGCGACTTGGCGAGTTCGTCGATGGCCGACTCCGCGCGGCCGGGCGCGCCGTGGGCGTCCTCGCCCCAGCCCATCACGGTCACGTCGGCGCCGTAGGTCCGGGCGGCGTCGAAGACCTCCTCGAAGGTCCGGTGGGAGAGGACGACGTGGGTCTCGACGTCGACGCCGAAGGTCTCGGCGTCGCTCTGGGCTTTGTCCAGCAGGTCGTGGGCGGCGTCGTGGGCGCCGCGCTCGCGAGCCGCCTCCAGCGATGTCTGGTCGGGGACGTTGGCGATGTTGACCGCGACGACGGTCCCGTCGTACTGGTGGGCGATGGCGGAGGCGAGCGTGATGAGGTGTTTCTCGGTCGCGGGGTTCGAGAGCGGCACCATCACGCGGTAGTCGTCGCCCTCGGGGCGGACGGAGGTGGCCGCCGAGACGGCCGCTTCGGGCAGTTCGTCCGAACGGCTGAGAACCCACTCGGCGAGGACGCCCGCGTCCTCGACTTTCCGGCGGGCGTACAGGAAGTACCACAGGGCCGCGAAGACGGTCAGCCCGGCCGAAAGCAGGATGACGAACGGCTCGATGTAGACGATGAGCGCGAAGGAGGTTATCGCGCCGATGATGGGCACGAAGGGGTACAGCGGCACCGTGAAGTCGGGGTCGTAGCCCGGGGGTTCGGCCTCGCGCATGACGATAAGCGAGAGGTTCAGCAGGCCGTAGACGATGAGATGCAGCACGGACCCGGCCGTCGCCAGCAGTTCGAGGTTCCCGAGCAGCAGGAACACGAGGATGAGCGCGCCGGTGACCGCAATCGAACGGTACGGCGTCCCGAACCGCGGGTGAATCTCGTTGAGGTTCGGCGTGATGATCTTCTCCCGTCCCATCGCGAAGTTGATGCGCGAGGACGAGAGGATGGATGCGTTCGCCGAGGACGCTGTCGCCAAGAGGCCGCCGAACAGCAACAGCCCCCACCCGAGGAGGCTCAGATCGAAGCCGAGAATCGAGTACTGGCCGAAGAGGAGCTGTGCGGCGTCGACGACGGCCGTCTCGTTGCCGGCGACGAGTTCGTTCGGGACCGCCGCCAGCAGGACGACGAGGAACAGCGCGTAGACGACGGTCACCAGCAGGACGGAGCCGATGACCGCACGCGGGAGGTTCCGGCCGGGGTCTTTGATCTCCTCGGCGACGGAGGTAATCTGGACGAAGCCGAGATAGGAGACGAAGATGATGCCGGTGACCGGCAATACGTCGCTCAGGGCACCGGGCGGCACGAGGGGCGTCAACGAGTCGAGGTCGGCGTTCAGCAGGCCGACGAACGTGAATATCGCGAGGATGCCGAGCAGCATGAGGACGATGACGATCTGGAGCCCACCCGTCTCCTTGGCGCCCACGTAGTTGACGGCGATGAAGAACAGCGCGCCGACGAGGCCGATGATCTGGGCGGCCTCCAGCGAGACCGGCCCGAGCGCGAGCGCGGGCGCGCCGACGAGCGTGTTGACGTACTCGCCGAGGCCGTACATGTAGAACGCGGAGGCGAAGGCCAGTCCGAGCCAGTTGGCCCAGCCGCTTATCGACCCGAACAGGGGGCCGAGCGCCTCGTTGATGTAGAAGTACGCCCCGCCGGATTTCGGCATCGCGGTGCCGAGTTCGGAGGCCGACAGCGCGGTAAAGAGGGCGATGACGCCCCCGAGGACGAACGTGGCGGCGGCCAGCGGGCCGACCCGAAGGACGGCCGTCCCCGGTAGCACGAAGATGCCGGCGCCGATCATCGTCCCGACGCCGATGGTCAGCGCCGCGAGCGGGCCGAGGTCCTTGGCGAGTTCCTCGTCGCTCATCGGACCCTGAGGCGACACCGACCGTCGGTCGACGCACGTACATCCATCTGTGGTCCGAGAAGTGACATACCGTTTCGTTACGCGGCCTCAGTTTTATATCCGCGCATATCCCACGGAGACACCCTCGACCCGCTGTCGGTCCCTTCTAAAGGTTTAACCGACGGGACGGAGTATCCGTTCGTATGCACCGTGCCCCCGCGGGCCGAACGCACTATCGCCCGGACGTCGTATCGTCGGGCCGGGAGTAACCGGAGGGTTTTCAATGTCGATAATGGACCGCATAGTCGTCCCCGTCGCAACGCCGGAGGACGCACAGGAGACGTGTCGCGCACTCGAACCGCACCTCGACGAGGTCGGGGTCGTCGTCGCCGTCCACGTCATCGAGAAAGCCGGCGGTGCCATCGACAAGGCGCCGCTCGAAAAGCGGCAGGAAGACGCCGAGGAGATACTCGGCGTCGTCGAGAACCGCCTCGGCGACGATGTCGCCGTCTCGACGCGCGTCGTCTACGATACCGACGCCGTCGACGGCATCTTCGAGGCCGCCGAGGACGCCGACGCCACCTCGATAGTCTTCGTCGCTCGCGAGGGGGGTCGATTCATCCGACTGCTCTCCGGCGATACCGCCGCCCGAATCGTCAGCGAGGCGCCCATCCCCGTCGTCGCGCTCCCGGACGACTAGGTCATGAAACCCGTCCTGTCCCGCCGATACGCTTTCTTGCGCCTCCCCGAACCCCCCTGTCGGAGGGTGTTCCGGTGACGAACGACAGCGTTGGCGGTGGCGCACCGACGATACTGGTCGCACTCGCGAACCCCCGAACGGAGCGACCGCTCGTGACGGTCGCCGTCGCGCTCGCCCGCCAGCAGGGCGCCGAGGTGCTGGCGACCCACATCGTGCAGGTGCCGGACCAGACGCCGCTTTCGGCCGCCGCCGAGAACGACGACCTCACCGCCGAATCCGAGCGCCTGCTCGCCGACGCCAGGGCGGACGCCGAGGCGATGGGCGTCGACATCGAGACGACGACCATCCTCTCCCATCGGGGCCTCGAAGAGGTCTTCGACGCCGCACGAACCCACGACGCCGAGACGGTCGTGATGGGCTACGGCGGCGCCCGCTTCGCCGGCGGCCGCGCGGAGACGGCCGTCGACGAACTCACCCACGACCTTCCCTGCGATTTTCTCGTGCTCAAGGACCGCGAGTTCGACCCCTCGACGGTCCTGTTGCCGACCGCCGGCGGCTACTCGTCGGACCTCTCGGCGGCGGTCGCACGCGCGCTACGCGACGCGCTCGGTTCGGAGGTGTCGGTCCTCTACGTCGCCGACGAGGGCGAACGCGACGAAGGCCGGGCGTTCATCCGCGAGTGGGCGAGCGACCACGGCCTCGACGACGCCGAAATCCTCGTCGAGACCGGCGACGTCGAGGCCGCCATCGAGGACGCGGCCGCGAGTCGGACGCTGGTGGTCATCGGCGCCACCGAGAGGGGCCTGCTCTCCCGTATCGTCTCCGGGTCGCTGGCCTTCTCGGTGCTGGAAGAGGTCGAGACCTCCGTCCTGCTGGCCGAACGGCCCTCGGAGCGGTCGCTCCGGGAGCGACTGTTCGGTCGGTGACGTGTCATTTCGTTTCCCGTAAATCGCACCGCGATTCTCCGGTGTTTCTGTTAAAATAGCGGGCGATAGCACCGCTGCTTGTAAATGGCTGGTTGTGACAGGGGATACGTTAAAGGCGCTCTGGCGGGACGCTGTTCCATATTCCCATGGCAGACGATTACAAGCTAATCGACGAACAGGTCGGTCTCTGGGGTGCGGTCGCCCTGCTGGTGGGGACCGCACTCGGGATGAGCATCTTCATCGTTCCGACGCAGATGGCCGCCGCCGCCGGGCCGAGCATCACCATCGCCATCCTCGTCTCCATCGTCCCGATGGTACTTGGGGTACTGCTCCTCTTGCAACTCGGCGGCGCCATTCCCGTCGCCGGCGGCGTCTACGTCTACGGCTCGCGGCTCGTCGGCCCCTTCTGGGGCATGCTGGGCGTCTCGGTACCCGTGCTGGCCGTCTGGTCGTACCTCCTTTTCGCGGCCTTCGGCTTCGCCGACTACCTCAACGGCATCCTCGAGAACTTCGGCGCATCGGTGCCGAGCGTCGCCGCCGTCTGGGGTCTGCTCGGCCTCTTTCTCGTGTTGAACTACGTCGGCGTCCAGATCGTCACGAAGGTGCAAATCGCCTTCGTCCTCATGCTCATCGTCGGCATGCTTGCGTTCGTCCTCAGCGGCCTCCCCCACGTCGACGCCGCGAACTACACGCCGGTGTTCCCCTCCGGCGAGGGCCAACCCTTCGCCGATAGCTTCGCGCCGTTCCTGCTTGCCGTCGTCACGCTGTATATCCCCTTCCAGGGCTTCGGCATGATTATCGAAATCGGCGAGGAACTCGAAAACCCCGTCGAGAACATCCCGCGCGTCCTCGCCATCGGCATGGCCATCGTGACGGTCCTTTCGATTGCCATCGTCTTCACGCTCGTCGGCGCTATCCCCATCGAGAACATGACTGTCAGCGGCCAGTTGGGCGGCGAATCCGTCGAGGGCGGCCTCGCCGCCGTCGGCGAGGGTGTCCTTCCCGCCCCGATTTTGCTCGTGGTTGGCATCGCCGCGCTCATCGCCGCGGCGACGACCGTCAACACGCTGTTTACCTCCTACTCGCGGACGGTCATGCGCGCCGCACGTGACGAGGTCCTCCCCGAGGTCTTCGCCGATGTCCACGACGACTACAACACGCCCCACCGTGCGGTCCTGCTGTTCGGGATTCCGCCCCTGCTGGCCGCGCCCTTCCGGGGCCAACTCGAAGCCATCACCGGCCCCGACGTGCTGGACTGGCTCGTCGTCATCGTCGTCACCGGCATCTTCATCGCCTTCATGATCGGCGGCGTCGCGCTGTGGAACCTCCCGAAGGTCTTCCCCCAGCGCTACGAGTACTCCTTCTACAAACTGCCGATGCCCGTCCTCCGAGTCGTCGCCGTCGGCAACGTCGTCGTCTCGCTGCTGTTCACCTTGCTCGTCGTCCAGAGCGCCCCCTCCGCGTTCCTCGTCGTCCTCGCGTGGATGGTGCTGTCGACCGGGCTCTACGTCTACCGCATCCGCGCCTACGAGAAGCAGGGCGTCGACCTCAAGGCCCGGATGGCGTTGCTCCACAAGCACGAGCAGGTCGGTGGCGGGGACGAGGACTAGCAGGTTTCTCTGTGGATCCGATTTTTGTCGAGGTTGGTTTATAAATAGAGCGTGGCGACTTCCTGACCGCAACCACTTCGAAAGCCCTCGGTCCGCTGGCGGTCACGGCTCCCTTCGGTCGCCGTTCCCGCTCCGAGGGTCTCGCTCCCGGCGGTCGCTCCGACCCTCGCGTGCGGTCGCTACGCGGGATATCCTCCCTCTGGTCGGATAGTGCCCGCTTAGCGACTAAACAAGCGCCAGCGTGCCTCGCCCTTTCATTCCTCCAAGGGCGGCAACCGCACCACGGACCTCCCCAACCGACTCCCTCCCTCACTCCGTTCGGTCAGTCGTCCCTCGCACGGCTCCGTCCGACCGCCGCTCACGGGTCACGGGTCGCTCCGCTCCCCGTTCCCTTTCGAGGGTTCGCTTCGCTCACCCTCGCAACCTCGCGGCGGTCGGCCAGCGCGCGCCATTTATAAATAAACACTCGGCCGGGAGGAGGGGTCGGCCGTAAGGCCGGCCCTCCGACCCGGGGAAGGGCAGGCACGGTGCGGTCCCTCGGCGGACTCGAAGGGCGAGGGCGGGTCGGCGAAGCACGGCGACGCAAGCACCGCAAGAGCGACCGAAGGGAGCGATGAGGAGCGCAGCGAGCCGCGCGAGTCGACCCGGCCGAGGGCTTCGGAGGGTGCGTTCCCCGTTGAGTCGTAGTCCGTCGAAAAGCCGGGTGCTACGGGTGGAACTGACACCTATAAACAGAACTCGAAAAATCCGATCTTCTCTAGTCGCCGAACGGGCCCATACCACCGAGGCCGCCACCGCCTCCACCGCCGCCGCCCTGCATCTGCTTCATCATCCGCTGCATGTCGCCGTCGCCCATGCCCTGGAACTGCTTCATCATCCGCTGCATCATCTTGTGCTGTTCGAGGAGTTCGCGGATGGTCTCCTCCTCTTTGCCGGAGCCGCGGGCGATGCGTTCGACCTGACTTTGACCGATGGAGCGGGGGTTCTCCAGTTCGTCCTCGGTCATCGAGTCCATGATGACCTCGAAGTCCCGGAGACGTTCCTGGGTCATGTCCATGGCGTCGTCCGGCAGCTGGTCCTTGATGCCGCCGCCGAGGCCCGGAATCATGTCCATCACCTGGTCGAGCGGCCCCATCTTGTTCATCGCGTTCATCTGCTTGCGCATGTCCTTGAGGGTGAAATCACCCTGCATCAGGTCCTCGGGGTCCCAGTCGCCCTCCTCTTCCTGGGTCTCCTGCATGGCGCGTTCGACCCGCTCGGAGAGCTGTTTGAGGTCGCCCATGCCGAGCAGCCGGGAGATGAAGCCCGACGGCTCGAAGCGCTCGATGTCGCCGACTTCCTCACCCGTACCGAGGAAGGCGATAGAGGAGTCGGTCTGGTCGACCGCGGCGAGGGCGCCGCCACCTTTCGCCGTCCCGTCGAGTTTGGTTATCATCACGCCGTCGATGCCGACGGATTCGTGGAACTGCTGGGCCTGGTCCTTGGCGCCTTGGCCGATTGCGGCGTCGAGGACGAGCAGGTTGCGGTCGGGTTCGACGACCGCCTCGATCTGTTCGAGTTCGTCGATGAGGTCGTCTTCGAGCGCGTGGCGACCGGCGGTGTCGACGATTTGCACGTCGGCGTCGGCCGTCTCTTCGAGGCCCTTCCGGGCGATATCGACGGGGTCGTCGTTGTCGGGGTCGCCGTAGAAGTCGACCTCGGCGCGTTCGGCCATCTCCTTGGCCTGGTCGTAGGCACCGGGTCGGAACGTGTCCGTCTGGATGATGGCGGGACGGAGGCCCTTCTTGGAGAACCACCACGCCATCTTCGCGGCGGAGGTGGTCTTCCCGGACCCCTGGAGGCCGGCGAGCATGATGGTCTGGTCCTCCAGCGGGAGGTCCGTCGATTCGCCGACGAGGTCGACCATCTCCTCGTAGACGATCTTGAGGACGTGGTCCTTCGCGGTCGTGCCGGCGGGCGGCTCCTCCTGGAGGGCGCGCTGACGGATGGAGTCCGACAGCTCCATGACGAGGTCGACGTCGACGTCGGCGGAGAGCAAGGAGCGCTGAATCTCCTTGACGATCTCCTCGACGTCCTCCTCGCTGAGGGTCGTCTTGCCCTGTAATTTGTCGAGCGTTCCCCGGAGGGAACTGCCCAGGTCGTCGAGTACCATTTACCGTTGGTAGACGGTCCAGCCGGTAAAGGCTTTGTTCGTTGGGCCGTGGCACGGGAATTCGGTTCTCGGTCGCCTGATTGCCGCTGTCGTCGGTTTCGTGGCCGCCGACAGAGGTTTCAACGCCAGCGGAGAACGAAGCCGTGTGTTCGACGCCGCCACGCTGGCCGTCTACCTGACCGCGGCCGTCGCGCTCATCCTCTCGCCCGGCCCGGATACGGCCTACGTCCTCGCCCGCGGGGCCGGCGAGGGCCGACGTGCCGGCGTCCTCTCGGCCCTCGGCGTCGCGACCGGGATTCTCGTCCACACCGTCGCCGCCGCCGTCGGCCTCGCGGCGCTGTTCCGGGCGGTGCCCGAGGCTCGAACCGCCGTGGTCGCCTTCGGCGCCGTCTACCTCACCTACCTCGGCGTGCAAACCCTCCGAACCGCCGGACGTGCCGACGCACACGAAGCGGAGGGAAATCCCTACGTGCAGGGACTGGCCGTCAACGTCCTCAACCCGCAGGTCGCGCTGTTCTTCCTCGCCTTCCTGCCGGGGTTCGCTCCCGACAGCGCCCCCGCCGTCGGGATGCTGGTTTTAGGAGCTATCTACGCTGCTATCACAGCCATCTACCTCGGTGGCGTCGGCGCGCTCTCCGGAAGTCTCGCTCCCGAGGGCCCGTGGCTCCAGCGGGTCTCCGGCCTCGCTTTACTCGCCATTGCCGGGTGGCTCGCCGTGAGAAACGTTCCCTTCTGAACGCCGAGATGCCGCCACGGCTGGGGTTTAAATATCAATCCGAGGCCAAGACGGCGCGTGACGTGAGACGCGCCCGCGGCGAACGAGGCGGGAGTCCGGCGCACCGCCGCGGATTCACCGTGACCTTCGCTTCACTCAGGTCACGCTATTCGCCGGCTGTCAGCCCAACCGAACCGGTTCCTCGGCCGGTTCGATAGCGACCTCGATTCGGTCGCCCGCGGAGAAGTCGTGCCCCTCGTGGAAGACCACCTTCGCACCGAACGGGACCTGCGAGGCGAACAGCGAGAGCCCCGTCGCTCGTTCGCCATTCGCGTAGACGGCCACGTCGTCCCACGCGAGGTCGCCGTCCTCGGCCGTTCCGATGCTCGTTCCCAGTAGAGAAACGTCGCTGTCAGCTCCACCGAGCGCCCCGCCACCAGTGTAGTGGACCAGCCCCCCGTCCAGCGGCCGGCCGTCGTCGCTGGCGATTGCGGCGAACCCGTTTCCGTGGTGGGCCGGCGTATTGAGTCGGACGTGGGTCGGCCCGGTTTCGACCACCTCGCCGGTGCCGTCCCACGCCACTCCATCCACGACAACGCCGAGCGACAGCGGTAGCGACCCCGAGGCCCGCCGGAGGTTCTGGTCGTGGCGTCGGAAGCCGAGATGGATGTGGTTGTCGACCCACCGGCCGAAAAACCCCGACCGGACGAGCGTGCCGAGCGAGTCACCGACGGCGACCGTATCGCCGGCCGAGACGCTTGGGTCGACGTGGAGGATTCGCGCGACCACGTCGCCGCAGTCGACGAGAATCAGGTGGTCCTCGGAGACGGCGTAGGACTTCGGCGGACAGCTGACGGTCCGCGTCTCAAGTACCTCGCCTTCGACCGGCGACGGAGCGTCGTCGCTGCCCGGATACAGGTCGACCGCACAGCCGGCATCGTGGGCCGGATATGGCGAGTTGTACCGCGAAAAGCGTTCGTAGCGCGCGACCACGTCGGCCGGAAGCGAGACCATGCCGGCGGTTCGGGCCGGTCGGTTTTAGCCCCGTCGGCACGAAGCGCGAGCATGCACGCGGTTCGCGGCCGACTCGATGACATCGACGCCGATAGGGACGTCGCCGACGCGCTTCCAGACCTCGTCGCCGAGAGCGGCGTGCCCGCCTTTCGGGCGTGGACGCCCCCTCGGCAGGTCGCCTTCGGCCGCCGCGACGCGGCCGCCGACGGCTACGACCGCGCCCGCGAGGCGGCCCGCGAGCGCGGTTACGAACCCATCGAGCGACAGGTCGGCGGTCGAGCGGTCGCCTACACCGGCTCCGTACTCGCCTTCTCCCACGTTGTCCCAAACGAGGAGGGTGACAGCATCCAAGCCCGATACGAACGGACGACCGACCTGCTGGAGCAGGCGCTGGCGCGGCTCGGCGCGACCGTCGACCCCGGCGAACCCGAGGCTGCCTTCTGTCCGGGCGACCACTCCCTGCAATGCGACGGTAAAATGGCCGGTATCGCCCAGCGCGTCCGTCGTGACACCGCTGTCGTCGGTGGTTGTCTCGTCGTCAGCACGGGTGACGAACGCGCCATCGGTGGCGTCCTCGACCCGGTCTACGATGCGCTCGGCGTGCCGTTCGACCCCGAAAGTGTCGGGAGCGTCGAGAGTGCTGGCGGGCCGGATGACACTGACGCCGTCGTCGAGGCGCTCGAAGCCGCCTTCGCCGCTGGCGGTTCCATCGAACGGGTCGACGCCCGAGAGCTGTTGTGACTCCGATGGGATGCCATCGTGAGGCTTAGGGAGCTTCCCCTCCCAGCCTCGTCAATGCTCATTCGGAACGCGACGCTGGCTGACGGCCGCGTCCGGGACGTTCGCGTCGACGGCGAGACCATCGCCGAGGTCGGGACCGACCTCGACGGCGACGGTGACGTGCTGGAAGCCGACGAGAAACGCCTGCTGCCGGGGATGATCGACGCCCACGTCCACTTTCGGGAACCCGGATTCTCGCATAAGGAGACGTGGACAACCGGCTCCCGGAGCGCCGCCGCGGGCGGCGTGACGACCGTCTTCGACCAGCCGAACACCGACCCGCCGACGGTCGATGCCCGGAGTTTCGAGGAGAAGGACAGACTCGCGTCCGTCTCGTCGGTCGACTACGGCATCAACGGCGGCGTCACCGAGGACTGGAAGCCCGACGAACTGCTTGAGAAACCCCTCGCCGCGCTCGGCGAGGTCTTCCTCGCCGACTCGACGGGCGATATGGGTATCGACGTCGACCTCTTCGAGGAGGCCCTCGAACGCGCCGCCGAGGCCGGCGTGACGGTGACGGTCCACGCCGAGGACGCCGATCTGTTCGACGAGTCCGCTAAAGAGCGCGACGACGCCGACGCGTGGAGCGCCTACCGCACCGCCGAGGCCGAAGCCGCGGCCGTCGAGCGCGCCTGCGAGACGGCCACCGAGGTCGGCGTCGACGCCCACATCGCCCACACGTCGACGCCCAAAGGCGTCGATATCGCTTCGGAGGCGGGGATGACCTGCGAGGTGACGCCGCACCATCTCTTTCTCTCCCGTGAGGACCTCGACGAACTGGGAACGCTCGGACGCATGAACCCGCCGCTGCGGAGCGAACAGCGCCGTGAGGATGTCTTTGAGCGCCTCGTCGACGGCACGGTCGATATCGTCGCGACCGACCACGCGCCCCACACGCGCGACGAGAAGGACGCAGGCATCTGGGACGCCCCCAGCGGCGTGCCGGGCGTCGAGACGGCCCTGCCGCTCCTGCTGGAGGAGGCCCGACAGGGAACCATCAGCTACGAGCGCGTCCGGGACGTGACCGCGGCGAACGTCGCCGAAATCTTCGACCTCCCGTCGAAGGGCCGCATCGAGGCGGGCAACGACGCCGACCTCGTGTTGGTCGACCCTGACGACCCGGTGTCGATTCGCGGCGAGAAGCTCCACTCCAAATGCGGTTGGACGCCGTTCGAGGGCAAACAGGCCGTCTTCCCCGAACTAACGATGGTCCGCGGGACCGTCGTCTACCACGACGGCGAGTTCGCGGAAGGAAGCGGTAGAAACGTTCGCGCCTAGTCGTCGGCCGGTTCGTCGACTGCGTGGCCTTCGGTCCCGTCGAGGTCGTGGCCACAGTGGGGACATTCATCGTGTCGGAGCGCCGCCGAGGATTCCCGAACCTCGCGCATGACGCTGGAGATGCGCTCCTCGGCCTCCAGTTCCTCGTCGACGGTGAGTTCGACGCCCTCGACTTCGAGGAGGAACTTCGCGATCTCCGTGATCTCGTACATCAACTCGTCGAGTTCCTCGGCGGTGTAGAAATCACACATCGCGCCGTAGAGGAAGGTCGCGCCCGCCTTGCGGACCTTCTCGTCGAATGAGGAGCGTGCCTGATTGACCGCCTGCGGGCTGTAGGTGTCGGTCATGAAGGGCACGAGTTCGGGCAGGTTCTCGCCGATTTTCGTCATCTCGACGCCGGTCTCCGTGCGGAAGTCCGCACAGAGCCGTGCTATCGCCCACTCGCGGGCGGTGATGTAGGTGCGCTCGCGGAGGAACTCGTTGGCTCGGTCGTAGGTCGCGCCGTCGATCTTCGAGAACCGCGTGTACTCCTTTACGTCCTCCGGGATGTCGGGGTCCTCGTCGGGGGTTCCCTCGTCGGCCGCCCCCTTGGAGACGCGCCTGACCGCGGGCGTCGGTTCCTCCCCGTCCGCCGCCTGCGTGTCGTCGTCCATACTGAGCGTACCGTCCCCGCGCCGAAAAAGCGTGTCGGCGATGTCTGACGAGTGGCGTACGGGAGAGCCGACTGGAAGGAGGCTCTCCGATTGCGAACGGTGAGCGTAGCGAACCGTGAGCCGCGTGGTCCGACCGTAGGGAGGACCACGGTCTGGGCGAGCGGCGACCAGCGGGAGCCGCGAGCCGGGAGACGCGACCGAAGCGAACGTCCCCGTATGTGCGAATAGCGCGGGACCGAAGGTCCCGCGGACCGTGCGAGCGGCGAAGCCGCGAGCAGACGGCGAACGGAGTGAGCCGTGAGCCGCGTGGCTCGACCGAAGGGAGAGCCACGTTAGGGTAAGCGGGGAGCGAAGCGACCCGCGACCCGCGTGACGCCGGACACGACACTAAATCGCCCTTAAAAACGACCGGCCGTTCGCCATTGGCGAGCAATATAGCCGGGAGGCTTTTGCTGTCCCGCGTCGAGATGTCGCTCATGAAGGTCCTGCTGGGAATCGGCGGAAGCGAGGACTCACTTCGCGCCCTCGAGAAGGCGGTCGCCCGGTCGAAGGAAGCGGGCGACGAGTTGACCATCGGCATCGTCGAGAACCCCGAATCGACCCGAGAGCCGTCCGACCTCCGCGAGCGGGTCGACGAGGTGCTCGACGAGGCGGATTTCGACGCGGACGTCCGACAGTTGTCGGGGCATCCGGGGAGTCAGTTGCTCGAACTGGCCGAACGCGAGGGCTACGACCGAATCGTGCTGGGCGGCGGCGAAACGAGTCCGCTCGGAAAGGTACAGCTCGGCTCGATAGCCGAATTCGTCCTCCTGAACGCACAGACGACGGTGACGCTCATCCGATGAACCGAGAATATCCCGACGAGGTAGCGGGTCCCTACGAGGCCCCACCCCGTTCGTTCACCGACCGCGAGGACCGAGAGATCGAAGTTCGACGGTACGACGGCGACCTCGAGGCGCTGGTCGATATGTACCTCGATTTCAACCCCGAGGACCGCGCACAGGGGATTCCGCCGACCCCCGAGAAGGGCATCCGGGAGTGGCTCGATGCCCTGCTCGACGATGACTGTGTCAACGTCGTCGCGTGGCACGGTGACGACCCGGTCGGCCACGCCACGCTCGTCTCGGACGAACACGGCGCCTCGGAACTGGCCATCTTCGTCCTCCGGGAGTATCAGGAGGCCGGCATCGGGACGGAACTCATCGAGGCGCTGCTCGGTGCCGGCCGCGAGGCCGGTATCGACCGCGTGTGGCTGACCGTCGAGCGCTGGAACAACGCCGCCGTCTCCCTCTATCAGAAGGTCGGCTTCGAGTCCAGCGACACCGGCGGCTTCGAGCTGGAGATGGCCGCCAAACTGACCGAATAGGCGGAGCGAACCGCACGTTTCTTACGGGTTTCCCCCGTTCCATCACGCAAATGGTCGAGAGCGTGTTACTCACGGGGGCGAAGGGGTCGGTCGGGACCGCCATCCGCGAGGGCCTCCGAGACGAGTACGACTGGCGGTATCTCTTTCATAACCCGCCGCCGTTCGAACCCGAACATCCCTACCTTGTCGGCGACGTCGTCGACGAGGAACTGGTGGCCGAGGCCTGCGAGGGGATGGACGCCGTCGTCCACCTCGCCGGCGACCCGCGCCGCGATGCGCCGTGGGACTCGGTTCTGGAGAACAACATCCACGGGACGAAGGTCATCTACGAGGCGGCCATCGACGCGGGCGTCGAGAAGTTCGTCTACGCCTCCTCGAACCACGCCGTCGGCCACTTCGAGACCGAACGCAAGCCCGACCTCTACCGCACCGACGACGACTTCATGCTCGACGGGACGGAACTGCCGCGGCCGGGCAACCACTACGGCATCTCGAAGGCTACCGGCGAAATCATCGGCCGCTACTACCACGACGAGTACGGCATCGACGTCTGCAACATCCGCATCGGCAACCTGACGAAAGACCACCCGCCCAAGGAGTACGAGCGCGGACAGGCGATGTGGCTCTCCTACCGCGACTGTGCGCACCTTCACGACTGCGCGCTCGAGGCCGACTACGACTACGAAATCGTCTACGGCATCTCGGATAACGACCGGAAGTACTACTCGCTGGAGCGGCCCAAAGCGGTGCTCGGCTACGAACCGATGGACAACTCCGCGGACTTCACCTTCGAGGGCGAACCGAAGGACGAAATCGAAAGCGAGGATTAGTGCGTTCGCGGGTTTTCGCCCGCCGGTTCGTCGGTCTCGTTGATTTTCCGCAGTCGTGCCACGCCGTCTATCTCCTCGATAGCCTCAACCACGACGTCGGGGACGAGGTGGTCCCATTCTTCGCCGTCGAGCATCCGGCGTCGAATCTCCGAGCCACAGTACTCTTCGCGGTTGTGGAGTGGCGTCCCGCGGACCTCGTAGCCGTCCTCCTCGAAGAGCCGTTCGACGAAGGGGTTGTTCGAGTAGACGACGTCGAAGGCCGGACACAGGATTTCGATGTGTTTGACCCACATCGCGTCCCGGTCGATATCCGCGATGGGAATGAGGTAGGTCTTGGCGTCCAGTTCGTCGAGGGCGTCCTGTACGATGTGGACGCGCTCGCCCGACGTGAAGGGGTTCTTAAGCGAGTGCGACTGGCCGGCGCTCCCGATGCCGACGATGACCTCGTCGACCTCCTCGCCGACGTGGTCGACGAGAAACCGGTGGCCGAGGTGGAACGGCTGGAAGCGGCCGATGACGAGTCCGCGCATAGCGGGGCTTCTCGTCGAGACCACAAATCCTTCGCGGCGGAAGCGACGGTGCTACTCGAAGAGCCCCTGTACGTCCGCTTCTTTCGCTCGCCGGCGCTCGACGTGCTGGGCCAGACGGTCACGGACCGCAGGCCCCTCATCGCGTAGGTACGCCAGCGTCAGCGTGACGAACGCGGTCGTTTCGTCGCCGGCCTCGACGTCCCGCTGTGCGTACTCGACCGCACGCACCATCGCCTCGTCGCCACGCGTTTCGGCGAGCGCCTCGGCGGCCATGCCCGCGGCGGGAAACCGGAGGTTGGCGGGGGTGAGGACCGTTCCGTCGACCCGAACCGAGGGCGGGCGTTCGCGCTCGGCGAGTTCCGGGTCGGCGGCGAGGCGGTCGAGCCACGCGCGCAGGCGCTCGCGGTCACACCCGTCGAGGTAGCCGCTCGCGCTTTCGGCGAGGCCGACCGCCCCCGGCCAGTTTCCGGTCCGGGCCTTGTGGACGGCCGCGGCCGCCTGCACGAGTCCCTGTAGGCAGTCGTCGCGCTCGCCGCGGGCCGCCTGCAGCCACCGCTCCTCCAGCGGCTCGTGGGCCGCGAGGTAGTGGCCGGCGTTGAAAAGCGCCGCTCCGGCGCGAAGGTGGTCCATGTCTCGGTGTTCGGCTTCGAGGCAAAAAGGGCTCGCACCCCGACTGCGGGAGCCGTTCGGTTAGGGAATTTCTATCATCGCACAACACTGTTGAATGGGTATGTGGTTTGAATTGGGTTCTCTCGCTGAAATGTCCTTAATCTTCGAACTTGGTGTTTGTAGTATTGGGATTTTAGAACAATATTATATAGCCGGGGCGACTAGTGACGGGTATGCGAGCCGTATTCGCCACCGACCTGTCGGACGCTATCGAGACGGCAATCGACACCCGCGTGTGTCTCGAGTGTCTGGGACGGTACGGAATCACCGACATCGACCTAGTCACGGTCATCAACGAGAACGTCACCACGGGAATGCCCGGTGGCGACATCGGTAAGCGAGCCAAGCGCGGCCTCGAACGCCAGCGCGAGCGGCTGGAAGCCGAGGGATTCAGCGTCGAGACACATACGATTCGGGGGACCCCACATCGGCGAATCAACGGCCTCGCCGAGCGGGTCGATGCCGACCTCATCGTCGTCGGGTCGCGCGGACAGAGCCCGCTCCGTCAGCGGCTGATCGGCGGCACGGCACGCAATATGGCCCGGACGGCGGTCCGGCCGCTGCTCCTGCAGCGTATCGTCGAAGAGGACGAGGGCTACGAGGTCGCGAACGAGCACCTCTTCCAGCGCGTCCTCTATCCGACCGACTTCTCGGAGAACGCCGAACGCGCCTTCGAGCAGTTCCAGCACCTCTCGGAGGCGACACAGGAGGCGACGCTGCTGCACGTGACGCCGCCGGAGCGCCGGCCCGACGCGGAAGGAATCGAGAACGCGGAGACGAAACTCGAAGAACTGGCCGCCGAACTGGAGGACCTCGGCATCGAAACGCGGACGATGGTCCGGGAGGGCGAGGTCGTCTCGGAGATTCTCGATGCCGAATCGGAACTGGACCCCACGTCCATCCTGATGGGCTCCCGCGGTCAGGGTCGCATCCGCCGACTACTACTCGGCAGCACCTCCGAGGCGGTGACGGGCCAGGCATCGAGCAACGTCCTGCTCGTGCCGCCGTCCAGAACGCGGTAGCCTCGGACGACCGGCCGCGCTCGGGCGTCCAGCCGGCGGATTCCGGAACACGCTGGTCAGTCCGGAGCTCCTGACTGACTAGTCAGTAAGTCTCTTACCTGACGAGTTAGTACGTGTGGGTAACGAATGGAAACGGAGTCCGTCGAAGAGATACTGGAAGCGACCCGGCACGCCCTCTGCGAGCACGGATACGCCGACCTGACGGTACAGCGAATCGCCGACGAGTCGTCGATGACGTCGGCGGCCATCCACTATCACTTTGATACGAAAACGGAGCTACTGAACGCGTTTCTCGACTACTTCACCGACGAGTTCGAGCGCCAACTGGCCTGCGAGGACGACGACCCGCGCAAGCGGCTGGAGACGTTCTTGAGCGTGGTGTTCGAACCCGCCGAGAACGGCGACGACGATTTCGCCATCGCGCTGATGGAACTGAAGACGCAGGCGCCCTATCAGGATACCTACCGCGAGCGGTTCGTCGCCGTCGACGAGCGGATGCGAGCGGCGGTCGCCGAGGCCGTCCGTGACGGCATCGAGGCTGGCCACTTCGAGCCGGTCGACCCCGACGCAGTCGCGCGGTTCGTCGTCACGACCATCAACGGCGGACACGTCCGCGAGGTCGCGCTCGGGGAACGCCTCGCCGAAACCCGACGCATCATCGAGTCGTATCTCGAGGCGCGACTCGGGTGGGCCCCGGAGGTGTCGACATGAGCTTTTTCAAGGGGCCGGAGGAACTGGAGTTGACCGAGGGCGGCATCCTCAAGCCACTGTTCTTCCTGTCGTTGCCCATCATCGTCACGAACCTGCTGCAGACGGCCTACAACCTCGCGGACACCTTCTGGCTCGGCCGCTACTCCACGGAGGCGCTGGCGGCCATCTCCTTCGCGTTCCCGATGGTGTTCCTGCTCATCTCGCTGGGGATGGGACTCTCGGTCGCCGGCAGCGTCCTCGTCGCCCAGCACACCGGCGCCGGCGAACCCGAAAAGGCCGAATACGCCGCCTCCCAGACGGTCTCCTTTGCCTTCATCGGGTCGGCCGCTCTCGGCCTGCTCGGCTACCCGTTCGTCCGGCCGTTCCTCGCCTTCCTCGGGGCCTCCCCGGAGGTGCTTCCGGGCGCGACCGGGTACATGCAGGTCATCGCACTCGGTCTGCCCTTCATGTTCGGCTTCTTCGTGTTCATCTCGCTGATGCGCGGGGCGGGCGATACGGTGACGCCGATGTTCGTCATGCTCGGGACCGTCGTTATCAACGTCATCCTCGACCCGTTTCTTATCAATGGGTGGACGGTCGTCACCGACGCGCCGCTTGTCGGCACCCTCGCGTTCCCGGAGATGGGCGTCGAAGGCGCGGCCGTCGCGACCGTCTTCTCCCGGAGCCTCGCGATGGCCGTCGGTATCGCCATCATGCTCTCGGGCTCTCGCGGCATCCGGATTCGGCTGCGTGACATGCGGCCCGACTTCGTGTACCTCCGGAAAATCCTCGAAATAGGTGTGCCCGCGAGCGTCGAGGGGACGGGCCGCGCGCTCTCCATCAACGCTCTGCTCATCGTCGTCGGACTCTTCTCGACGACGGTCGTCGCCGCCTACGGCATCGGGACCCGCGTCTTCTCGGTCATCTTCCTGCCGGCCATCGCGGTCGCACGCGGCGTCGAGACCATGAGCGGTCAGAACATCGGCGCCGGCCAGTACGACCGCGCCGAGCAGGCCAACTACCTCGCCGCGAAAGTGATGTTCGTGGTTCTCGGTCTCGCGGGCGTGCTCATCTTCCTCGTCCCGCGGCCCATCGTGGCCGTCTTCACCGACGACCCGGCCGTCGTCGACGTCGGCGTGGAGTTCCTCCGATACGTCGCGCTCTCGTTCGGCTTCATCGGCATCATGCGGTCCTTCTCCGGGGGATTTCGAGGGGCCGGCAAGACGCTCATCGCCGCCGCCATCTCGGTCATCACCCTCGCGGGCGTCCGCCTGCCCATCGCCTACGTCGCCTCGCAGTACCTCTTTGGGGTCAACGGCATCTGGATGGCCTTCTTCGTCTCGAATGTCTTCGGCGCCGTCATCGCGTGGCTGTGGTTCCGCCGTGGGACGTGGCGCGACGGCGACGTTCGCGGAACGACTGGCCCCGGTCCGGGGCTGGACGCCGACGAGACCGAAGCCGCTGCTGCGAACGACTGACCGCGCGACGGCCCCCGATTTATTACTCACTGCGTTCTTGGTGTAGCGTCGACAGAAACGTCCGGACGGAGATTTGAACTCGAGAAGACGGTTCTGCTCGCTCCCTTCGGTCGCTGCGCGGACTGCGACTTCTCTGCTCAAATCTCCGGGGCCGTTTTCCAAAGCGCGGACTCCTCGCTGTCGCTCGTCGTTGTTGCGCTTTGGAAAACGTCCGGACGGAGATTTGAACTCCGGTCCCTGGCTCCGCAAGCCAAGAGGATAGTCCACTACCCTACCCGGACTCACTCGTTCATAACCCGGATTGACGTATAGGGGTTACGATTCGACCGTCGGGAAGGTCGCCTAGCAAGGTGGTCGCCGAGGTGTCATCACGTGCAATATATTTATAATGGAACTTGCCACAAAGAAGCACATGGGTATGGGGAATGCCGTCGATGAGCGGGCCGACGCGGCGTCGGGGGTGGAACTCGACGGCGTCTCGAACGTGCTCGTACTCTCGCCCACGATGGACGAGGAGGCCCGTGCGGCCTACTACGAGCGACTGCTTCCTGACGCTCTCGAATCGGTCGACGTGCTGGCTGTCGATTACCGGCAGACGCCGGACCAGTGGGTCGATGAGTGGAAACGGCACGTCGGCGAGCAACCGCGACGATGTACCATCGTCAGCGTCGACGAGGCGACGCGTTCGGTCTCCGGGGGCGCCGACGAGCGGACGCGACGGGGGCCGAACACCGTCACCTGTCTCAAAAGCCCGACCGACCTGACTGGACTCGGCATCACGATAAGCGAGTACCTCGCCGACGAGGGAAGCGACCGAACGGTCCTCACCTTCGATTCGCTGACCGTCCTGTTGCAGTACGTCGACCTCCAGCGCGCCTTCCGGTTCCTGCACGTGCTGGCCAACCGCGTCGAGACGGTCGGCGCGACCGCCTACTACCACATGGACCCCGGCGCGCACGACGACACCGACGTGGCGACCCTGACGTCGCTTTTCGACGCCATCGCGGAGTTCGAGGACGGCGACTGGTCGATTCAGAGTCGATAGCGCCGACGTGTCGACGGACCGCCGAGGGTTTTTGAGTGAGGACGCGCCCAGAGCGGGTATGCCGCGTTCCGACCTGCTGGCAGCCGATTCGACCGCGTCGGGCCGACAACGACAACGCTTTTCGGGAGGCCGTGCTTGCCTTCCGTAGCAATGGGCGCTATCGAGGACATCTATGCGGACCTGGAGGCCGACGTCTCCGAAGAGGAGTTCCGCGAGGCCGTCGAGGCCAAGGTCGAACAGATGGGGGGATTGGCGGACGAGGAGACCGCCGCGATGCTCATCGCGCACGACCTCGACGGCGGCGAGGTCGACACCATCGCGGACATCGAGGCCGGACTCGAGGAGGTGAAGTTCCTCGGCAAGATCGTCAGCGTCGGCGAACTCAAGACGTTCGAACGCGACGGCGACGACGAGGACGGCCACGTCCTGAATCTCGAACTCGCCGACGAGTCCGGCACCATCCGGGCCGCGCTGTGGGACGACGACGCCGTCGCCGCCGAGGAGGAACTCGAACGCGGGCAGGTCATGCGCGTCAAGGGCCGCCCCAAGGACGGCTACAACGGCGTCGAGGTCAACGCCGACCGCGTCGAACCCGACGAGGAGGCCGACATCGATATCGACCTCGACGGCGAGTCGACCATCGACTCGCTGACGCTCGGCCAGTCGGACGTGAATCTCCGTGGCGTCGTCCTCGATACCGATTCCATCCGGACCTTCGACCGCGACGACGGCACCGAGGGTCGCGTCTCGAATCTCGCGTTGGGCGACGAGACCGGCCGCGTGCGCGTCACGTTATGGGACGACAAGGCCGACCTCGCCGAGGAACTCGACGCCGGCCAGAGCATCGAAATCATCGACGGCTACGTCCGCGAACGGGACGGCAACCTCGAACTCCACGTCGGCGACCGAAGCGAAATCGACGAACTCGACGAGGCCGTCGAGTTCGTCCCCGACGCCACCGACATCGGCTCCCTCGAACTGGACGAGACCGCCGACATCGCGGGCGTCGTCCGCTCGGCCGACCCCAAGCGCACCTTCGACCGCGACGACGGTTCGGAGGGACAGGTCCGCAACATCCGGGTGCAGGACCAGACCGGCGACATCCGGGTCGCGCTGTGGGGTGACAAGGCCGACATCGACCTCGGTCCCGGCGACGAGGTGTTCTGTGCCGACGTCGAGATTCAGGAGGGCTGGCAGGACGACCTCGAAGCCTCCGCCGGCTGGCAGTCGACGGTCACCGTCGTCGACGGCGCCGACCCCGACCGCGGCGGCGACTCCGCGGGGCTGGACCAGTTCGCCGACGGCTCGTCGCCCGCCAGTTCGGAGAGCGGCTCCGACGGCGGTTCGGGTTCCAGTGACAGCGACGGCGGCGCCACCGAAGTCGAAGAGGAAACGGTCACCGGCACCGTCGTCCAGCCCGGCGACCCCGTGATTCTGGATACCGGCGAGGAGACGGTCCACGTCGAAACCGACGCCGACGTGCATCTCGGCCAGGAGGTCACCGTCCGCGGCCACACCGACGACGACCGCTTCATCGCCGACGACGTGTTCTGAGGTGGGCGTCTTTCTCTGAGTCCGTCACTCGAAACTAACCAAATCGTTCCTGAAGGCCGGCTCAGCTCGATTTATAAGAGAACGAACTGCCAAACAGCGCTATGCCTCCACATCCACGAACTGCCAGCCGTTTCTGCGGGTGGGAATACGCTCAAGTGGTTTCCCGGGCACGACAGACCATGGCAGACGAGCCCCATCCCCAGTTGCAGCCGATTCTCGATTTGGTCGACGAGACGCCGAACTTCGAGGAGGTCGGCGTCGAAATGGCGCGCGAGCAGTTCGACGCGGTCGCGGATTTCACGCCGTCCCACGAGGTCTACGACGAGTACGACACGACGGTACAGGGTGCCGACGGCGAGTTGGACGCCCGCGTCTATCTCGCGGGCGAGGGCGAGCGGCCGGTCCTGGTGTACTTCCACGGCGGCGGGTTCGTCATCGGGGGACTGGACACCCACGACAACGTCTGTCAGAAACTGGCCGACGAGAGCGGCTGGAACGTGATATCGGTCGATTACCAGCTGGCGCCGGAGCATCCGTTCCCGGCGGCGCTGGAGGACGCCTACACGGCGACCGAATGGGTCGCGGAGAACCCGGACGTCGCGAACGGCGACGGGACGCTCGCGGTCGGCGGCGACAGCGCGGGCGCGAACCTCTCGACGGGCGTCTCGCTGATGGCCCGCGACGTCGAACGCGAGGTGACCAGCGACGACGTCGGGCCGGATATCGCCCATCAGGTGCTCTATTACCCGGTCTGTGGGTCGCCGTTCGAGGAGTATCCCAGTCGCGAGGAGAACGCCGAGGGGTACTTCCTCGAGCGCGAGACGATGGAGTGGTTCCAGGAGCAGTACGTCCAGTCGCCGGTCCACAACCGCAACGAGTACCTCGCGCCGCTTCTGGCCGACGACCTCTCGGGGCTGCCCTCGGCGACGGTCGTGACGGCCGGCTTCGACCCGCTGCGCGACGAAGGCATCGCCTACGCCGAGGCGCTGGAAGACGACGGCGTCGAGGTCCTCCACGCCCACTACGAGTCGATGATTCACGGCTTCGCCAGTTTCATCGGCATGGTCGACGCCGCCGACGACGCGATTCGGGCGGCCGTCTCCGGCCTCGAAGCGACCCAGTAATCGCACCCACTCGATTTATCGTCAGTTCGCTGACGCCCGGTTGCAGGCCATCTCCCGTCCGGACCCGGTGGTACCGACCATGGGAGGGCGCGGATTGACCCCGGTCGTTGTCCTACTGTACTCGTAGCTATACCATGAGAGAGGATACCACGAGCAGTACGACCCGACGGACCCTGTTGAAAGCCTCCGGTGCGGCCGGTCTCGCGGCGTTTGCAGGCTGTATCAGTCAGACTGGAAACGGCGACGGCAATGGCAACGGGAACGGAAACGGCAACGGTAACGGCAACGGCAGCGGGGACACGTCCCCCTACACCATCGGGATGGTCGATTCCCTGACGGGGTCGCTGTCCGCGTTCGGCGAGCGGAACCAGCGCGGGAAGGACCTCGCGCTCGCTCGCGTCAACGACATGGGTATCGGCGGTCGGGAACTCGAAATCACCGTCGAGGACGACGAATCCGAGAGTCAGGGCGGCGTCTCGGCCGCCCAGAAACTCGTCAATCAGGACGACGTCCCGTTCCTCATCGGCGCGGTCGGCTCCGGCGTCTCCTTGGCCATCTACGAGAGCGTCATCGAGGGCACCGACGTCGTCCAACTGAGCCAAAACTCCACGGGGCTCAATCTGACGGAGTTCCCCGGCCTGCTGCGGATGTCGCCGACCGGCCGCACCCAGTCGCTCGCGCTGTCGAACATCATCGCCGAGGACGGCTACGACGAGGTGGCTATCACCTACGTCAACAACGACTACGGCCAGAGCCTCACCGACGCCTTCGTCGACGCCTACGAGGGCGAGGTCGTCTACAACTCCCCGCACGACCAGGAACAGCAGTCCTACTCCAGTGTCATCTCCGAGATGAACGGCTCCGGGGCCGAGGCGTGGCTGTTCATCACCTATCAGGCGGAGTTCGCGACGATGGTCAACGAGGCCTACTCCAGCGGCTACGAGGCCCAGTATTACGGCGCCGACTCCGTCTCCGGCGACAACGTCATCGAGAACACCCCCGAGGGCAGCATGGACGGCATGAAAATCGTCGTCCCCTCCGCGCCCGTCGACCAGGAAAACTACCAGGAGTTCGCCAGCGCCTTCGAGGACGAATACGACCAGCAACCGACCGCGTGGGCCGCCTACGCCTACGACTGCGTCGTCAACGCGGCACTGGCGATTCAGGCCGCCGACGACTTCACCGGCGCCGCCCTGCAGGAGACCGTTCGCGAGGTCTCCCGCCCCGAGGGCGAGCAGGTGACCTCCTTCGAGGCCGCAAGCGAAATCCTCGCCGACGGCGGCGGTCCCAGTGACGTCGACTATCAGGGTGTCAGCGGTCCCATCGACTTCGACGAGAACGGCGACCCCGTCGGCTACCTGCAGATTCTGACAGTCGAGGACCACGACTACGAGGGCACCGGCTTCATCGAGTCCTAACCGCCAATGCCGCTTCTCGAATATCTGGCGAACGGCTTGGTGTTCAGCAGTATCATCGTTCTCGGGAGCATCGGCCTCTCGTTGATATACAGCATCGCGGATTTCGCGAACTTCGCCCACGGCGACACGATGACCGTCGGCGCGTACGCGGCGCTCGTCACCTTCGGCACCATCGGCGGGATAACCGCCGGCGTTCTGAGCCTCCCGCTCGGTTTCTTCGTCGCGCTGCTGGTCGGCATGCTCGTCGCCGTCGTCGTCGCGGTCGTCACCGACCGGCTCATCTACGACCCGCTGGACGTGGGCTCTATCGGGATGCTCATCACCTCCATCGGCGTCGCCTTCGTCTATCGCGCCGTCATCCAGATGGGTTTCGGCGCCGACTTCACCCGGTTCGACGTGCCGACGCTGCGACCCATCGAGTGGCTCGTCCCCTACGGGGTCCGCATCACCGAACACGACGTGGCCATCGTCATCACGGCGGCCGTCCTCGTCGTCGGCCTGCACCTGCTGTTGCAGCACACCGACCTCGGGCGGAAGATGCGCGCGATGGCGGACAACCCCGACCTCGCGCGGATCAGCGGCATCCGGACCGACCGCGTCAAACTCGTCGCGTGGGTCATCGGTGCCGGTCTCGCCGGTGCCGGCGGCGTCTTCCTCGGCCTGTTCAACCAGCTTGCGCCGCGGATGGGCTTCAACCTCCTGTTGATAATCTTCGCCGCGGTCATCCTCGGCGGTATCGGCTCCGTCTACGGCGCCGTCCTCGGCGGCTTCCTCATCGGCATGATAAACCAGCTGACACCGATTCTCTCTGATATCCGGCTTCTCACCGACTTCGGGGCATATATCCCGTACGTTCCCGACAGCGTCGGAATCACCATCGGCATCGAGTACGCCAACGCCATCGCGTTCGTCATCATGGTGGCCGTCCTGCTCGTGCGTCCGAACGGCATCGCCGGCGACGCGGAGGGGGCCTGAGATGAGTATCCGCTCCGCCCCCGGCGAGTTCTGGGAGGACCTGACGACGCCCGAACGGGGCGTCACCGTCTTCATCGCCTTCGCCGCGCTGTTGCTCTTGCTCAGCCTCGTCACCGGCCGGCTCGGCCCGACCTACTTCCTGTACGTCGTCGGCCTCGCCGGGATGTACGCCCTGCTGTCGTTCGGGCTGAACTCCCAGTGGGGCTTTACCGGTCTCATCAACTTCAGCGTCGCCGCCTTCTTCGGCGTCGGCGCCTACGGCGCGGCCCTCATGAGCGGTAACACGTCGCCGATAGCGGGCGATTACCTGCCCATCTTCGGCCTCGTCGTCGCGCTGATACTCGCGGCCGCGCTGGCCCTCCTCATCGGCGTGCCGACGCTGCGGCTCCGGGCGGACTACCTCGCTATCGCCTCGCTCGGCCTCGCCGAGGTCGTCCGCCTGCTCGTGTTGAACGAACGGCAGTGGACCAACGGGAGCGCCGGGGTTCGCGGTATCCCGAGTTTCTTCGAGGGCTGGCCGCTTCTGGAGACGTTCCCGAGCGCGATGCCCGGCCTCGAAATCGTCGTCATCCCCGGGACGCCCATCGTGCTTGATACCCCCTTCTGGAGTTCGCTGTTGAACGTCGCGTTCGTGTTGGCGCTTGCCGGCATCAGTTACGCCGTCCTCAAGCGCGCCCACCGCTCGCCGTGGGGCCGCGTCCTCCGGACGATTCGCTCCGACGAGGACCTCGCGCGGGCGCTGGGGAAAAACACCTACTCGTTCAAGATGCAGTCGTTCGTTCTCGGGAGCCTCATCATGGCGCTCGCGGGCGTCTTCTACGCGCATCTGAACCTCTACGTCAGCCCCGGCGACCTCGACCCCATCACGACCTTCTACGTCTGGGTCGCGGTCATCCTCGGCGGTAGCGGGTCGAACCGCGGCGCGCTGTTCGGCGGCATCATCGTCGTCGCCATCCGCGAGGGGACCCGGTTCCTCAACGAGATCGTGATTCCCGTCAGCGTCGCGCCGGTGGAGTATGCCCCGCTTCCGTTCGACGTCGCGCCGCTGCGCCTCCTGCTCATCGGCGTCATCATCATCCTCGTCATGCGGTTCCGACCGCAAGGCGTGTTGCCGCCACAGCGGGAACTCATCTGGCCGGAGTCGGTCGACGACGCCGCGCCACAGCGACCCGACTCCGGCGTTCGCGACACGAAGGCAGGTGAAGACAATGAGTGACTCCGAGTTCGACACCGACGCCGACGCATCGACCGCCGACGCGGCCGACAACGTCGTCTTGCGCGTCGAGGACCTCCAGAAGCGGTTCGGCGGCCTCGTCGCGACCGACCACGCGACCTTCTCGGTCGAGCGCGGCACCATCACCGGCCTCATCGGGCCGAACGGCGCCGGCAAGTCGACCATCTTCAACCTCATCTCGGGGTTCTACGAACCGGACGGCGGCACCGTCACCGTCAACGGGACCGACGTCACCGGCGCCGAACCCTACGAGGTGGCCGAACACGGCCTCATCCGCACCTTCCAGACGCCGCGGAAACTGGAGGGGATGACCGTCCGCGAGGCGATGCTCGTCGGCCCGCGAAACCAGCCCGGCGAGTCCTTCATCAAACTGTTCACCTCGCCCGGCGAAGTCGGCGAACACGAATCGAAGAACCTCGAAGACGCCGAGCGCATCCTCGAGGAGTTCGAAATCGACCACCTCGCGACCCAGCCCGCCACCGACATCTCCGGCGGGCAGATGAAACTCGTCGAGTTGGCGCGGGCGATGCTGGCCGAACCGGAAATCCTGCTGTTGGACGAACCGGTCGCCGGCGTCAACCCGACGCTCCGGAACAAACTCGCCGACCAGATTCGCCGCCTCAACGAGCAGGGCACCACGTTCCTGCTCATCGAACACGACATGGAGTTCGTCATGAAACTGGCCAACCCCGTCGTCGTCCTCGACCAGGGCAGCGTCCTCATGGAGGGGCCACCCCAGCGGGTCCAGTCGGACCCCCGTGTCATCGAGGCGTACCTCGGAGGTGGCACGTGAGCGCCGACCACGTGCTGTCGCTGTCCGAAGTCGACAGCGGCTACGGCGAAGTGCAGGTGCTGGACGACCTCACGCTCCATCTCGATGCGAACGAAATCGTCTGTCTCATCGGGCCGAACGGCGCCGGCAAGTCGACCGTCCTCAAGACGGCCTTCGGCATGCTGACGCCGTGGGAAGGGTCGGTCACCTACCACGGGGACGATATCGGCGGCATGGCGCCTGAGGACATCGTCCGCGAGGGCATCGGCTACGTCCCACAGACCGACAACGTGTTCGGCTCGCTCACCATCGACGAGAACCTGCGGATGGGCGGCGTCGCCCGCAAGGACGGCCTCGAATCGGTCATGAGCGACCTCTACGACCGGTTCGGCATCCTCCGCGAGAAGAAGACCGCCAAGGCCCGGACGCTCTCCGGCGGCCAGCGACAGGTGCTGGCATTCGCCCGCGCGCTCGTGATGGAACCCGACGTGTTGCTCATCGACGAGCCGTCGGCCGGCCTCGCGCCCAACACAGCCGACGAGGTCTTCGAGGACGTCCAGGCGGTCAACGACATGGATACGGCCATCCTCATGGTCGAGCAGAACGCGACCAAGGGACTCGGCATCTCCGACCGCGGCTACGTGCTGGACCAGGGGACCGTCCGGTTCGAGGGCACCGCCGACGACCTCCTCGATAACGAGGAGGTCTCACAGCTGTATCTGGGCGGCTGACCCCCTTCGACCGGCGTTCCGGCTGTCCCTTTCGGCTTCGACCATGGTCGGGTTGGTGTTGAGGCCGCTGGCCGACCGATTACGAATATGCTCCCACCCATCGCTAGCAACTTCGTCGCCGGCGAGGACGCCGCGACGGCTATCGACCACGTCAGGGACTGCAACGACGACGGTGTCTCGGCCATTCTCAACCTGCTCGGCGAACACTACGACAGGCGCGCGCCGGCCGACGCGGACGCTCGCGCGTACATGGACCTCATCCGCGATATCGACGCTGCCGGTGTCGACGCCTGCGTCTCGGTCAAGCCCTCGCAAATCGGCCTCGACGTCGGCGACGACGCCTTCCGCGAGAACCTCGCGAGCATCGTCGAGGTCGGACAGGAACACGACTGTTTCGTCTGGGTCGACATGGAAGACCACACGACGACGGACGTGACCCTCGACGCCTTCGAGGAACACGCCCGCGAAACCGACGGCGACGTCGGGGTCTGCATCCAGGCGAACCTCAAACGCACCGCCGAGGACATCGAGCGGCTGGCCAAACTCCCCGGCAAGGTCCGCTTGGTCAAGGGCGCCTACGACGAGCCGAAATCGGTCGCCCACAAGGGAAGCGAGGACGTCGACACCGCCTACCGCGACCTGCTGGAGTACGCCTTCGAGGAGTTCGAGGACGGCGTCGCCGTCGGCAGCCACGACCCCGCGATGCTCGACTACGCCGCCGACCTCAACGAGGAGTACGGCACCCCCTACGAGGTACAGATGCTGATGGGCGTTCGCGAGTCCGCCCAGCGTGAACTCGCCGCCGACGGCGTGCCGACCTACCAGTACGTCCCCTACGGCAACAAGTGGTTCTCCTACTTCTACCGGCGGATTCGGGAGCGAAAATCGAACGCGCTGTTCGCGCTGCGTGCGGTTATCGGTCGCTAGCCGGGTCGAGCAGTTTCGCTTCGGCCTTCCGCAGGTGTTCGAGCAGCGTCGTCTTCGAGACATCGAGTTCGTCGGCGAGGTCGCGGGTCGAACAGCCGCGGGGCCACTCGTAGTAGCCCATCTCGCGTGCAAGGTCGAAGACCTTTCGCTGGGTGGGCGTCAGGGCATCGAGGCGGCGGTTGCGTTCCCGGTGGCCGTTTTCGCTAGCGGAGGCGATGCGCTCGATGGTGACCTCCGCTCCCGCGTCCTCGCGGACCCCGTCGAGGGCCGGCTGGATGTCGCCGCGCTCGCCGGCGAAACTCACCTGCCAGTACTCGCGGCCGTCTTCGATGCGGACCGGCTGGCTGTGGACGAAGCCGTGTTCGAGCAACACCGGACAGACCATGTCCGCGGGGTCGTATTCGAGGAAGAACTCCCGGACGACGTTGCCCGGCGCGGCGTGGCCGGTGCCGAACCGCTCCTGCAGTTCGAGCAACTCGCCGCTGTGTGGCGAGTCCTCGATGGTCGACAGCAGTTCCTCGATTTCCTCGTTGCTGTCGGCGAAGGCGGTGAACAGCCCGTTGACCGAATCCCGTTCGATGTCCGCCTTCGGCGTATTATAAATCGCGTGTGCCAGCACGCCGCCCGGTACCTCCGACGTCGACTCGCAGGCCCAGCAGTTCGGATGCCACAGATCGAGCGTGAGCCGTGTTCCAGACCCGGGCTGTGCGTCACTCATTGTACGGTATTGGGTGTCCGTGGCTATGACGTTGCCGGCGCCTGTAACCGCGGCCGACCATGGTCGGGTGATGCGACGTTTCGGCTGTTTCCGGCGCGCTGGACCCCGGTCGAGGCCACCCGTCCATGGGCGGGATGGGATACTGGGTCTCCCGGGATAACGAGAACGTATGGAGTCACACGCACACTACATCGGCGGCGAGTGGGTATCCGGCGAGGAGACCTTCGAGAGCACGAACCCGGCGACCGGCGAGTCGCTCGGGGAGTTCCCGAAGGGCACCGAAGCGGACGTGGCAGCGGCGGTCGACGCCGCCGACGAGGCCTTCGAGGAGTGGCGCGAACTGTCCTATCCGGACCGCGCCGAGCACCTCTGGGACGTCTACGAGGAACTGAAGGCTCGCACCGACGAGCTCGGCGAACTCGTCACCCGCGAGTGCGGCAAGGAGATATCGGAGGGCAAAGCCGACATCGTCGAGGCCGCCCACATGGTCGAGTGGGCCGCCGGCAACGGCCGCCACCCCCACGGCGACGTGGTCCCCTCCGAGATTCCGAGCAAGGACGCCTATATGCGACGGAAACCCCGCGGTGTCGTCGGCTGTATCACGCCGTGGAACTTCCCCATCGCCATCCCCTTCTGGCATATGGCGGTCGCGCTCGTGGAGGGCAACACCGTCGTCTGGAAGCCCGCCGAACAGACGCCCAAATGCGCCCACGCCATCGCGGAACTGATGGTCGACGCCGGGATTCCCGAGGGCGTCTTCAACATGGTTCAGGGCTTCGGCGACGCCGGCGCCGCAATCGTCGACAGCGATATCGAGACGGTCCTGTTCACGGGAAGCGCCGAGGTCGGCCATTCCATCGCGGACAAGGTCGGCGGTACGCCCGGTAAACTCGCCGCATGCGAGATGGGTGGCAAGAACGCCGTGCTGGTCACCGACGAGGCGGACCTCGACCTCGCGGTGCCCGCCGCGACGCTTTCCAGTTTCAAGACGACGGGCCAGCGCTGTGTCTCCAGCGAGCGCATCATCGTCCACACCGACGTCTACGAGGAGTTCAAAGAGCGGTTCGTCGCCGCCGCCGAGACGGTGGCTGTCGGCGACCCCCTCGACGAGGGCACCTTCATGGGCCCGGCCATCGAGGCCGAACATGTCGAGAAGATACAGCGATACAACGACCTCGCCCGCGAGGAGGGCGTGAACGTCCTCGTCGACCGCACGGAACTCCCCGCCGACGAGATTCCCGACGGCCACGAGGAGGGCCACTGGGTCGGGCCGTTCGTCTACGAGACGGAGTACGACCCGGGCCTCCGCTGTCTCCACGAGGAGGTCTTCGGCCCCCACGTCGCCCTCATCGAGTACGAGGGCGACATCGAGCGCGGCGTCGAACTCCAGAACGCGACGCCGTACGGCCTCGCCGGCTCCATCATCAGCGAGGACTACCGGCAGATAAACTACTACCGCGACCACGCGGACCTCGGCCTCGCCTACGGCAACCTGCCGTGTATCGGCGCGGAGGTCCAGTTGCCGTTCGGCGGCGTCAAGAAATCGGGTAACGGCTACCCCTCCGCCCGCGAGGTCATTGAGGCCGTCACCGAACGCACGGCGTGGACGCTGAACAACTCCAAGGACATCGAGATGGCGCAGGGTCTCTCGGCGGACATCAAGACCGAGGACGACTGATGGCCGTCTCGACGGCGGTCGCGGCCTGTCTCCGGTGTGGCGCGCCGACGGCGCTGGTCGCCGGCAACCGCTACTGTGAGGACTGTGGCTGGCGGGAATGCGCCGGCGCTGACTGACCCGCGGGCCGGCGTTCGACCGGAAACGCAACCGTTTCCTCGCCCCGGCCCCTGTTTCGCGTCGAATGGACCCCTCGCTCGGGAGCCTGCTCGTCGGCGAGGTGCTGCCCCGAATCCTGGGTATCGCCCTCGCCATCGCGGGCGGCGTCGCCTTCGCCAACGTCCTCGTCGCCTTCGGCGCCATCCGGTACATCGCGGCGCTGTCGAAGCCGCTGACGCGGCCGGCGAACCTCCCCGACGAGGTCGGCAGCGCCATCCTGACGACCGCGGCCTCCACGACGGCCGGCTACGGCATGCTCGCCGAATACCGGGATTCCGGCCTGCTCGACGACCGAGCGACGCTGGTCGCCGTCACCATCAACACCTTCTTCGGCTTCGTCCAGCACATCTTCACCTTCTACGCGCCGGTGCTCATCCCGATTCTCGGCCTCCGGGTCGGCCTGCTGTACGTCGGCGCGCGGGCGGGCGTCTCGCTGGCCATCACGGTCACGGGCGTCCTCGCCGGTGCGGTGTTGCTCTCCGACCGGAACGTGGACCCGGATGCGGTCGTCGAGTCCGACCCCACGGCCCGCCCCGACGGTGGCGACGCGGAGACCGCCGCGGAGAAAATACGAGGGGCGGTCCGGTCGGCCCTCGAAAAGACGTGGGAAATCCTCCCCCGGCTGGCGGTCGTCTACACGCTCGTCGTCGTGGCGACGACTTACTACGACATCCAGTCGATGACCGGCGGCGCCGCCGACCCCCTCCAGAGCCTGACGGGGCTGCCCGCCGCGGCGGTGCCCGTCATCGTCGTCTACGCCTTCGATACGACGAGCGGCGCGCTGACGCTCGCGCCGCTCATCGAGGACGGCGTCTTCACCGCCCGGACGGCCGTCGCGACGATGCTCGTCGGCGGCATCGTCTCCTTTACCGTCTCGACGTTCAAGCGGTCGATTCCCTTCCAGTTCGGCATCTGGGGCGCCGAGTTCGGCGCGAAGGTGGTCGTCGTGAACACCACGCTGAAGATTCTCTGGATTGCCGTCGCGCTGGTGCTGTTGTTGGCGGTGTAGCGAGGGTCTCGTTCCCTACGGTCGCGGTTCACTTCGTTCGCCGCTCCCATTCGAGGGTCTCACTCTGTTCGACCCTCGCAGTCGCTCCGACCCTCGCACGCCACGCTACCCTTTTCCTCCCACCCCTACAACCGAAGGTGTGTACCTTCTGGCGACGACGAACGGCGGACTGGAGTCGGTGACGGCCGGCGAACTCGACGAACTGGTCGGCGCCGACGCCGAGCGCCACCACCGCGGCGTCGTGGAGTTCGAGGCCGACCGAGAGGCGGTCTACGACCTTCACTACCGCTCGCGGACCTGCCACCGGTTCATGGAGGTGCTGGTCGACGCGTCCATCGACGACCTCGAAGACGTCTACGACCGCACCCGTGAGGTCGATATCGCCGCCCACCTGCCCTTCGAGGATTTCGGCGTCGTCAGCACCCGCCACGGCCACCACGACTTTACGAGCATGGACGTCTCCGAGCGGGTCGGACAGGCTGTCATCGACGGCTATCGCGAGGCGACCGGCGAGCGCCTGCCGGTCGACCTCGACGACCCGACGGTTCGACTGGAGGCCTACTGCTACGACGACCGATTCACGCTCGCGGTGGACCTGACGGGCCGGTCGCTACACAAACGCCCGTATCGGGTCTGCGAACACGAGTCGCCGATTCGGCCGACGATGGCCTACTCGATGCTCCGCATCGCCGGCTATGCGGCCGAGGACAGCCTCGTCGACCCGATGGCCGGGTCGGGGACCATCCCTATCGAGGCCGCGCTGGCGGCGACCGACCGGCCGCCGTGTCCGGACCACGACCCGGCATTCGGCGTCCTCCCGCGATACGACGCCGAGGCCTTCGCCGAGCGCCGGGCCGCCCACGAACCCCAGTCGCCGTCGCTGAATATCGAGGCCCGCGACCGCCGCGAGGAATGGCTCGACTGCGCGCGGAAGAACCGGGATGCTGGGGGCCTCGCCGACGAAATTGCTATCGTCGAGGCCGACGCTCGCGAGGCGACGCTGGATGCTGATTGCGTCGTCACGAACCTGCCGTTCGGCGTCCGCGTCGACGAGGATTTGCGGAACCTCTATGCGGCCTTCGCCGACCGACTCGTCGAGGGGTCGGTCGACCGTGCCGTCGCGCTCACGACGAAACCGGAGTTCCTGCCGTTGGAGCCCGTCGAACGCTACGATATCCCTTACGGTCGGCTCGACGCCGTTATCGTGGTCTACGAACCGTGAGGTTCGTTACCGGGGGTTTGTGGACGACTGTCAGCAACGATTGCCGCGCGTCGGTATCTTTATGAACAACCGTGTAGTATAACGAAAGTACATGCGAGACAATCGTCGCACACGAGGTTCGCTTCTTGCCGTCGTAGGTGTACATCCCTGATTCTGTCCGCCCGACCGCACCGACGACGACCACACGACCCACCGAACCAATGAGCACCGAACCTTCCACGACCCCTGACCCGCAGTTGACCGACGCCCCGACAACCGAGATCAGCACCCGCGGTACCGACCCGTGGGCCACCGAGGAAACCAACGAAGCCGCCGATATCACCTCGGCGAAGGCCCCCCAGCAGTTCGACCCGCTTTCGCTCGCCCGGATGCGCAACCTCATGGACGACGACAACGCCTACTGCCGCTAGAACGAGCCGCCTGCTTTCTTGCGCTTCTGTCCCGCCCTGCCCAGAGGCCGGTCGGTCTACCGCCGGTCGGAATCGACCGGTCGCCCTTCCTCGGTCGGCGGCGCGATGTGGTCGATGAACGTCTCGGCGTCTGGGTCGGTCACTTTCACGCGGACGTGGATGTCGCCCAACTCGCTGGCGTTGCCGACGGCGAAGTTGATGACGTCCTGGAAGGCCGCCTGCTTTTTCAGGTCGAAACTGAACGTCTCGCCCTCCAGATTCGCGAAGAACTGCCCGCGGGCGGTGTCGAGAATCGCCTGCTCGTGGAGGCGCTCCGAGAAGTGGTCCATCGTGTGGCACGTCGCCAGCAACTCGCCCGGGTGCGATTCGATGTTGGCCTCCGGGAAGAGGTTCCGGATGGCGTCGGCCACCCGGTCGCTTACCTCCGTATCCTGTACCGGCGCGGTGATCTGAACGTCGGCGCTGTAAATCATTGGTCGAGTAACTCCTTGGCTCGCTCGCGGAACTCCTCGAGGGTGCCCGTATTGTCTATCGTCACGTCCGCGCGTGCCAGCGCCTCGTCGAGACCGAAACTCAACTCGCGCTCGTCGCGGGCTTCGAGGCTCTCGCCGTCCTCGCCGACCTTGTCGCGGCCGCGGTCGTTGATTCGCTCCCTGCGCACCTCGAAGGGCGCCTCGATGCTGACCAGCGTGAAGTCGTCGCCGAACCGCTTCTCGAAGGCGTCGACCTCGACGCCCGAGCGGATGCCGTCGACGACGACGGTGTCGCTGTTCTCCAGCGCCGCCTCGATGTGCGGCAGCGACTCCTCGGCGATAGCGGCGGGGCCGTTTTCCTGCCGCAGTTTCTGGGCGATTTCGCCGTGATGCTCGGCGGGGTCCAGCCCGCGTTCGCGGCACTCCGCCCGGATGACGTCGCCCATCGTGACGACCGGGACGCCAAGCTCCTCGGCGACGTTGGCGAACTCGCCTTTGCCGCTGCCGGCCAGCCCGACGGTTCCGATGACCTGCATTCGTCCGTCCGTAGTCCGAGCGGCCGTTTAACCGCTTTGCTCGCCGGCCGCCAACCTCATCCCCGCCGGGACGCTACCGACCACATGGCACAACGCTCCCTCCTCACCCGCGGGCTGTGGTTCGTCTTCGTCGGCTGGTGGCTCACGCCTATCCTCGTCAACGCCGCGTGGCTACTGGGTCTCACGGTCGTCCTCCTGCCCGTCTCGGTCAAACTCATCAACCTCGTTCCCACGGCGCTGACGCTGAAACAGCCCGAATCGACCATCGACCCCGAGGCCGGCCGCGGCCAGCACAGCCTCGTGGTTAGGGCCGTCTACTTCGTCCTCGTCGGCTGGTGGGCGAGTTTCGTCTGGGCCAACGTCGCCAACGTCCTCGCTATCACCGTCATCGGCCTGCCTGTGGCCATCTGGATGCTGCATCGCCTGCCGTTCGTGCTGTCCCTGTACCGCTACAACGGCTAACCCGTACGGCTTTTTAGGGAACCGTCCCTTTTCGCATCCGAGGGCGCGTAGCTCAGTCCGGATAGAGCGTCGGACTTCTAATCCGACGGCCGTGGGTTCAAATCCCATCGCGCCCGTACGCAGCCACTTTTTAAATGGCCGCTCGCCAGCGGCGACGACTGCCGAATGAACTCTTCTGTACCCTCTTGGACGGTATCTCGCTCGTTTCGAGCCGACCTTTGGACGGGTTTGCCAGAAGCCTTCAAAGGGAGTACAGATATGGCTGGGACAGAGAGTCATGCTCCCCAAACCGAACATCGACATCGGTGAGAAGACCCGACGTGCGGTACTGAAGGCCGCGGGTGCGGCCCTCGGCGTTGCGTCCATCGGGACGGCGTCGGGCCATCCCGGTTCCATCACGGGCGAGAACAACAAGTTCTACGGCGGCACCGACGGCTACCTCGGCGACAACGTCGCCGACGCCTCGTCGGACGACGTCAGCCTCGTCGGCTATCACAGCGGCGGCGGCGTCGGCCCGGCGAGTTTCTCGGGCCGACCCGAGGACGCTCACAGGGGCGCTTTCTCGGAGTTTCGCATCCACGACGACCTTGCGTTCGCGAGCGTCTTCTCGGCCCGCGGCGACGACTCCCAGCGCGGCGTCGCCATCTTCGATATCAGCGATTACACTCGTGCGGAGGGGCCGGAGGACCTCGAAACCGCCGAAATCGGGCTGCTGTCGTTCGTCCGCAACGACAACAGCCAGTCGGCCTGCATGGACGTGAAGGTCAGCGACGACGGCGACTACGTCTTCGTCTGCAAGCAGGCGGTCACGGCGCTGTTCGGCGAGGCACAGGGCGCCGAGCCGAACGCGGACAACCACGGTAACACCGCCGGTGCCGGGTCGCTGGTCGCCGTCGACGTCTCGGACCCGGGCAACCCCGAGGTGACCGACGAGGAGTCGCTGAGCCACTGGTCGGTCGGCCCGCACAACGGCTGGTACCACCAGATAGGCGGCGAGGAGTACGTCTTCACCGTCCACGGCACCTCCGGCGCGGCGAGTGCGGTCAACACCTTCCGGTTCGACCGTGCGAGCGGCCAACTCCAGCAGGTCAACGCGTGGTCGTGGGACACCGACCTCTCGCAGGGCGAGTACGGCGCCGACAGCAACCAGTGGTATCACCACGACATCAACGTGCAGGAGGACCCGAGGACGGGTCGCCCGCTGGCGTACCTCCACTGCTGGGACGCCGGCCTACGCATCTTCGACGTTTCGGACCCGCTGGACGTCCGAGAGGTCGGCGTCTTCGAGCAGTACGGCGCCCACCACGCCGTCCCCGCACCCACGCTGGTCGACGGCAAGCGCGTCGCCGTCACCGGCCACGAGAACCCCGACTCGGCGTACCACCCACACATCGACGGCCACGAGACGGGCCGGTACACCCTCGTGGACTGTGACCCCCTCGACGAGGCACTGGACCCCGAATCCGATGTCGACCGAGTCTATCTCGGCTGTGCCAGTTCCGTCCGACAACACGGCCAACACGAACCTCTCGGGCGCGTGCCCTATCGGATGTACGATGCGCCGGACGACCCGACGGTGAAGACACTTCGCGACAGGGAAGAACTCGACTACTGGGCGCTCATCGAGGACGGCGAGGGCTGGGGGCAGGCTCCCGGGTTCGACACGGAGGAAGAGCGAGCCGATGACGGCGAAGCCCCCGGCAAGTTCCAGGAGAACGGCTTCGCCGACTTCCGCGTCTCGGCCCACAACATCGACATGGACACGCGGGGGAACCTCTATGCCGGCCACTACCACGCCGGCGCCCGGTTCCTCGATGCGACCGACGGCACGATAGACGAGGCCGGCTACTTCCGAGAGGGCAAGGAGATTCCCGAGGACCGCGCGATGGCCTACGACACGCCCGAGCAGTCACCCGTCGCCATCGACGGCCTGACTGCCTCGACGCCGTTCTTCTGGAACGCCGTCGAGCGCAACGGCGTCGTCTTCGCCGGTGGTATCAACTCCGGTCCGCACGCGATGTACAGGGACGGTACGCCCGTCGGCAGCGACACGCCCGTCGACGTCTCCATCGAGCGAACCCACGACTCCTCGGTCGTCACGGCGGGCCAGACCCACCGCGTGACCATCACCGCCGACAGCGACGAGGACGTCGTCGTCCGCGATGCGGTGCCGGCCGCGTGGAACGTCTCCGAGTTCTCGCCGGACCTCGTCGGCAAACACGAAATCGACGGCTACCGCACCATCGTCGAACTCGAACTCACAGACGGCGAGGCGACCTACGTCGTCGAAGCGCCCGACGGAACAGCACCCGGAAACAGCGGCAGTTACACCTTCGGCCCCGTTGAGTACGCTCGCGCCGACGGGAGCGGCAACGCCGTCGTCGACAGCGACTTCGGCGGCGGCAACTCGACGACCAACCGCCTGTGGCGCAAGGAGAACGGCGCCGTCACGTCGGTCAACGTCGTCGGCATCGACACGGCGTTCTGACCCGCCGCCTCTTATAAATAGGGTTCCCGTCGTCCTATCCCTCGAACCCGTCCTCGAAGCGGAAGGCCCCGTCCCGCTGGACGATGTCGCCGTCGACCTCGATGAACGAATCCTCGCTCATGTCGACGATCATGTCGAGGTGGACCGCCGACTGGTTGGCCTCGCGGTCCTCGCCGACGCACTCGTCGTAGGCGCGGCCGATGGCCATGTGGACGGTATCGCCCATCTTCTCGTCGAAGAGCATGTTGTAGGTAAAGCGGTCGATGTCGCGGTTCATCCCGATGCCGAGTTCGCCGAGGCGGCGGGCGCCCGCGTCGGTGTCGAGTACCTCGGTCAGCAGGTCCTCGTTCTGGTCGGCGCTGTGTTCGACGACTTCGCCCGCCTCGAAGACGAGGTGGGCGCCCGTGATTTCGCGGCCCTGATGGTAGAGCGGTTTGTCGAACAGCACCTCGCCCTCGACGCTGTCGACGACCGGCGCGGTGAAGACCTCGCCGCCGGGGAGGTTGTGCTCGGCGTAGTCGTTGATGGTCTTCATGCCGTCGACCGACATCGTCACGTCGGTGGTGTCGCCGCTTTTGATGCGTACCTCGCTTGCGGGGTCGAGGATGTCGATCATCCGGGCCTGATGCTCCCGCTGAGCGTCCCAGTCCTTGTTGACGGCGTCGTAGACGAAGTTCTCGTAGCCCTCGGTGCTCATGCCCGCGAGTTGGGCGTGGCCCTGCGTCGGGTACTGGGTGAGACACCACTGCTTCGAGAGGGTGGCCTCCTGAACGGGGCGGCGCGCCTTCGTGTGGGCCGCCTGCGTTTCGGGTGCGACGTCGCTTTGCTCGGTCGCGTTGCCCTCCCCGCGCACGCGGATGACGACATCGCTTTCCTCGTAGAGGGCCTTCGCGTGCGTGGGCGTCTCGATATCCTCGTCGTCGATGGCCCGCAGGTAGGCGCGACCGGCGCGGGCGTTGCTGGCGACGTGGAAGGGCGACGCGCCGCGGTCGCCGACGACCTCGTGGAGGGCGACGGCGAGGTCCTCGGCGGCCGGCGGCGTGCTGATGACGACGTTGTCCCCCTGTTCCACCCCGGTCGAGTGGTCCACGATGATCTCTGCGTGTTCTCGGATTCGCGGGTCCATACCCGGGTCCACGGTTCGCGCCCCTATATGCTTTTAAATACAGGCGTTCTCGTGAGGGCGTCCCGCCCGTCAGATAACGCTAAGTGCTGGCCCGTGCTACTCCGAGGCATGTGGCAACGGGGAGACCGGACCGAGGTGACCTGCATCGCCTGCGGCGAGACCGTCCCCCGGTCGAAGGCCCGCGAGTACGACAAGCACGGCGACCGCTGGGACCGCGAGGACAAGGAGTTCGAACACCTCTGTAAACCCTGCTATCGGATGCTCTGTCACCAGCCGCGGAAGGGACTGGAGACGCTGCTGGCGGAGGCGGGCGCGGGCGACGTGCCCCAGTCGGAGTTCCTCAGGCGGTTCAGCGAGGCGGTCGACGCCGAGGCCGACAGCGAGAACGAGCGCGGCCCCCAGCAGTAGCCGTCGCACACAACTCCTAACTACTCCTCGCTACTACCTGCCGGTATGACTGACTCCGACGAACAGGCGTATGCCGGCACTGCGGAGGGGCAAGGCCCCGTCGTCATCGACGAGGAACTCGCCCGGCACCTCGAAAACAAGCGGGAGGAACTCTTCGAGGAGTTCGAAATCCGCGACGAATTCCCGCGGGAAGTCCTCGAAGAGGCCGAGGAGGTCGCCAGCGACCCCGAAGGCGACATCGAGACGGAACTCGACGAGCGCAAGGACCTCCGGGACCTGACGACGTGGACGACCGACCCTGCCGACGCGCAGGACTTCGACGACGCCATCTCCATCGAACGCACCGAGGAGGGCTACCGCCTCTGGGTCCACATCGCCGACGTCACCCACTACGTCAACCCCGAGACGGCGATGTGGGAGGAAGCCCAGAAGCGCGGCAACACTGTCTACCTGCCCGGGTACACGATTCACATGCTCCCGCCCATCCTCGCCGAGACGGTGTGTTCCCTCGTGCCCAACGAGGACCGTCTGGCCCACACCGTCGAGATGCACATCAACGGCGAGACGCTCTCCCACGAGTCCATCGACATTTATAAATCGGTCATCCACTCCGACGCTCGCCAGACCTACAACGACTGCGAGGAGCGACTCGACGACCCGGACGCGCCCCTTCACAAGGAGAACCAACTCGCCTACGAACTCGCCGAGAAACTCCACGAACAGCGGAAGGAGGACGGCTCGCTCGTCCTCAACCCCAAGCGGGACCGCGCCCACACCATCATCGAGGAGTGCATGCTGAAGGCGAACAAGGCCGTCACCCACACCCTCCAGTGGGACCGCGGCCTCGAAGCCATGTTCCGTGTCCACCCCCAGCCGACCCCCGACGAGTGGGACGAAGCCCTCCGCGAGATTCAGGACCTCGAAGGCGTCTCGATTCCCGGCAGCGCGTGGGACGACCCCCGCAAGGCCGTCAACGCCACCCTCGAAGAGGCGCCCGGCCGCCAACTCGACAAGATTCAGTGGGCCGTGATGAAGGTCATGCCGCGGGCGAAGTACATGTCCGACCCCTTCGGCGGCCACCACGCGCTGAACTTCGAAATATACGGCCACTTCACCTCGCCCATTCGCCGACTCTCCGACCTCGTCAACCACTGGATCATCTACACCAACGAGGTGCCCGAGGGCATCGCGGACCTCTGTGACCACGCCAGCGACAAGCAGAAGGACGGCGAAACCTGCGAGCGCATTTATAAGGACTTCCTCGAGGAGGTCGGCCTCGACGCTCACGCCATCAACAACCGCGGGCTCGAAGTCGTCGAGGACCCCGAAGAAGCCGACTACACGGCCTGAAAAGCGGCAAGCCAGCGTGGCCCGCGGCAGGTATTTGGCCGTCCGACCCTTTGGTATGGTATCGTGCGCCGCGCCTCCGTGATTATCGTGGCCGTCGCGTTCTGCCTCTCGCTCGTCGCACCGACAGTCGCCGGTGTCCCCGACGCCCGGTTGACCGTCGACGACGCGACGGTCGCTCCCGACCGACCCACGACCGACGAACCGACGACCGTCACCGCCGACGTCTCCCTCTCGGCCGGGTCGAACTCCCCCGTCGAACTCGACCGAGTCGTCCTTCAGGACGATTCGGGTGACCGCCTCGCGGCCGCCTCGAATCCGGGGTCGCTGTCGCCCGGCGATAGCCTCACCGTCGACCTTGTAACCGAGTTCGCCGACGCGGGCCGACACGACCTCACGCTGGTCGCCAGGGGAACCGACAGCGACGGCGCGAGGGTCACCGTCGAACGCCCCGTCACCGTCGTCGTCGAGGATTCGCCGCCCGGCATAAGCATCGACGCCGCCCTCGTCGAGGGCGTCCGCTCGCCCGTCGAGGTGACCGTCGCCAACCCCGCTGTCGACGCGGTACGCAACGTCGAGGTCGCCGTCATCCGAGACTCCGCGACCGACGACCGGGCCTTCGTTCCCACGCTCGCGGCCGGCGCCGAGGAGACGCTGAACCTCTCGGCGCGGCCGACCAGCACCAACGACAGCATCGCCGTTCGCGTCTCGTATACCACCGTAACGGGCGACCGACAGACGACCGTCCGCCGGGAGAACCTCCGCATCGAACCGCTCCGTGACGACGTCGGTATCGACGTTCGGCCGGCCGACGACCAGACGGTCGATGCCGGTGGCGGCGCCGGCGGCCTCGGCGACCTCGTCGGCGGCGGTGGCGGCGGTCTCCAACAGGGGGACGGCGAAGAGGAGGGCCCCCCGACCGAGGTCGAGGTGGCCGTCACCAACTTCGGCAACGCGGCCATCGAGGAGGCCGTCGTCGAACCGTCGGCCGACCAGGCCCTGCCCCGGCAGTTCGTCGGCGGCCTCGAACCCGGTGAGACCGAGACGGTGACGCTGGACCTCTCGAACGTCCCGCCCGCGGACCTCGAGGTCGCCGTCACCTACCGACTCGACCGCGAGCAGCGCCGGTCGACGACGACCTACGCCCACCGCCCCGAAACGGCCGCCATCACGCTCACCGGCGTCGACATGGAGCGCGAGGACGGCCGCCTGCAAATCTCCGGGAACGCGGGCAACACCGGCGACGCCGAGGTGACTGGTGTCGTCGTCGCCGTCGGCGAGGCTGAAGGCATCACGCCGGCCTACCCACAGCGCGACTACTTCATCGGCACCGTCGACGGCAGCGAGTTCGCCCCCTTCGAGTTGACCGCGGCCGTCACCGAGAACGCCTCGACGGTTCCCGTCGAGGTGACCTACCGCGTCGACGGCGAGCCACGAACCGAGCAGGTCGACCTCCCGGTCGAAGCCGACGGCGAGAACGAACGCGGCGGCTTCTTCGGGACGCTCTCACCGCTCGTAGTCGGCGGCGCCCTCGGCGTATCGGTGCTGGTCGGCGGGGCGTTGCTCGTCCCCCTCTATCGAAGACGATGACCGGGCCGAACGTACCCGAAGCCGTCGCGGAGAGCCAAACGGCCGAGACGAAGACGGGCGCTGATGCCCCGCCGCTTCAACTCCGCGGCGTCGACCGCATCTACGAGCGCGGCGGCGAAACGGTCCGCGCCCTGCAGGACGTCGACCTGACGGTTCGGGCCGGCGAGTTCGTCGCCGTCGTCGGCCCCTCCGGGTCCGGTAAATCGACGATGCTCAACACCCTCGGCCTGCTTGATACGCCGACCAGCGGCGACGTCTTTCTGGACGGCGACGAGGTGTCGGACCTCGACGACGAGGCCCGCACCCGCCTCCGCAAGGAGTACATCGGCTTCATCTTCCAGGATTTCTATCTCCTCCCGACGCTGACGGCGCTGGAGAACGTCCTCCTGCCGACCGTCTACGACGCCGACCGCGAGGCGACCGACCGGGGTCGCGGACTGCTCCAGCGGGTCGGCCTCGGCGACCGCATCACCCACCGGCCGACCGAACTCTCCGGCGGGCAGAAACAGCGGGTCGCCATCGCCCGCTCGCTCATCAATAGCCCCGAAGTCCTGCTGGCCGACGAACCGACCGGCAACCTCGATACCGACACCGGCCGGCAGGTCCTCGGCGAGTTCGAGCGTGTCTGTGAGGAGGGCGTCGCCGTCGTCGCCGTCACCCACGACGAACTCGTCACCGAGTACGCCGACCGGACCGTCGAACTCGTCGACGGCCGACTGGAGGACAGGCGATGAGACCGGACTTCTCGGCGTTCCCGGCGGTGTTGATGGCGATTCGGAATCTCGAGCGAAACCGGCTTCGGTCGGTGCTGGCCGCGCTCGGCATCGTCATCGGCGTCCTCGCCATCGCGACGCTGGGCATCTTCGGCAACGTCCTCCAGTTGGCGGCGGTCGAGTCGCTGGGCGGCCTCGGCAACCAGGTCATCGTCTCGCCGGCCGAGGACGGGGGCGGCGAATCGCTGACCGCCCGCGACATCGCCGAAATCGAGCGGGCGACCGAGGGCCGCGGCACCGCCGTCCCGATACTGACGAACGGTGCCTCGGTCGAGGGAACCGGGGGCGCGAGCGGGTTCGCCACCATCTACGGGACCGACCAACCGGCCGAACTCTTCTCGGCGGAAGCCGGGCGGATGCCCGAACGCCACAGACAGGGCGCGCTCGTCGGCAGTTCGCTGGCCGACGAACTCGGCGTACAGGTCGGCAGCGTCGTCGAGATATCGGGCAACTCCTATCGCGTCATCGCCATCCTCGCGCCGGGCGAGGACATCTCGCCGATTCAGCCCGACGACGCGGTCGTCCTCCCCGAATCGGCCTTCACAAGCGACGACTACGACCAGGTCGTCATCCGCGCGGACTCCAGCGCGGACGCCCGCGACGTCGCCACCGACCTCCGCGACCGCCTCAACGCCCGCGAAGACCGCGTCTCTATCTTCGAACTCTCCAGTATCCTCGACCGCATCGACGAGTTCTTCGGCCTCCTGAACCAGTTCCTCATCGGCCTCGGCGCCGTCTCTCTCATCGTCGCCGGCGTCGCCATCTTCAACGTCATGCTGATGAGCACGACCGAACGGAAAGGCGAAATCGGCCTCCTCCGGGCGGTCGGCGTCCAGAAACGCGATATCCTCCGGACGCTCGTCGTCGAGGCGACCCTGCTCGGCGTCATCGGCGGGTTCGTCGGCGTCCTGCTGAGCATCGCCGCGGCGCTGCTGTTGTGGTACGTCGCGCCTATCTCGCTGAGCATCATCCTCGCCCCATCGAACGGCCTCTATCTGGTCGTTGCCTTCGGGTTCGGGGTCGTCATCAGCCTCGCCAGCGGCCTCTATCCGGCGTGGAAGGCCGCCAACCTCGAACCCGTCGAGGCGCTGCGGGACTGATTCACACGTCCTTCATCCGCTCGGAGAAATCCCACGTGTAGAGCCGCTCCGGCTCGATTCGAAGTCGGACCTCCTTCCGGCCCTCCACGAGCAGTTTGTCGGCCAGGGAGTTGTCCGTCCCGCCCAGATACCGTTCGAACAGCTCGTGGAGGAGTTCCTTCTCGGGGTCCGGTTCGATGCTCACGGTTCCCGCGCCACGCACGCCCCGATAGGGCGGGTCGTTGTCCGATATCTCGAAGGCGACCGACCCGTCGGCTTCGAGGTACTCGACGATGTCGGCGTCCGCGCCCGTCGCACACAGGAACTCGCCGTCCCGATAGGCGAACCACAGCGAGAGCATCCACAACCCGCCGTTGGGTCGGTTGCACGCGAGCCGAATCGGAACCGTCGCGTCTTCCAGATACGCCGTCGCCTCGGCGGCCGACCACGCGCCCTTCCAGGTTGGCATACGTACTATCTGTCTTCCTGTCGCTAAGTAGTTCGTCTTTAGGAGAGAATCTCTTATCCCGGCGGAATACTCTCGCCGAGTTCGTAGTCTTCCGCCCAGTTGATCGAGGGATGGTCGATTTCGGCTTCGAATCGGAGCTCCATCTTCTGCTCGGTGGCGTCAGCTACATCAACCCAGTAGAGCTGCTCGGTTTCCGGGTAGCGGACGACGAACGCGTCGATTTCCCCGTGATACGTCTCCTCGAAATACTCGCCCTGGTTCGTCGTCTGACTATGTGTATTGAATCGAATGGTATTCGGCTTGTTCTGCCAAGCGGTCTTGCATTGGATTCGGTACAGCTGACCGTCGATGTCCGCTATCAGGTCGTACTTATCGTTGTCCCCGAATGGGATTGCAACGCTACACTCTCTGGAGATTAGCGCGTGAATTACCTTCGATTCGCTTTCGTCACCCCGTCGTTTGCTGTTCTCCATCCTGTGCCCGGTTGCCGCTGGATGACGTATAGGTCTGTGGAGGGAACGCAGAACTGGCGGAGCCGCCTACTGAATACGAGAGAGCACCACGCGGCCGTCCGTTAGTGTACCGGCTTACCGGCTGAACTAGCCACTGTGGATGTAATCCGTCGGAGAAAGCGCCCGAGGCGGGATTTGAACCCGCGTCACAACCGTGACAGGGTTGTATGATGGGCCACTACACCACCCGGGCTCCCTGCACTCACTCGTAACCGGGTTTTGACCTTAAGGCTTTCCAATGGACGGCGCCGAGGTGTGGGCTCACACACCGCCCGCTTCGATGCCGGCTTGACGGCCGTCGCTCTCGCCCGAGGATTTTTGATAACTGCTGTCCAAGGGGAGGCAACGAGCAGTTACGTGCCGCCGGAGTCGCGGTACGGGTAGCCCCGGCCGTCGGATTTGGCAACTGTTAAATCCCTCGCGACAGTAGCACGCTGTAGTATCTCGTGACAGCTTCTTCACCCGGCCAGCCCAACACATGGTAGACGTAAGCCAACACAACCTGGTTCCGGAGCACACGGTCCTCGAGGAAGACGAAGTCGAGGAGGTGCTCGCGGAGTACGACATCGACCGCACAGACCTGCCGAAAATCGAGCGTCGCGACCCTGCCCTGCCGAGCGAGGCGGAGGTCGGCGACGTGCTTAAAATCGTCCGTGACTCGCGGACGGCACCGAACGAAGCCGTCGTATATCGACTGGTGGTAGAATGAACAGGCAAGACCGACGTTCGATCTCCCGGGAGTACTTCTCGCGGGACCGACTCGCAGAGCACCACTTCCGCTCGTTCAACAACTTCCTCGACCGGGGGATGCAGGACGTTGTTGACGAGAAGGAAAGCATCGACACGGACATCGGCGACAAGGAAGGCCAAGAGCCGGTTCGCGTCGACCTCGGGAACGTCCGCATCGTGACCCCGCGCGTCCGCGAGGCCGACGGCTCCGAAGAACTCCTCTATCCGCAGGAGGCCCGCCTCCGCAACATCACCTACTCGGCGCCGGTGTTCATGGAGATGAGCATCGTCCGCGGCGGCGACGAGGAAGAGGAACACATCGTCGACCAGGCCGAGACGAAGGTCGGCCGGATGCCGATCATGGTCGGCTCCAACAAGTGTAACATCGCCGACTTCACCGACGACGAACTCATCGAAATCGGCGAGGACCCCGCCGACCCCGGTGGCTACTTCATCGTCAACGGCTCCGAGCGCGTCCTGATGACCAGCGAGGACCTCGCGCCGAACAAGATCCTCGCCGAATACGACACCAAATACGGCGACCAGATCCAGATCGCCAAGACGTTCTCTCAGCGCCGTGGCTACCGCGCGCTGGTGCTGTGTGAGCGGAACCGCAGCGGGATTCTGGAGGTCTCCTTCCCGTCGGTTTCCGGTTCTATCAACTTCGTAACGCTCGTTCGCGCACTGGGTCTGGAATCCGACGAGGAGATCGTCCACCGCGTCTCCGACGACCCGGAGATCGTGAAGTTCATGCTCGAAAATCTGGAGGAAGCCGAGGTTCAGTCGACCGCCGAGGCCATCGAGAAACTGGGCCAGCGCGTCGCCTCCGGGCAGGGCAAGAACTACCAGCTCAAGCGGGCCAACTACGTCATCGACCGCTATCTCCTCCCGCACCTCCACGAGGAAGGCGTCGAAGACGAGGAGGTCCGCATGAACAAGGCGGTCTACCTCTGTCGGATGGCCGAGGCGTGTTTCGAGCTGGCGCTCGAACGCCGCGAATCCGACGACAAGGACCACTACGCCAACAAGCGCCTGAAGGTATCGGGCGACCTGATGAAGGACCTCTTCCGGACGGCGCTGAACAAGCTGGCACGCGACGTGAAGTACCAGCTCGAACGCGCCAACATGCGGAACCGACAGCTGTCGGTCAACACCGTCGTTCGGTCGGACGTCCTGACCGAGCGGCTCGAACACCCTATCGCGACCGGGAACTGGGTGGGCGGCCGCTCCGGCGTGAGCCAGCTGGTCGACCGGACGGACTACATGGGTGTGCTGTCGCACCTGCGCCGTCTCCGGTCGCCGCTTAGCCGCTCGCAGCCGCACTTCGAGGCGCGTGACCTGCACGCGACCCAGTGGGGTCGTATCTGTCCCTCCGAGACGCCGGAGGGGCCGAACTGTGGGCTGGTGAAGAACTTCGCACAGGCGATGGAACTGTCCCAGAACGTCGACGACGAGCGCGAGTTGAAACGCGAACTCGCCTCGATGGGCGTCGAGGGCATTCCGGGAATCGAGACGGTCGAAACACACACGGCGGACGACTAACATGAGTCAGGGAAGAGAAGCCAAAGTCTACGTAAACGGGAGCCTCATCGGCACCCATCCGGACCCGCACAAACTCGCAGACGACATCCGAGAGTCACGGCGTCGCGGCGAAATCGACGAGATGGTCAACGTCGCCGTCCGCGACCGGACCGACGAGGTCATCGTCAACGCCGACGCCGGCCGTGCCCGACGGCCCCTCATCGTCGTCGAGGACGGCGAACCGCTGCTGACCGACGAGGAACTCGAGGCCGTCGAGAGCGGCGAACTCGAATTCGAGGACCTCGTCGACCGCGGCTACGTCGAGTTCATCGACGCCGAGGAGGAAGAGGACATCTACGTCGCCGTCGACGAGGACGAACTCACCGAGGACCACACGCACCTCGAAGTCGACCCGCAGTTGATGTTCGGTATCGGCGCGGGCATGATTCCGTACCCCGAACACAACGCCTCGCCGCGGATTACGATGGGCTCGGGGATGATCAAGCAGTCGCTCGGCCTGCCGTCGGCCAACTACCGTATCCGACCCGACACCCGCCAGCACCTGCTTCACTATCCGCAACTCTCCATCGTCAAGACCCAGACGACCGAACAGATCGGCTACGACGACCGACCGGCCGCACAGAACTTCGTCGTCGCGGTCATGTCCTACGAGGGCTTCAACATCGAGGACGCGCTGGTCATGAACAAAGCCAGCGTCGAGCGTGCGCTCGCGCGGTCGCACTTCTTCCGGACCTACGAGGGCGAGGAACGGCGCTACCCCGGCGGTCAGGAGGACCGCTTCGAGATTCCGGACGACGAGGTCCGGGGCGCTCGTGGCGAGGAAGCCTACACGCACCTCGACGAGGACGGCCTCGTCAACCCCGAAACGCGCGTCGGCGAAAACGACGTGCTGCTGGGCAAGACCAGCCCGCCTCGGTTCCTCGAAGAGCCGGAGGAGATGGGCGGTCTCTCCCCGCAGAAGCGGCGTGAGACGTCGGTGACGATGCGCTCCGGTGAGTCCGGGGTCGTCGACACCGTCACGCTGATGGAAGGGGAGGACGGCTCGAAGCTCTCGAAGGTCAAGGTCCGCGACGAGCGGGTGCCGGAACTCGGCGACAAGTTCGCCTCCCGGCACGGCCAGAAGGGTGTCGTCGGCCACCTCGCACCGCAGGAGGACATGCCCTTTACGCAGGACGGGGTCGTGCCCGACCTCATCCTGAACCCCCACGCGCTGCCGTCGCGGATGACGGTGGGCCACATCCTGGAGATGCTCGGCGGCAAGGTCGGCTCGATGGAGGGCCGCCGTGTCGACGGGACGCCGTTCCAGGGCGAAGACGAGGACGAACTCCGCGAGGCCCTCGTCGAGCGCGGCTACAAGTCCAACGGCAAGGAGGTCATGTACTCGGGCATCACTGGCGAGCAGATCGAGGCCGAGATCTTCGTCGGCGTCATCTTCTACCAGAAGCTCTACCACATGGTCTCGAACAAGCTGCACGCCCGCTCGCGCGGGCCGGTGCAGGTGCTGACCCGCCAGCCCACCGAGGGGCGTGCCCGTGAGGGTGGCCTCCGTATCGGTGAGATGGAACGTGACGTCTTCATCGGCCACGGCGCGGCCATGACGCTCAAAGAGCGCCTGCTGGACGAATCCGACCGCGAACTCATCCACGTCTGTGGGCAGTGTGGGATGAGCGCCGTCGAGAACGTCGAGCAGCGCCGGGTCTACTGTCCGAACTGTGACGAGGAGACCGACGTCCACGAAGTCGAGATGAGTTACGCGTTCAAGCTCCTGCTCGACGAGATGAAGGCGCTGGGTATCGCCCCGCGGATCGAACTGGAGGACGCAGTATAATGCAAGGACAAGCCCCAAAAGAAATCGGCCAGCTCAGTTTCGGCCTCATGGACCCCGAGGAGTACCGTGACATGTCGGCCACGAAGGTCATCACGGCCGACACATACGACGACGACGGCTTCCCCATCGACATGGGGCTGATGGACCCCCGACTGGGCGTCATCGACCCCGGCCTCGAATGTAAGACCTGCGGGAAGCACTCGGGTTCCTGTAACGGCCACTTCGGCCACATCGAACTCGCGGCGCCCGTCATCCACGTCGGCTTCGCGAAGCTCATCCGTCGCCTGCTTCGCGGCACCTGTCGTGAATGCTCGCGGCTCTGTCTGACCGAGGACGAGCAGGCGGAGTTCCGCGACCGGCTCGACCGGACCCGCCAGCTCGGCGAGGACCTCAACGACGTGACGAAGGCGGCCATCCGCCTCGCGCGGAAGAAGGACCGCTGTCCGCACTGCGGCGAAAAGCAGTTCGACATCAACCACGAGAAGCCGACGACCTACTACGAGGTCCAGCAGGTGCTCTCGTCGGATTACCCCGAGCGTATCGCCGCCGCGATGGAAGGTCGCGACCCCGACGCCGAGGAGGGCGAGGAAGACGAGGACCGCGAACCGGTCTCGCCGAACGAACTCTCCGAGGAGACGGGCATCGAACTCGAACGCATCAACCAGATTCTCTCTGGAGAGTTCCGGCCCAAGAAGGACGACCGGAAGGCCCTCGAGAAGGCCCTCGACGTCGACCTGACCGAGGAGGACATGAACAAGCTGATGCCCTCGGACATCCGCGACTGGTTCGAGGACATCCCGGACGAGGACATGCGCACGCTCGGCATCGACGCCGAGAAGTCCCGTCCCGAGTGGATCATCCTGACGGTGCTCCCGGTCCCGCCGGTAACGGCTCGCCCGTCGATTACGCTGGACAACGGCCAGCGGAGCGAGGACGACCTCACTCACAAGCTGGTCGACATCATCCGCATCAACCAGCGGTTCATGGAGAACCGCGAGGCGGGTGCGCCCCAGCTGATTATCGAGGACCTCTGGGAACTGCTCCAGTACCACGTCACGACGTTCATGGACAACGAGATCTCGGGCACGCCGCCGGCCCGGCACCGCTCTGGCCGGCCGCTCAAGACCCTCAGCCAGCGGCTGAAGGGCAAGGAAGGACGCTTCCGTGGTAGTCTCTCCGGCAAGCGTGTCAACTTCTCGGCCCGAACCGTCATCTCGCCGGACCCGACGCTGTCGCTAAACGAGGTCGGCGTCCCCGACCGCGTCGCCAGCGAGATGACCCAGACGATGATCGTCAACGACCGGAACCTCGACGACGCTCGTCGCTACGTCGCCAACGGCCCCGAATCGCATCCGGGCGCCAACTACGTCAAGCGACCCGACGGCCGACGGCTGAAGGTCACCGAGAAGAACTGCGAGGAACTCGCCGAGAAGATCGAACCCGGCTGGGAGGTCGCCCGACACCTCATCGACGGCGACATCATCATCTTCAACCGGCAGCCCTCGCTGCACCGGATGTCCATCATGGCCCACGAAGTGGTCGTGATGCCGTACAAAACGTTCCGGCTGAACACGACGGTCTGTCCGCCGTACAACGCCGACTTCGACGGCGACGAGATGAACATGCACGCCCTCCAGAACGAGGAGGCCCGTGCCGAGGCGCGCGTCCTGATGCGCGTCCAAGAGCAGATCCTCAGCCCGCGCTTCGGTGAGAACATCATCGGCGCGATTCAGGACCACATCTCGGGGCTCTACCTGCTGACCAACCAGAACCCCAAGTTCAACGAGACACAGGCGCTGGACCTGCTCCGTGCGACCAGCATCGACGAACTCCCCGACTCTGACGGCACCGACGAGGAGGGCAAGGAGTACTGGTCCGGTCGGACGGTCTTCTCCGAGTTGCTGCCGGACGGACTGAACCTCGAGTTCACGTCCTCGGCCGGTGACACGGTGCTCATCGAGGACGGCGAACTCGTCTCCGGGACCATCGACGAGGACGCCGCCGGTGCCTTCGGCGGCGAGGTCGTCGACACCATCTGTAAGGTCTACGGCAACACGCGAGCACGCGTGTTCGTCAACGAGGTCGCCACGCTGGCGATGCGTTCCATCATGCACTTCGGGTTCTCGATCGGTATCGACGACGAATCCATCGAGCGGGAGGCCGAAGAGCAGATCGCCGAGGCCATCGACGGCGCCTACGACCGCGTCCAGAAGCTCATCCAGACCTACCACGACGGCGAACTCGAATCGCTGCCGGGGCGGACGGTCGACGAGACCCTGGAGATGAAGATTATGCAGACGCTCGGCAAGGCCCGCGACTCCGCGGGTGACATCGCCGACGACCACTTCGACGACGACAACCCCGCCGTCGTCATGGCCGAATCCGGCGCGCGTGGGTCGATGCTGAACCTCACGCAGATGGCCGGCTGTGTCGGCCAGCAGGCGGTCCGCGGCGAGCGCATCAACCGCGGTTACGAGGACCGCACCCTCAGCCACTTCAAGCGCAACGACCTCTCGGCTGACGCCCACGGATTCGTCGAGAACTCCTACCGCAACGGCCTGACGCCCAAGGAGTTCTTCTTCCACGCGATGGGCGGCCGCGAGGGCCTCGTCGACACGGCAGTCCGGACCTCCAAGTCCGGCTACCTGCAGCGTCGGCTCATCAACGCGCTGTCGGAACTCGAAGCCCAGTACGACGGCACGGTTCGGGACACCTCCGACACCATCGTCCAGTTCGAGTTCGGCGAGGACGGCACCTCGCCGGTTCGGGTCTCCTCCAGCGAGGAGTTCGACATCGACATCGAGTCCATCACGGACCGCATCGTCGAAGAGGAGTTCGACACCGAACAGGAGAAACAGGAGTTCCTCGGCATCGAGGAACCCGAGACGAACCTCTCGGAGCACGGCGAACGCTGGCGGTCCGACTCCGCCACGGGGGTGGAATCAGATGACTGAGATCACCGCCGAAATCGAAGACATCGTCGAGGGGACCGACCTGCCTCGACGCCTGAAGGACGAACTGTACGCGACGCTCGGGGACCGCAGCGACGTGACCGTCGACCACGCCGAAGACATCGTCGAGGCCGTCGAATCCCAGTACCTCGAATCCCGCGTCGACCCGCTGGACCCCGTCGGTACCGTCTCCGCCCAGTCTATCGGCGAACCCGGAACGCAGATGACGATGAACACGTTCCACTACGCGGGCGTCGCCGAAATCGACGTCACACAGGGCCTGCCCCGGCTTATCGAGTTGGTGGACGCCCGGAAGACGCCCGACACGCCGATGATGACGGTCCACCTCGAAGACGAGTTCGCCGAGGAACGGGACCGCGCCCACGAGGTCGTCTGGAAGATCGAGGCCACGAAGATCCTCGCGCTGGGTGACGTCTCGACGAACGTCGCCGACATGCTCGTCCAGATCGACCTCAACGAGGAGACGCTCGAAGAGCGCTGGCCGACCGTCCCGAACATCAACGAGGTCGCCGGCGAGATCGCCGACACCATCGAGTCCAAGCTCGGCGTCGAGACGGTCCAGCCCGAACCGACGCTCATCGAGTTCGGCCCCGACCAGCCCTCCTACCGCCAGCTCCTCCAGCTCGTCGAGGAACTGCGCGAGATCGTCTTCAAGGGCATCGAGGACATCACCCGCGTCGTTATCCGCAAGGAGGAAACCGAACAGGGCGAGGAGTTCGTCCTCTACACCGAGGGCTCCTCGCTGAAGGACGTCCTCGACATCGAGGGCGTCGACGCCTCGCGGACGACGTGTAACAACATCCACGAGATTCGCAACAACCTCGGCATCGAGGCCGCCCGCGAGGCCATCATCGAGGAGACGATGAACACGCTCGAAGAGCAGGGCCTCGACGACGTGAACATCCGCCACCTGATGCTGGTCGCCGACATCATGACCAACAACGGCGAAATCGAGTCCATCGGCCGACACGGCATCTCCGGCAACAAGGACTCCGTGCTCGCCCGCGCCGCATTCGAGGTCACGGTCAACCACCTGCTGGATGCGGCCATCCACGGCGAGGTCGACGAACTCGACGGCGTCACCGAGAACGTCATCGTCGGCAAGCCCATCAAACTGGGCACCGGCGACGTCGATCTCCGGATGGGCGCCACGCAATCGGTCGAATCCGCCGACGACTAACCCTGCCGAACCAACCCTCGACTCCACACTACCTTCTTCCCATGGCCGTCACGCTAACCGACGAGGCACGACAGTACATCGCGCTGTTCGACGAGGAAACCGACGTGGCGGCCACCGATTGCATCGTCGATGAGGAGTACGACCGCGTCGTCTTCGTCGTCCCGCCAGGCACGATGGGCAAGGCCATCGGCCCCGGCGGCAAACACGTCCAGCAACTCGAAGGGAAAATCGGCCACGACATCGAAATCGTCGAGGGCGCCGACACCGCCGAGGACTTCGTCGCCAATGCGCTGGCACCCGCGGCCGTCTACAACGTCACCATCTCCGAGAACGACACCACGGTCGCCTACGCCGAGGTCGACCGCGACGACGTCGGCGTCGCCATCGGAACTGACGGCCGCAACATCGACCTCGCGCGACGGCTGGCCAAGCGGCATTTCGACGTGGACGAGATTGAACTACCATAGCCACTTTTTGCACGAGAACGCGGGTCGCGGGCGCTTCGGCCCGCGACCCCGGTTCTCGGCAAAAACGTGGGGAAAATATGCGCGACTCGTTCCTGTCGCAGCGCTTCCCTTCGGTCAGCGCTGCGGTAGTCACTCGTCGCTACGGCGGCTCACTTCGTTCGCCGCCGGGTGGTTCGAAAGGCGCGAAGCGCCTTTCGTCATGCCAAAAGAGCGCGTCGCGCTCTTTTGAGCAAACCGCCTCGGGGGCCTTCTTCGAAGGCCCCGCTCGGCGGATGCCGGCTCTGTTGTTTGGTCGGTCAGTTTCGGTTAGGGCAACAGTCGGGCAAGTGCGGCTGCGAGTCGGCCGACGAATGAGTCGGGTCGCTGTTGGGAAAACGCGGTGGGCTCTCCCTTGTGATAGGCGTCGATATCGTCCAGCAGGTCGCCGAGGCGGGAATCCATGTCGCCGAACTCGTTGGTGGCCTTCTGCGGCTCCGATATGGAGCTTTCCGTTATCAGGGCGCTGCCGCAGTCCGGACACTCGAAAAACCGGTTGGCGCCGTCGCTGCCGAGTTCGCGGGCGGCGGCGTGGTCGCAGTCCGGGTCGCCGGCGATGGCGAAGACCCGCGGTTCGCTGCTGGAGGACATCGTACATTGTCATACGTTCGCACGGGAACTAAACCTTCGCGTTGTGGCGCAACGCCGAAAGGCAGTCGTCGGCGGGCGCCGAGACGGTTGCTGTTCGGGGCGTTCGTCCGGATACTGCGCCGTGGTGGTGTCTCACGCCCGCTGTTTCGAAAAGGGATGCTTAAGTAGCTCCGTCGGGAAGCTACTGGCACTATGGCGAACGGCAAATACGCCGCGCGGAAAATCAAGAAGGACCGCCAGAAGCATCGGTGGTCCGACTCGGATTACGCGCGCCGTGCCCGCGGACTCGGCAAGAAGTCCGACCCCCTCGAGGGCGCCCCGCAGGGTCGGGGCATCGTCCTCGAGAAGGTCGGTATCGAAGCAAAGCAGCCCAACTCGGCCATCCGGAAATGCGTCCGGGTGCAGCTCATCAAGAACGGAAAGCAGGTCACCGCCTTCTGTCCCGGTGACGGTGCTATCTCGTTCATCGACGAGCACGACGAGGTCACCATCGCCGGTATCGGCGGTGCCAAGGGTCGTGCGATGGGCGACCTTTCGGGTGTCAACTACAAGGTCGAGAAGGTGAACGGCGTCTCCCTGATCGAACTCGTCCGCGGGAACGCGGAGAAACCGGTCCGATAATGAGTTCGGAAGCTCCCGAACCCGACGCGCCCGCCTCCACCGAGGACGAGCGCGTGTCGGCCAAGCTCTTCGGCGAATGGGACGTCGACGGTATCGAGTATTCGGACCCCTCGACGCGACGGTACATCACCGTCACGCCCATCGCCCACACGATGGGTCGCCACTCGGAAAAGCAGTTCAAGAAGTCGGAGATCTCCATCGTCGAGCGGCTCATCAACCGCCTCATGCAGACCGAGGAGAACACCGGCAAGAAGCAGAAGGCAGCCAGCATCGTGCAGGACGCCTTCGAACTCGTCGCCGAGCGCACCGAGGAGAACCCGGTGCAGGTACTCGTGACGGCCGTCGAGAACGCCGGCCCGCGGGAGGAGACCGTCCGCCTGAAGTACGGTGGCATCTCGGTCCCGAAGGCCGTCGACGTCGCCCCCCAGCGGCGCGTCGACCAGGCCCTGAAGTTCATTGCACAGGGCACGCTCAGCGGGTCGTTCAAGACGACGACGCCCGCCGCCGAGGCGCTGGCCAGCCAGCTCGTCGGCGCGGCCAACTACGACCTGCAGGCCTACCCCATCAGTCAGAAGGAAGAACAGGAACGCGTCGCGGCCGCAGCTCGCTAACCGTTCGTCACCCCTCTCTTTCGTTTTCGCGGACGGACGCTCGAAGCAGCAATCTTTAGCGGCTAGCCCCATAGCAACCGGTATGCGCCCGCGTGCCACCCGACGACGGTTCCTCGCATCCGCCGGAACGGCCGGCACTCTCGCCCTCGCTGGCTGTCTCAATCCCTTCGACGACACCGAGCCGGTCGACTCGGAATACGACCTCTCCGTCGACCACTCCCTCGACGACTGGGACCGACACGACCCCGACTGGTCGGCTCCCGAATCGTCGCCGCTGGAGGCTTCTTTCGGCACCGAGACGATAATCGAGGGGCTCGAGGTCCCGTGGGACATCGAGTTCGCCCCCGACGGCGAGGTGTTCATCTCCGAGCGCGTCGGCCGCATCAGCCACTACAGCGCCGGCGAACTGGAGGCCGTTGCGGAACCCGACGCCGTCATCGACCACGCCGCCGCCATCGAAACCGACGAGGAGGGCGGCTGGTGGGCCGGCGGCAGCGAGGGCGGCCTGCTCGGTATCGCGCTCCATCCGAACTATCCCGAGGTGCCCGTCCTCTATGCGTTCTACACCTATCAGGCGGGCGAGGAGGACTACCGAAACCGGCTGGTCCTCTACGACATGGACAACGGCAACGAGGAGACGGTCGTCGTCGACGATATCCCGGGCCACCGCAACATCCACAACGGCTCTCGGCTGGCCTTCGGCCCGCGGAACTACCTGTGGGTGACCACGGGCGATGCGAACATCGAGTCGGGGCCACAGGACACCGGCAGTCTCGCGGGCAAAATTCTCCGCCTCGAACCGGACGGGACCGCCCCCGACGGCAACCCCGGCTTCGAGGCGCCCCGCGTCTACAGCTACGGCCACCGGAACCCGCAGGGCATCTCGTTTCTGCCGGACGCGACGCCCATCGCCCCCGAACACGGGCCGTCGCCGGGCCGCGACGAGGTCAACCTCGTCGAGTCCGGCGGCAACTACGGCTGGCCGTCGGTTCGTGGCGGTCCGGACGACAGCGAATACGAGTCCTACGCCGCCCACGACGATGTCGTGAACCCGCTCGTCAACACCGGTCCCGACGTGACGTGGGCGCCCTGTGGCGGCGTCTTCTACACCGGCGAGTCGGTACCGGCCCTGCGGAACCGCTTCGTCACGGGCGGCCTCATCTCCCAGCGCATCAACGTCGTCACGGTCTTCGACGGCGAGGCCCCCGACATCGGTGGCCGGCGATTCGAGGCCGACTGGCACCATCCCGCGTACGACGCCGTCGCTCACCCGCTCTTCGAGGACGAATTCGGCCGGATTCGACACGTCGAACAGGGGCCGGACGGTGGCCTCTATGCGCTCACGTCGAACCGAGACGGCCGCGCCTCCGACGCGTTCCCGAAGGAGGGCGACGACCGACTGGTGCGCATCGTTCAGGAATCGTCGTAGACTGGCCGGTCGAGATACCTGTGTCACCGCTGTGGGTGCCGGTTCTCGAGGAATACCGTCCGGACGGATGTCGTCGGCTTCCGGGTTCCGTCCCCTTTTGTCGTTAGAGGCACTATACTAGTTAGCTATGGCTACTGTAAACGTCGTCGGCGGCGGTCCTGCTGGTCTCAGTACAGCGCTGTTCACCGCGAAGAACGGGCTCGACACCACGGTCTTCGATACCGACGAGACGTGGATGCACAAGGCGCACCTGTTCAACTATCCCGGTATCGGGTCGATAGACGGGTCCGCGTATATGGAGACGCTCCGAGACCAGGTCGACGAGTTCGGCGTCGACCGACGGCAAGGGACGGGCGTGACGGCCGTCGAATCGACGGCTGACGGCTTCACCCTCTCGACCGACGACGGCCAATCGACCGCGACGTACGTCGTTCTCGCGACCGGCGCCGACCGCGATTTGGCCGAGGAACTCGGCTGTACGCTCACCGACGAGGGCGTCGTCGACGTGGACGTGACGATGGAAACCTCGGTCGAGAACGCCTACGCGACCGGGGCGATGGTGCGCGCCGAGGAGTGGCAAGCCGTGATTTCGGCCGGGGACGGGGCCGCTGCCGCGCTGAATATCCTCTCGAAGGAGAAGGGCGAACACTTCCACGACTTCGATACGCCGGCGGACGCGGAGGAACTCTTCGGGTCGCTCGTCGATACCGCCTAACTCCGCCCTGTCTTATTCGGCACGAACTCACCTCGAACGGTCGATTTCAGTTCGGCTGCCGTCTCGTGTGAGACGTGCGCGCCATCCGTATGTTTCTGGACGAGGAATGGACGTGAACACGAATCCGACTACACGTGTTAGTCGGCGGCCTGCCGGCCGTCGATGGCGTACTCGCGGGTCACGTCCACTAGCGCCTGCCGGTACTCCGACTCGTCGGGGTCCCGTCGTAGCGACTGGAAGTGGTTTTTGAACGCCGCGAGGGAGACGCCGGGGGCGTCGGCCGCGGCGGCGTCGGCGAGGTCGTAGAGCCGGTGGTCCCGCTCGATGGCGTCGTGTCGCTCCAAGAGTGCGAGCGCGAAGGCGGCGTTGACAGCCGTGATTTCGGGGTCGGCGGCCTCCGTCCAGCGCTCCCAGTCGCCGGGCGCGGCCGGCGGGGAATCGGCGACGGCGCTGGCGAGCGACGACTCCATGAAGGCGACCAGTTTCTCGGTCGGCCCGATGTCGAGGGTGATGTCGTCGGCGTAGATGTCCTTCATGTGGTTGGCGATCTGATAGCAGTGGGCCAGTTTCCGCCGCTCGACGCTCTTGCCGGCCAACGCGAGGAAGAGGGCCTCCTCGGTCGACTGGACGTGCGAGGGGTGTTCCTCCTCGTAGCGAGCCATGTGGGCGAACTCGTGGAGTGCGAGTTCCCGTGCCATCGCCGAGGTGGCGGCCCGCTGGGAGACGAGCAGTTCGTGGTGGTCCTCGTAGTGGCCCGCAACCGTCCGCTCGTCGGGGTTCTCTCGTATCTCGACGTCGACCGGCAGCGTGAGCTCGTACTCCGTCTCGAAGACGTCACGAGCGCTGAGAAACGGCTCCGCCGGCCCACATCCCGTCACGCGAACATCCATGTCATATCTTAACAGGGGCTGTTGCCGTTTGACTCTTACGTATGCCGAAGGAAACGGCCGGTTTCCCCCGGCCGGACACGCGAGCATACCGGCAATCCGACACGGAATTCCGGGGAGTGAACCCGTACCGTGCGGGACGAAACCACGGGGTACGTCCCGAAAACGCCGGTTTTGACCGCGGCAAAACACCGGAAGCCTCGCGCTGCTCGGCCTCCGAGCTTCGCCGCGAACGAGCGCTTTGCTACCGCGTCGCGCCCGCTCGCGGCGAAACACTACCCTTTTCACCCTGCTACTGGAAACTGACTGTATAATGGGCCGACGTAAGAAGATCGTACAGGAGTGCGAACGGCTGATGGACGAACCGGAGAACATCCGGAACATCGCCATCGCCGCCCACGTTGACCACGGGAAGACCACTCTCACCGACAATCTGCTGGCTGGTGCGGGCATGATCGCCGAGGAGAGCGCCGGCGAACAGCTCGCGATGGACACCGAAGAGGACGAACAGGAACGCGGCATCACCATCGACGCGGCAAACGTTTCGATGACCCACGAGTACGAGGGGAAGAACCACCTCGTCAACCTCATCGACACGCCGGGCCACGTCGACTTCGGTGGCGACGTGACGCGGGCGATGCGTGCCGTCGACGGCGCGCTCGTCGTCGTCGACGCCGTCGAGGGCGCCATGCCCCAGACGGAGACGGTGCTTCGGCAGGCGCTCCGCGAGGGCGTCAAGCCGACGCTGTTCATCAACAAGGTCGACCGCCTCATCTCCGAACTGCAGGAAGGCCCCGAGGAAATGCAGGAGCGACTCCTCGGCGTCATCGCCGACGTCAACGAGCTCATCCGCGGGATGACCGAGGAGATGGACGAAATCGAAGAGGACTGGACGGTCTCCGTCGAGGAAGGCACCGTCGGCTTCGGTTCGGCCCTCTACAAGTGGGGCGTCTCGATGCCGTCGATGCAGCGGACCGGGATGGACTTCGGCGAAATCATCGAACTGGAGCGCGCCGACAAGCGGCAGGAACTCCACGAGCGGACGCCGCTTTCGGACGTCGTGCTCGACATGGTCTGTGAGCACTTCCCGAACCCTATCGACGCCCAGCCGATGCGTATCCCGCGTATCTGGCGTGGCGACCCCGAATCCGACATCGCCGACACGATGCGTCTGGTCGACGAGGACGGCGAAGTCGTCATGATGGTCACCGACATCGGTGTCGACCCCCACGCCGGTGAAATCGCCGCAGGGCGTGTTTTCTCCGGGACCATCGAGAAGGGCCAGGAGCTCTATGTCTCCGGGACCGCCGGCCAGAACCGCGTCCAGAGCGTCGGTATCTACATGGGTGGCGAGCGTGAGGAAGTCGAGCACGTTCCCGCCGGGAACATCGCTGCCGTCACCGGTCTGAAGGACGCCATCGCCGGCTCGACCGTCTCCTCCGTCGAGATGACGCCGTTCGAGTCCATCGAACACATCTCGGAGCCGGTCATCACGAAGTCCGTCGAGGCGAAGAACATGGACGACCTGCCGAAGCTCATCGAGACGCTCCAGCAGGTCGCCAAGGAAGACCCGACCATCCAGATCGAGATCAACGAGGACACCGGCGAACACCTCATCTCCGGGCAGGGTGAACTCCACCTCGAAGTCATCACCCAGCGTATCGAGCGGAACCAGGGTATCCCGGTCCACACCGGCGAACCCATCGTCGTCTTCCGCGAGGCGCCGCAGACCGAATCCCGCGAGGTCGAAGGGCGCTCGCCGAACAACCACAACCGGTTCTACATCACTGTCGAACCCCTCAGCGACGACATCGTCGAGGGCATCAAGATGGGCGACATCTCGATGGACATGCCCGAACTGGAGCGCCGCGAGGCGCTCATGGAAGAGGGCATGGACAAGGACACCGCCCAGAACGTCGAGGAGATTCACAACACGAACATCTTCATCGACGACACGAAGGGTATCCAGCACCTCAACGAGACGATGGAACTCGTCATCGAGGGCCTCGAAGAGGCGCTCGACGACGGTCCCCTCGCCGCCGAACCCGTCGAAGGCGCACTCATCCGCCTCCACGACGCCCGTCTCCACGAGGACGCCATCCACCGCGGTCCGGCGCAGGTCATCCCCGCCGTCCGCGAGGCCGTCCACAACGCCCTCATCGACGCGGACATCAAACTCCTGGAGCCGATTCAGGAGGTCCGCATCGACGTGCCCAACGAGCACATGGGCGCCGCATCCGGCGAGATTCAGGGCCGCCGTGGCCGCGTCGACGACATGTACCAGGAAGGCGACCTCATGGTCGTCGAGGGTATCGCGCCCGTCGACGAGATGATCGGCTTCTCCTCGGACATCCGGAGTGCGACCGAGGGACGGGCCTCCTGGAACACGGAGAACGCCGGCTTCCGCGTCATGGCCGACAACCTCCAGCCCGAAACCATCAAGGAAATCCGCGAGCGGAAGGGCATGAAGACGGAACTGCCCGAGCGTATCGACTACTTCTGAAACTTTTTGCACGCGAGCGCCGCTGGCGCTCGCGGCAAAAACTTTCATGAAAAAGACACGGCGGGCCTCCCTCGCCTCACGGCTCACTTCGTTCGCCGTTCGGCACTTCGAGACTCCTCACCCCGTTCGGAGTCTCGCTACCGGTCGGCCCTTGGTCCCGCGCCTCGCTGACGCTCGGCGCGGTGTGGTTCGAAAGACGCCGTCGGCGTCTTTCGTCATGCGAAAAGAGCGCTCCGCGCTCTTTTCAGCAAACCGCTCGGCGCGTTCCGCGCGCCTCGCGGATGCTATCTTATTGTTGCTTTCCTCTCGCGTATTGCCGCCAGACGCGACACTACTGTTTATAAACAGTCAGCTATGCGTGATGACGACCAGCAGTAGTCGATTGCTGAAGACCGAGCGAAATCAGACCGCCGTGCCGTCGCTGGCCTCGGGACCCCACTCGAAGACGCCGTAGTAGGACAGCGCCGCCGCGCCGCCGACGAGGACGGCCATCACGGGATTGATTGGGACGGCGAACTGGAGGCTGGAGACCCGATAGAGGCCGATATCGAGCACGGGTTGGCCTAGGAGTGTGGCGACCAGCAGCGTCAGGCCGACGAGCGTCCCACAGAAGACGATGGCGAACCGCGAGAGACGCGCCGGGTTGACGTCGGCGGTACCGACCGCGACTGCCAGCGGCAGCCACCCGAGAACGGCCGCCTGCAGCAACTCCCGTGGCGTCGGGTCGACGAAGACCACGGCCGCCGCGACGACCGGAACGACGGCGCTGGCGACGACGGCACCGACAAATCCCAGAGGGCGATTCGTGGCCATCATGGCCCTCTCTTATATCTGACAACATTTAAAAACGGGTTCGGTGTCAGCTGTCGAAATTCGCCGCTGTCGGGCGGGAGTGAGGGTGTTCACCGTCGATGCAGGATACATTTGCGAATGACGGCGTTCTTATAGCCGGCGGACCGTGAGATTGGGTAATGAGTGAACGCTCGGAGGTGAGCCGATGAGCGAGGCGGACGTCCGGTCCTACACGGTGCGTCTCGAACTCGTCGACGAACCCGGTGAACTACTGCGCGCGCTCGAACCCATCGCCGACAACGGTGGGAACCTCCTCTCGATATTCCACGAGCGCGGCAACCTCACACCGCGGGGGCACATCCCCGTCGAAGTCGACCTCGAAGCGACCCAATCGCAGTTCGACGTCATCGTCGACGCGCTTCGGGACGCCGGCGTCAACATCATTCAGGCGGGCGCCGAGCGGTACAGCGAGGAGCTGACGGTCGTCCTCGTCGGCCATCTCGTGGATACGGATCTCTCGGATACCCTCCAACGGTTCCAGGACTGCGGCGGCGTCTCGGTCGCCGACGTGTCGCTTTCGGCACCACAGGGTACCGAAAACCCCTCCAGCGCGCGCCTCCGCATCGTCGCCAGCGAGGGCCAGTCCTCCGATGCGCTGGAGACGGTTCGGGAGATTGCCGACGAGAAGGACCTGCGTGTCATCGAACCGCTGACGGAGGGTGGCCAATGAAACTCGCCGTACTCGGTGCGGGCGCCGTCGGCACCTCCGTCGTCGAGTTGGCCGGCGAATACGGCCACGATATCGTCGCGGTCGCGGATTCCTCGACGGCCGTCGTCGACGAGGACGGCCTCGACGCCGAGGACGTCCTCTCCCGCAAGCGAAGCCGCGGCGTCGTCGGCGATGCCGAGGTCGAAGCGGCGCTTTCGGCCGATTACGACGTCCTCGTGGAAGCGACGCCGACGACGCTAGGCGACGCCGAACCTGGATTCTCCCACGTCGAGCGCGCGCTCGGCCGTGACCGGCACGTCGTCCTCGCCAACAAGGGCCCGGTCGCCGAGCGCTACGACGAGGTCCGGCAACTGGAAGCCGACTCGAAGGGGTCGGTGCTGTTCGAGGCGGCGGTCGGCGGCGCGATTCCGGTGCTGTCGACCATCGACGACCTCAACGGGCAGGTCACCGCGGCCCGTGGCGTCCTCAACGGGACGGCCAACTTCATCCTCAGTCGGATGGCCGCCGAGGGGCTGGACTACGAGCACGTGCTGGCAGAGGCACAGGACCTCGGCGTCGCCGAGGCCGACCCAACCTTCGACGTGGAGGGCACCGACGCCGCGCTGAAGTGTGTCATCCTCGCGAACGTCCTCTACGACGAGACGTACACGCTCGAGGACGCGGAGGTCGAGGGCATCGCCGACCTGCCCGGAAGCCCGCTCGAACTCGCCGCCGAGGACGGCCGGACGATTCGCCTCATCGGCGAGGTTTCGGACGGGAAGGTCCGGGTTGGTCCCCGCCTCGTTCCGGAAAACGGGACGCTCGCGGTGTCGGGCACGCTGAACATCGTCCAACTGGAGACGAATCACGCGGGTCGACTCAATATCTCCGGCCGTGGCGCTGGCGGCCCGGAGACGGCGAGTGCGGTGCTGGCGGACATCGGGCGACTCCCGCCTCGGGAGTAGCCACACGGCCGTCTCGGGACGGTTCCCCCTCGCCCCCGTGGTATCTGCTCGCAAACCGCCCGACGCGCCCGGTTTCGGCCGAATCCCTTTCGAAATCGTTTTACGGGCCACCAACAAAAGATTCGGACACAGCGCATTCGCGCGTGAGAATACAATGAGTGACAAACCGCACCAGAACTTGGCCGTAATCGGCCACGTTGACCACGGTAAGAGCACGATGGTCGGGCGACTTCTCTACGAGACAGGGAGCGTCCCCGAGCACGTCATCGAACAGCACAAAGAGGAAGCCGAAGAGAAGGGCAAGGGCGGCTTCGAGTTCGCCTACGTGATGGACAACCTCGCCGAGGAGCGAGAGCGTGGTGTCACCATCGACATCGCCCACCAGGAGTTCGACACCGACGAGTACTACTTCACCATCGTCGACTGTCCGGGCCACCGCGACTTCGTCAAGAACATGATTACTGGCGCGAGCCAGGCCGACAACGCGGTCCTCGTCGTCGCCGCCGACGACGGTGTCCAGCCGCAGACCCAGGAGCACGTCTTCCTGGCTCGTACCCTCGGCATCGACGAACTCATCATCGCGGTCAACAAGATGGACCTCGTCGACTACGACGAGAACAAGTACAAGGCAGTCGTTGACGAGGTCAACGAACTGCTCCAGCAGGTCCGCTTCAACACGGACGACGCCAAGTACATCCCCACCTCGGCCTTCGAGGGGGACAACGTCTCCGAGGCCTCCGAGAACACGCCCTGGTACGACGGCCCGTCCCTGCTCGAGGCCCTCAACGACCTGCCGGAGCCGCAGCCGCCGACGGACGCGCCGCTGCGCCTCCCGATTCAGGACGTCTACACCATCTCCGGCATCGGTACGGTCCCGGTCGGCCGTATCGAGACCGGCATCCTCAACACCGGCGACAACGTCTCGTTCCAGCCGTCGGACGTCGGTGGCGAGGTCAAGACCATCGAGATGCACCACGAAGAGGTCCCCAAGGCCGAGCCCGGTGACAACGTTGGCTTCAACGTCCGTGGCATCGGTAAGGACGACATCCGCCGTGGTGACGTCTGTGGTCCCGCCGACGACCCGCCGTCGGTCGCCGAGACCTTCCAGGCGCAGGTCGTCGTCATGCAGCACCCGTCGGTCATCACCGCTGGCTACACGCCGGTCTTCCACGCCCACACGGCGCAGGTCGCGTGTACCATCGAGTCCATCGACAAGAAAATCGACCCCTCCTCCGGCGAGGTCGCCGAGGAGAACCCGGACTTCATCCAGTCCGGCGACGCCGCCGTCGTGACGGTCCGACCCCAGAAGCCGCTCAGCATCGAGTCCTCGAACGAGATCCCCGAGCTGGGCAGCTTCGCCATCCGTGACATGGGTCAGACCGTCGCGGCCGGCAAGGTCCTCAGCATCAACGAGCGATAACGCATGCAACAGGCACGCGTTCGCCTCGCGGGCACGGCACCCGAGGACCTCGACGACATCACGGAAGACGTCCGCGAAATCGCGGACAAGACCGGCGTCGAGCTTTCGGGCCCGGTTCCGCTCCCGACGAAAACGCTGGAGATTCCCGCCCGCAAGTCCCCCGACGGTGAGGGGACTGCGACGTGGGAACACTGGGAGATGCGCGTCCACAAGCGTCTCATCGACATCGACGCCGACGAACGCGCGCTCCGCCAGCTGATGCGGATTCAGGTCCCGAACGACGTCTCCATCGAGATCGTCCTCGAAGACTAGCGCGACTCCGTAGGAGTCGCCGATAGCGAGGACGCTTTCGACCGGTCGTCACCCGGGTTTCGCCCGCCGCAACACTCACGCGCGACTGCTTTCGTCGCCTTCGGTGTTGCAAAACGGAAGGTACAAACGGCCGAATCGATAACTGAAAATCGCGGGCCAGTAGATCAGCGGCAGATCGCTTCCTTCGCAAGGAAGAGGCCCTGGGTTCAAATCCCAGCTGGTCCATTCCTTCACTTCGCTACGTTCGCCTAGTCCTGCTTGCTTCGCTCGCAGGCGTCCCGGCGAGTCTAATAAATGGTATCGTAGAATTACTGCCAGCAGTCGTTAGAAACGCTCAACCGTTAGTTGACGTCGACGATTTCGATGTCGAACGTCAGGGTTTCGCCAGCGAGTTCGGGGTTGAAGTCCACGCGAACGACGTCCTCGCCGGAGTGGATGATTTCGCCGTGCTGGCCGTTCTGAGCTTCGAGGTAGGCGCCCTCCTCGGGCGTCTGACCGCCGAGCATCTCCTGAAGCTCGTCGGCGTCGAACTCCTGGACGTTCTCCTCGCTTCGTTCGCCGTAGGCTTTCTCGGGCGGAATCGTCAGGGTTGCCGTCTCGCCGGCTTCCATGCCGATGAGGCCCTCCTCCATGCCTTCGATGACCTGTTCGGCGCCGACGTCGACCGTCAGCGGGGTGTACTCCCGGTCGGGTTGGGCTTCGGCTAGTCCCGCTTCCTCGGCGACGGTCTCCCGTGAGGTGTCGAATACGGTCTCGTCGTCCAGTCGGCCCGTGTACTCCAGCGTCACGGAATCGCCAGTAGTAATCGTCATATGCGGATGAAGGACGCCACACGGAAAACCCATCGTATGTGGGATGACGAGTCGAATCGGATGGATACCAGATGGCTACTGGCTACCGGTCCTGTGCCAGAAGATTTACCCCTCGTGGAAGCGACAGAATCCGGCGTGCGACGGATTTTACTCGTGGTTGCAGTCGTGACGATGGTAGCGTTCTCCGGGTGTGCAGCGCTCAACGGCGGGTCACCGGACGGGACACCTGACGACGTGGCTGTCGAAAACGACGACCCCGGTGCGACGAACGTGACACAGACGCTTCGTATCGATGCCAACGAGACGACTGCCGACACCGAGTTGACGGCTATCGGGGCGACGTACCCCCGTGAGAACTTCACCGTCGATGCCGCTCAACACGACCAGATCCAGCTCGGGGTCGATACCGACGGCGACGGCGAACTCGAATCGGAGTTCAACGAGACGCACATCAGCGGCGTCAACAACAACGAATACTCCTTCGATATCACCCTCGAAACCGACTACACGCTACAGGCAGGCGACACCGTCGTCGTCAGCTATCCGGCGGTCGACAACCCCTCGGAACCGGGCGACTACGAGGTCGAAATTCGCCTGAACGACGAACAGAACGCGACCGACACCGTCGAAATCGAATAGGGCAGCCGCGTTTTGGCTCTGTCCGAGGTTCCATCGTTCCCCGTTCGTTCTAGTTCAGTGACTCTTTTGTCGCTCTGGCCGTATAGACCGTTCAATGAAGACCACGACGGAACTCATAGACGTGATGAACCGCGCCGAGGCGGGCGAGCGGCTGACCGTTCGGGTCGAGGACGACACGTACAGCGGCGAGGTCCGGGAGACACACTACGCGGCGCCCGAAAGCGACGAGGAAGGCGTCGTGGGGCTCGACCTTCGAATCGCGGGCGGCGACCGCGACGGCGAGCGACTGGAAGTCCGTTCGACGGCGGGGTCGAACACGCAGAAGTTCAGCCGCCCGGTCGTACGGTTCGCCGCGGGCGACGGGACCGAACACGAGGTTCTGGACCTGTCGCCGTCCGAGGAGTAGTCCGTCTCGCTGTTCACGCGAGGGCCGAAGACGGCGCCGTCAGTCCGCGCCGCCGGCGATGGCGCTGCTGCTGTCGCCGGGCCGGGGCGTCGAGTCGGGTTCGAGCGCGGTCCGGGCCTCCCCGGAGAGCTTGTTCATGACGGCACGTCCCTCGCGTTCGCGCGTGATGATGCCGTCCTCTTCGAGTCGCTGGAGGTGGTGGCTGATGGTCGAGGGGTCTCGGCCGATGTCGTCGGCGAGGTCGCTGACGGAGGCGGCGCCGAGGCGGGCGATGGCGTCGATGATGGTGGCGGTCGCCTCGTCGTTGAGCGCGGCGGCGAGTTCGACGCCTTCGGCGTAGGCGGGATAGAAGCGGCGCTTGCCCCGCAGTTTGGCGCCGGAGACGAGGTCCTCGCGTTCGAGGACCCTGACGTGGTGTCGCGTCGTCGACAGCGGGAGGTCGGCCTCCTCGGAGAGTTCCGAGAGGTAGGAGCCGGGGGACTCGTTGACGATTTCGTAGACCTCCTCGCGGGCCTCGTGTTCGAGGGGGTCCGAATCGTCGTAGCGGCTGTATCGGAGCGGGAAGACGAAGGGCCGAAGCTTACTCAGGATGGCCGGCATCGAAATGCTGGCGCTGATGGACCCGAGGGTGGGAACGCCGCCGGCGACCAGCGGCGTGGTTCGGAGAGCGGCCATCGCTGCGAGCATGCTAATGCTGATGGCGGCGCCACCGACGGGGGCGTCGGGAACCGGTTGGCCGCCGGCGCCGCTGGTCGTAGTCGCCGCGACAGCGTGGCCGTCGTCGGCATCGTCGGCGTCGGCGACCGCGGTCTCGTGGTAGCTGGCACGGTCCGTGTCGGCTCCGGTGTCATCGACTCCGTCACCATCGGTCCCGTCGAGTTGCAGCGACTCGTCGGTGGACAGTTGGGGGGAGACGACGTCAGCGGGGTCGGTCGATGCTGGCGAGACGAGCGCCTCGCCAAGCGAAAGCGTCTCGACGGAGTCCTCGGTGGTCGTCTCGACCGTATCCGTGGTGTCGTCGACGGTGTCCTCGACGGTCTCGGTCGTGTCGTCGACGGTGTCGGTGGTCGTATCGGTCGACTCGTCGAGGGCGTCGGCCGTTCTCTCGACGGTGTCCCGCACCTCGTCCGTCGTGTTCGTGTCGGTTTCGTCGTCGGTGGAGGTGTCGCCGTCGTCGGTTCCATCGGTCGATGTATCGCCGTCGTCGGAGTCGTCTTCCGTCTCGTCGGTGGTCGACGTATCCCCCGTGCTCGACGTCTCGTCGGTGTCGTCGCTTGACGCCCCGTCCTCGGAGTCGGTGGTGTCCGAGTCGGTCGAACTACTCGTCCCGTCGAAGCCGTCTCCCAGCGTGGTGCCGTCGCCTACTCCCGCGACGGGAACGGCGACGAACGAGCAGACGACCAGCACCGCCACCAACAGCGCGAACAGCCGCCGTGCGTTACTGAATGACATTGTGTGGGAGGCCCCCGAACCTCGGAGTTGTCGGTCCATTCGTTTCCCCACCGATAGCGATTTGGCTGTGCATGTCTGGTGTTTTAAGTCGATACTCGGAGTGGCACTCGAGCCCGATAGCGAACGCGGTTGGGGAGGCGATACGGGCCCCCGTTGTGGTGGCCGGCTAGAGGTTCTCGTTCTGGTAACTGCCGTCGTAGGTCGCCTCGCCTTCGGCTTCCGCGAGGACGAGCTGGGCGATGCGGGCGCCGGTCTCGATCTCGATGTCGTGGTGAACTTCGAGCAGCCCCTCGCCTTTCCCCTCGTAGCCGGCGTCCCAGACGGCGGTGTTGAGCATACAGGAGTTCCGCATCAGCGACGAGCGGGGGTAGATGAAGCCGACGTGGTCGTCGGGAATCGAGACGATTTCGGCGTACTGGACGACGTAGCCGCCCGGCGGGAGGTAGTAGGTGTCGTTCTGTTCGGTCACCTCGTCGATGGAGGACCCTTCGACGACGGGGTCGGCCGGGCGGCGGTGGCGGGACCCGACCTCCTTGCCGTCCCGTCCGATGCGGCCGGGTTCGCGCTGTTCGTAGACGGCTTCGAGCGTCAGGTCGACCCCGTTGGGCTGGACCTGCTCGTCGGTCGTGGGCGTGACGTGGTCGGCGACGAACGCACCGCTCCGGTACATACCGGCGTCTCTCCCGGGGCGGTCAAGTCGCTTGTGTTCGCTCCCCTGCGGGACCGGCCGCGGTCGCGTTCGACCGTCTTTTAGGCGCCCGCGCCTAACAGCGGCGCATGGACGCCGAAACCTTCGAGGAAAAGAAGTTCACCGACTTCTTCCCGCAGCTCCAGCAGGCCTACAAGAACGCCTTCAACCGCGTCAACGAGACCTACGATTCGACGCTGGTTCACGGCATCGATCAGCAGATACTCAACGAGTCCGAGCCGTTCTACGACGACGAGGAGGGCTTCTACCTCGAAGTGCCCGAGGACCCCTACGACCGCCTGACCGGCGTCGTCGCGAGCGAAGAGAAGTTCGAGGCGGTCCTCGAGGAGTACGTCGAGGAGATAGAGACGGAACTCGAACGGACCTTCGAGAACTAAGCGTCTTCACAGCCGGCGCCGTCCCAGATGTCGAGTCGGCCGCCGCGGCCGACCCGAACCAGCACCCGCACGCAGTCGACCTCCTCGCCGCCCTTCTCCGAGATGTCGGCGGTCCGAACCTCGCCGTCGTCCAGCCGTGCGTGGATGCGGTAGTCGCCGGCCTCCTCTAGCCATTCTCCCTCGACGGTCGTGCTGCCGCCGGCTTCGAGGTCGTAGGTCCCCAGTTCGAGGACCTCCTCGCCGTCCTCGATGGCGAGCTGTATCTGGTGGGCCTCCTCGTGGTTGTTCTCGACGGCGAGTTCCCCGAGTTCGATGGTCGCGGCCGATTCGGTCGTCGGGTTGCCGTCGTCTTCGGGGCTCGAATCGCCCTCGTCGCCGAGGGCACCCATACAGCCGGCTCCCGCGACGGCGATTCCGGCGGTAGCGAGCAGATGGCGGCGCGTTGGCATATCTACGTAGCCGTCAGCATCGCCTATAAACTCCCGTCAGACAGCCGTCGCTCGGTCGGCGGACGCCGGACGGCGATGCCGACCGACGCCGGGAGCCAAATCTTCATACGCCTGCACTGCATAGGCCCTTTCATGAGCACCGAACCCGCCGACGCCGACGAGGACCTTCGCGAGCGCATCAGCAACTTCCTCCGGCGCAACTTCCCGCAGATTCAGATGCATGGCGGCAGCGCCGCCGTCCAGAACCTCGACCGCGAGGCCGGCGAGGTCACCATCATGCTCGGTGGCGCCTGTTCCGGCTGTGGCATCTCCCCCATGACGATTCAGGCCATCAAGAGTCGGATGACCGAGGAGATTCCCGAAATCGACACCGTCCACGCCGACACCGGCATGAGCGGCGGCAGCGAGGGCATGGCCGGCGGCCAGATGTCGCCGTCCTTCCCCGGCCACGAGGGCGACAGCGACGACGAGGCCGACGAAGGTCCCGAAGCCCCGTTCTAACTCGCGCGTAATTTCCCCGTTTTCTACCGGCCCTTAGCTGTGACTTCGCTCCCACGAGGGAATGGTATTTGGTCACACGGAACACAGCTATGGGTATGGCGGTGGAGGCATGCGGGATGTGCTCGCGTGAGGTCCCGTTCGACGAGACGGTCCACGTGCTCGTCCACACCCACGGCGAATCGGGGGTCATCGACCGGTACGTCTGTCGGACCTGCTACGAGAGCGAACTCGAACCGCTTTTCGAGTGACGGCGGGCCAACGGCGCGCTGAGGGTACACCACGGTATTTAAGCCTCCAACTCCCGGAGTGTCAGCCAGCATGCCCGCTGACGACGGCCGGAACGTGCTGTTCGTGGTAATGGATACGGTTCGCAAGAGCCACCTGACGCCCTACGGCTACGACCGGCCGACGACACCGGGACTGGAGGCCTTCGCCGAGGAGGCGCTCGTCTACGAGCAGGCCGTCGCGCAGGCGCCGTGGACGCTGCCCGTCCACGGTTCGATGTTCACGGGCCGGTATCCGGCCCAGCACACCGCCACACAGGAGGCGCCCTACCTGCCTGACGATATGGGCACGCTCGCACAGACCGTCTCCGAGGCGGGCTATGCGACCGCCTGCTACTCCTCGAACGCGTGGATTACGCCCTACACCCGACTCACTGCTGGCTTCGAGGACCAGGACAACTTCTTCAAGGTCCTGCCCGGCGACGTCCTCTCGGGCGCGCTGGCGAGTTTCTGGCAGAAACTCACCGATAGCCGGTTCCGCGGCGTCGCCGACCGCCTCGTCGAGGTCGGCAACGAGATTCACGAATATCTCGCCAGCGGCGAGGGCGAGGCCTCGAAGACGCCGCGTATCGTCGACAACACGATGGACTTCATCGACGACAACGACGACTGGTTCGCCTTCATCAACCTGATGGACGCCCACCTGCCGTACTACCCGCCCGAGGAGTACCGCGAGGAGTTCGCGCCGGGCGTCGACCCCCACGCAGTCTGTCAGAACTCCAAGGAGTACAACTCGGGCGCACGGGCGATTAGCGACGAGGAGTTCGAGGACATCGAGGGCCTCTACGACGCCGAAATCCGCCACATCGACGCGGAACTCCAGCGGCTTTTCGACCACCTCAAGGAGACCGACCAGTGGGACGACACGCTGGTCGTCGTCTGTGCGGACCACGGCGAACTCCACGGCGAACACGGCCTCTACGGCCACGAGTTCGGCATCTACGACCCGCTGGTCAACGTCCCGCTAATGGTCAAACACCCCGACGTCGAGGCGGGCCGCACCGACGAGCAGGTCGAACTGCTGGACCTCTACGATACCGTGCTGGACGCCACGGGCGCTGCCGACTACACCGACCGGGTCGGCTCCCGCCGTTTCGACTCGAACCGCTCCCTGCTGACCGAGGGCCGGGACATCGAGGACGGCGAGTTCGCCTTCGTCGACTATCACCGGCCCGTGGTCGAACTCAATCAACTCGAAACGAAGGCCGCCGAGGCCGGTATCGACCTCGACGAGAACTCCCGGTTCTACTCGCGGATGCGGGCCGCCCGGCGCCCCGACGGCAAGTACATCCGAAACGAGCGGATTCCGGACGAGGCCTATCGCCTCGATACGGACCCCGGCGAAACCGAGCGCGTGGGAACCGACGACGAGGTCATCGAGGAGGTGCTGGCCGCACTCGAACGCTTCGAGGACCGGGCGGCCGACGAGTGGGGCGACGCCGCCGCGGACGCCGACGAGGCGCTCGACCACATGGACGAGGAGGCCAAAGAGCGGCTTCAGGACCTCGGCTACATGGAGTAGCGAGCGGCGAGGCTGGCTTTCGAGCGCGCTGGATGCAGAGAAAGGTCTAACGGCGAGGGCGTGGTATGTGATGGCATGGAACTACGAGAGGCGACTGATGCGGACATCGACGCTATCAGACGGGTCGCCGAGCGGTCGTGGGAGGTGGATTACCCGGCGATTCTGACCAGAGAGACGGCGCAGGAGGCGGTTTCGGAGTGGTACGGGTCCGACGGACTCGCGGATGCCATCGCCGAGGGGCGGACGGAACTGTTGGTCGCCGAACGCGACGGCGAGGTCGTCGGCTTCGCACACGCGACGTGGAACGGGTCCGAAGCCGAGGGGTACATCCTCCGACTCTACGTCCATCCCGACCACCGGGGGCGGGGCGTCGGCGGCGAGTTACTCGAAGGGACGCGGCAGGCACTCGCCGGCTACGACGTCGACCGAATACACGCGATGGTGCTCGCGGAGAACGACCCCGGAAACGCCTTCTACGAGCGGTTCGGCTTCGAACGGGCCGACGAAAGCCGGACCCGCATCGGCGAGGGTACCTATCAGGAGAACCGGTACGTGCTGGAACTCTAACTAGGGACGGAACCCCTGACCGCTCTCCCACGCCCGCAACAGCCGCGTCATCGTCGCGTTGACGGGCACGTCGATGCCGCGTTCGTCGGCCCGTTCGAGGACGTAGCCGCCGATGGCGTCGACCTCGGTTCGCCGCTCGGCGAGTACGTCCTGCTGCATCGAGGAGGTGTTGTCGGCGGTCGCCTCGGCGACGCGTTCGACCGCCCGCTCGGCCTCGGCCTGCGAGAGGTCGACGCCCTCCGCACGAGCGACGCGAGCGACCTCTCGGCCCGCCGCCGTCGCGACGGCGTTCGCATCGCCGTCCAGTAGCGCGCCGTTATCGACGCGGGCCAGCGCCGTCGTCGCGTTGATGCCGGCGTTGACCGCGAGTTTCTCCCAGAGTCGCCGCGGCATGTCCTCGGCGACGGCCGTGACGATATCGGCCGACTCGAAGGCCTCGCCGACCGTCTCGGCGGCCGCCGAGTGGCCACCCTCCCGGGCGCCGAGGACGACTTCACCGATGCCGGTACAGCGGACGACGCCGGGGGTCGACGAGAGCGCGCCGTAGGTGCAGGTGCCCGCCAGCACGGGCACGTCGAGGCGCTCGGCCAGTAGGTTCTCGTTGCCCATGCCGTTCTGCACCGAGAGACAGCAGTCGAGGTCGACGTCGGCGAGCGCGTCGGCCGCCTTCGGCGTATCGAAGGCCTTCACGCAGACGAGCGCGAGGTCGGCCTCGGCGGGCGGGTCCGTTCTCGCCTCCGGATACACGGTCTCCTCGACGGCGCCGGTGATGCGGAGGCCCTCGGCCCGGACGGTTTCCATGTGCGGGTCGCGCCCGACGAGCGTCACCGCGTGTTCGCGGGCGAGGAGGCCGCCGAGCAGGCTCCCGAGACTGCCGGCGCCGAAGACGACGACGTTCATACTGCCCGCTTCGAGCGGCCGGATAGAAAAGGTGCGTTCTCGGTCCGCCCCTGCTCAGTCCTCTTCGAGGTATGCGATGCTCTCCCCGGAGGCGCCGCAGGAGGGACACATGTCCGGAATGTCGTCGATTTCGCCGACCTCTCCACACTCCATGCAGCGCCACATCAGCGTCTTCTCGCCGGCCTTGCTCTCGGCCTGAGAGGCCGTCGAGACGCCCTCCAGCATCGATACGTAGAACCCGTCGTCGCCGAAGTTCCGGACCTGTCCCAGTTCGTTGCCCTCGTCGTCGTAGACGGTCTGACCGAACCGTACGTGGGGCTGTTGCTCCTCGGTGGACATACTATGTGGTACGTTCCCACCCACCAAAAAGCTGGAGGTCCGTTCTACTCCGTCGTCGTCTCGTCGATGTCGGCGTCGCCCTCGTGAATCTTGATGCCGTCCTGTGCGACTTTCTCGGCGAGGACGGCGCATTTGATACGCATCGGGCTGAGTTCGACGCCCAGCATGTCCTCGATGTCCTCGCGGTCCATCTCTCGGACCTCCCCGAGGGTCTTGCCCTGCAGTTCGCCGGAGAGCATGCTCGCGGAGGCCTGACTGATGGCGCAGCCGTCGCCGATGAAACTCACGTGCTCTATCGTCTCGTCGTCGTCCGCCAGTTCCACGAACATCTTGATGGTGTCGCCGCACATCGGGTTCTCGCCGACGTGCTCGATGTCGGGGTCCTCGAGTTCCCCGTAGTTGCGGGGATTCTTGTAGTGGTCGAGGATCTGCTGGCGGTACATGTCCGAGCCCATACCCATTGTTGTCCTAGGGAAGGGGAATGACACTCAAAAGGGCGTCGGTCGGGGTGGTACGCTCCGACACGGGTCGTCCGCTCTGTATTCCCCGCATCGCCGACGTGGGGTGCGAGCGACGGCATGGAGCACAAAGGCGAATACCCTCCCGCCAGCAGGGGTGGGTATGAGCGACGACGGCGACGACGAAGGCGGCGGGACGCGAATCTCCGACGACGGCCTCATCCTCGCGCTCGCGGGTGCGGCGTGTCTCCTCGCCGCCAACACCGCCTACGGGCGGAACCAACCCGACGCGGTCGTCGTCTTCGCGATGCTGGCCGCGGTGCCCGCCCTCGCCGCGGTCGTCGCCGACCTCGCGACCGACTACGTGCCCAGTATCCGCATCCATCTCCTTTTGGGTGCCAGCGCGCTCGTCGCGACCGCTTTCGCCGTTCCCGGTCGCCACTACGCCAACATCGCGACGCTCGGCGTCGCCGGGCTGATGGGTCTCGGGCGGGTCTTCGAGGTCGAATATCGGGGAAAGGAGTCCTGAGTTACTTAAAGAGCTGTCGCGCGTCGTCGACCGCTTCGACCAGTTCGTCGACCTCTGCCTTCGTGTTGTAGAGGTAGAACGAGGCTCGCGCGGACGCGGCGGTGCCGAGGACGTCGTGGAGCGGTTGGGTGCAGTGGTCGCCGGCGCGGATGGCGACGGCGCTGTCGTTGAGGATGCTGGAGAGGTCGTGAGCGTGGACGCCGTCGAGGTTGAAGGCGACGAGGCCGCCGCGGTCGTCGGCGGGCGGGCCGTAGACCTCCACGTCGTCCTTCGCGGTCAACTGCTCGTAGGCGTACTCGGCGAGTTCGGCCTCGTGGCGCTGGATGTTCTCGAGGCCGATATCGTCGAGATAGTCGCAGGCCTCCGCCAGCGCGATACCCTGCGAGATGGGCGGCGTGCCGGCTTCGTACTTCCACGGCAGTTCGTTCCACTTCGAATCCTCGTAGGTGACTTTCAGTATCATCTCGCCGCCGTAGAGGTACGGCTCCATCCCCTCGAGGATGTGTTCCTTGCCGTAGAGGACGCCGATGCCCGTCGGGCCGCACATCTTGTGGCCGGAGAAGGCCATGAAGTCGGCGTCGATTGCCTCGACGTCGACCGGGCGGTTCGGCACCGACTGGGCGCCGTCGACGAACATGTAGGCGTCGTGGTCGTGGGCGATGTCGGCCAGTTCGCCGACGGGGTTGATGGTCCCGAGCGTGTTCGAGACGTGGACCGCCGAGACCATCCGCGTGTCGTCGGTAATCATCTCGCGGGCGGCGTCCATGTCGAGACGGCCCTCGTCGGTGATGGGGATGTACTTGTAGTCGGCGCCGGTGCGCTTGGCGATTTGCTGCCACGTGACCAGCGACGAGTGGTGTTCCATCTCCGTCAGCACGACCTCGTCACCGGGGCCGAGTTCGTTCAGCCCCCACGCGTAGGCGACGAGGTTCATCGACTCGGTCGTGTTCTTCGTGAAGACGATTTCCTCGCGGCCGCCGGAGGCGCCGATGAACTCGGCGACCCGGTCGTGGGCCTCCTCGTAGGCGATGGAGGCCTCCTGACTCAACTGGTGGATGCCGCGGTGGACGTTGGCGTTGTAGCGCCGGTAGTAGTCCGTGATGGACTCGATGACCGGTTCCGGCGTCTGGGTCGTGGCCGCGTTGTCGAGATAGACGAGTTGCGTCCCGTCGAACTCCCGCTTCAGGATGGGAAAGTCCTCGCGAAGACGCTCGACGTCGAGCGGCTCGGCCTGTTGGCTCATTATCGGATACAGGGTTTCGAGGGTGGTGCCTCTTTCGGTCGGGGGAAAACGGGGATTGGACAGTCCCCAAAAACGGCGAATCCGTCGTGTAGAGTTGACGACAGACCGAAGTACGCGGAGACGGACGCTCGGCATATGATAGAGCAGTATCTCGAGCGGCTCTTCACGTGGGAGAGCCTCGAAAACACCGAACGCGGGGTCGAATTCGAGCTGAAGAACCGGCTCATCGAGACGGGGTTTCATGGCGTGACGGCGGCCCGAGTGGACGGGGAGGACGTTCCGAAGGAGGACATCATCCTCGAGGTTTCGCCGGAGGAACGCTTCAGGGCCGACGAGATAACGCCGGAGAACCCACTGGAGTTGGACCTCGCGGAGACGGTGCAGGTGATTCTGGACCGCGAGCGCCTGCGCATGGGCGTCCACGAGATCGAACTCGGCCTGCAGGTCGACGGCTACGGCGAGGTGGGCTTTACGACCGACGACGAGATTCGGGCCGATGACCTCGTCGACGTCGACCCTGCCGACGTCACCGTCGCGGAACTGAAAGCCCTCGCGGACGACATCACCGAACCCGCTTCGCTGGAGCGACTCATCGAGCGCGAAGAGGACGGCAAAGCCCGGAAGACGGCCCTCGCACACCTCGAAGAGCGCTTACAGGAGGCCGAACCGCTGACCGAAGACGAGATGGTCAAAACGCAGGTCCCCGACAAGGAGACGGGCGGCGGCCTCGTCAACGAACTGCTCGTCGAGGTCCTGGAGAGCCCCCAGCGCGTCTCGGTGTATCTCGCCGCGCAGACGCTCGGCAGCGGCACGCCCGCCGACATCGCCAGTCGGGTCATCTTCTCGGAGGACGTCGTCGAGTCGACGCTCGAATCCTTCGAGAGCGAGGGACTGGCCGAACAGAAGGAAACCGGCGAGTACCGGGTCGTCTCGCCGGTCGCCGTCCTCCAGAAGCGGCAGAACGACCTCTGGAACGTGCTTCGCGGAACGCTGTGAACTGACCGCGATTCCGGGGTCCGCTGGCTTTAGGACTGCCGGGTGCCCACCTTCGGTATGGCAATCGGAGACGTTCACGAAGTCGACGGCGCGACGGACCTCTTCTACGTCGATACGGGGATGTACGACACCCCCGAGTACGGCGCGGTCTACATCCTCGACGCCGAGCGGCCGGCAATCGTCGATACGGGTATCGGGACCAACTACGAGTTGATTCTCGATGCGCTGGAGACGGTCGGCATCGCGCCGGCCGACTTGGCGGCCATCATCCCCACGCACGTCCATCTCGACCACGCCGGCGGGGCGGGGTTCATCGCCGACGAGACGGACGCCGACGTCTACGTTCACGAAAGCGGCGCGACGTTCCTCACCGACCCCGACCCCCTCTGGGAGGGCACGAAGGAGGCCGTCGGCGACGTAATCGAACACTACACGAAGCCGAAGCCCGTCCCGGTCGACCGAATCGAACCGCTCCACGACGGCGCGACGGTCGACCTCGGCGACCGCCAACTCCACGCCCACCACGCGCCCGGCCACGCGTTCCACCAACTCGTCTTCCACGAACGCGACGACGCCGTCGTCTTCACTGCCGACGCAGCAGGTATCTACATTCCCGAGTGGGACGCCATCCACGAGACGTCGCCACCGCCGGGCTTCGCCCTCGAAGGCGTCATCGAGGACGCCCGCATGATCGCCCGACTCGACCCCGAGATACTCTGTTACGGTCACTTCGGGGACGCGCCGACCGACGACCGGCTCTCGGAGTACGTCGACGTGATCACTGCGTGGGTCGAAGCCGTCGCCGAAAAGCGAGCGGAACTGGACGACGACGAGGCGGTCATCGAACATTTCGTCGCCGAGCACGATATCAGCGAGGTCTGGGATGAAGAGATGACCAGCGGTCAGATCGCGATGAACGTCCGCGGTGTGCTGCACTATCTCGACGACCGCGAGGCGTAATCGACCTCGGTACCGCAGGGGTTTATTCGACTGGCAGCAGAACCGGTAGTCGATGGAGGCCAGTCCGTGTCGAGCCAACTGATTCCGCTTGTCGCGGCTATCATCGCCATCGGCGTCGCCGCCCAGCTACTCGCGGACCGCTTCGAGGTCCCGAGTATCGTCTTCCTGCTGGCCGCAGGCATCGCCCTCGGGCCCGAGGGGATGGGCGTCATCACGGACGACTCCTTCGCATCGCTTCCGGCTATCGTCGGCCTGTCGGTCGCTATCATCGTCTTCGAGGGCGCCTTCCACCTCCGCATCGAAAAGCTCCGGCAGGCCACCAGCGAGAGCCTCCGGCTCATCACCATCGGTGCCCTCGTCGCCTTGGTGGGAACGGCCGCCGTCGTCCGGTTCGCCCTCGGGGCGGGCTGGGGGCTCGCCTTCCTCATCGGCGCGCTGCTCGTCGCGACGGGCCCGACGGTCATCACGCCGATACTCTCGGTGGTGCCCGTCCGCGACCGGGTGCAGGCCGCACTCGAGACCGAGGGTATCGTCAACGACGTGACCGCCGCCATCCTCGCCGTGGTGGTGTTCAAGACACTTCGGCTAGACGAACCGACGCTGTCGGCGTTTCTCGGCCTCTTCATCGAGCGGTTCGGGGGCGGCGTCGCCATCGGTCTCGTCGTTGCGGGCATCGTGTGGCTGGTCCTCCGGTATATCGACCTCTCACCGGGAAGCGCCCCGCAGAACGCCCGCCTCGTCGTGCTGGCTGGTGCGCTGGTCGCCTTCGGCGCCGGCGAGACGGTCGCAAGCGAGGCCGGCGTCGCCGCCGTCGCGACCGCGGGCGTCGTCCTCGGCAACCTCGATCTCCCCTACGAGGAGCAGATTTCGGATTTCAAGGGCGACATCACGCTCATCGTGCTGTCGTTCGTCTTCATCGCTCTCGCCGCGCTGCTCGAACTCGGGGACCTGCTGGCTCTGGGGATGGGCGGCGTGGTCGTCGTCCTCGCGATCATGTTCGTCATCCGGCCGCTCTTGGTCTACCTCTCGACGGTCGGCGGGGACTTCACCCGCAACGAGCGGCTGTTCGTCGGCTTCGTCGGCCCGCGGGGCATCATCCCCGCGTCGGTCGCGACGCTTTTCGCCATCGAACTGCAGGCGGCGGGCAACGACGAGGCCGCAACCCTCCTGGTCGGCACCGTCTTCCTCGTCATCCTCTCGACGGTCGTTCTGCAGGGCGGTCTCGCCCGCCACATCGCGGAGTTCCTGGATGTGATACCAATGCGTGTACTCGTCATCGGCGGCGGACAGGTCGGCCGCGAGGTCGCCCGCCGTCTCGAAGACCGGGGAGAGAACGTCGTTATCATCGAAAACGACGAAACAGTCATCGAACAAGCCCGCGAAGCGGGCTTTGCCGTCCACATCGGCGACGGCACGAAGATAGAGACGCTTCGGTCCGCCGGGGCCGACAACGCCCGGACGGTCGTTGCGACGACCGGCGACGACGAGGTGAACCTCCTGATCGGCCAACTCGCCACCACGAAACTCGACACCGAACGGGTCGTCTGTCGCGTCAACGACGCCGAGAACGTCGAGGCCTTCGAGGAACTGGGCGTCGATACGATTTCCTCGACGCTGGCGACCGCACAGGCCATCGACAACGCCATCGAGCGCCCGGCGATGGCCCGCTGGGCCCGGAACATCGAGGAGGGCGGCGACGTTCAGGAAGTGACGGTGAAGTCGGAGGAGTTCATCGGCCGGCCGATACGGGAGGTCGGCCCCGAACTCCCGGGCCGGTGTCTCATCGGCCTCGTCACACACGACGGCGAGACGTTCGTCCCGGATGCCGACTACGTCCTCGAACGCGGCGACCACCTCACGCTCATCGGCGACCACGATGCGGTCCGAGACGCGATGGCCGTCTGCCGCGGAGATTAGGCGACGCTACAGCTCGCCCTGCTGGACGACGGCGACGTTCAGACCGACGTCCTCGCCTGTCATCTCCTTGCAGCGCTCGACGGTCGTCCCCGCCGTTCCCTGTGCCGTGAGATGGGTCAGCGCGCCCGCCGCGACCGTCCCCTCGGGGTCGGCGGTCGGGTCCGCACCGAGGATGGCCGACCCGGAGTCGCCGGGCGACCCCCGGAGGGCCGCATACCAGCTCCGGTAGTCGCCGAGGTCGCCGAGCGAGGCGCCGCGGCGGCCCTTCGTCGGGAAGACCTCGCCGTTGGCGACGCCGTTGCCGTACTGGCAGATGGGCTCGCCCGCGGGAAGCGCCCCCGACTCGACGACGCCGGTCGGCCCGCCGAACTGCGGCAGGGAGGGGTCGACGATGCCGGCGTCGATGGCCTCCTGCGGAATCTCGACCAGTCCGAAATCGTGGCCGACCTGCGTGCCGTCGTCCGCGGCCTGTCGGGCGTAGACCACGTCGCCGAGTTCGTAGGTCGTCCCGCGCAGACCGTTCAGGGCCGTCAGCCCCCCGAAGGTGAAGTCGTCGACGCCGACCCGGACGGTGATATCGAGGGAGTCCCCGCCGGGGGCGGTGTTCTCGCCGACGGCGCCGTCGGCGAGGAAGCAATGGCCCGCCGCGCCGAGGTAGTAGGAACCGCCGTCCTCCCAGACGAAGTTGGCGGTACAACCGGCGGTGGTGCCGTCCCGTTCGATGAGGAGCATCGACCCCGGGCCGATACCCGAGGACCGTTCGGGAACCGACGCGGCGTCGACGGTCTCGGTGGCGTCGTCGAGGCCGCTCAGGTCCCACGGACCGATTCGTTCGGCCGAATCCCGCACCGCCGTTTCGTCCACGCCGTCGGTGTCGGTCGCGGACGCCGCGCCGATGCCGCCGATGCCGACCGCGCTCGCGACGCCAGCACGGAGCAGTCGCCGTCGTGTCAGGGAGTCGTAATCCGTCATCGACCGAGTGTTAGCGGATTCCTGAATAGGCCTGCTGGTGGCCATAGCCGGCCTTTTTAATCGTCTCCGTGTCGGCCTCCGACGCGGAACCGGACCGCCCGCCCAAGAACGTCCCTCGGTCCGACGGCGCACGCTTTATTGTGGGTCGGTGTAACCTATCCACAGACAATGATACACAGCGAGGGTCCGCTACTCACTATCGACGTCGGCACACAGGAGACGACGGAGGCGGCGATCGACGACGTGCTCGAATCGTTCATCGGTGGCCGCGGCGTCGGGACGAAACTCGCCCACGACCGCATCCCCTTCGACGCCGACCCGCTCGGCCCGGAGAACCGACTGGTCTTCGCGGCCGGCCCGCTCCAGACGTCGATGATGAGCTACACCGGCCGGATGTCCTGTACCGGCCTCTCGCCGCTCACCGACGGCCTGCTGTCGTCGAACGCCGGCGGCTTCATGTCCCGGCCGTTCGTCGACACCGGGTACTCCGCGGTCGAAATCGCCGGTGCCAGCGACGAACTCGTCGGCATCCACGTCACCGACGAGGGCGTCGAGTTCGAGACGGTCGACGAACTCGAGGCAGCGACCGTCGAGGAGACCATCGAACACATCGAGGAGTCGGCGGGCCTCGATGCGGAACACACCGCCGTCGTCGGCCCCGCGGGCGAAAACGAGGTTCGCTTCGCATCCATCATGACCTCCGAGTCCCGCGCGTTCGGCCGCGGCGGCCTCGGCGCCGTTCTCGGCGCCAAGAACGTCAAGTTCCTCACCTTCGACGGCGACTCCCGTCCCGACATCGAGGGCCTCGACGACGACCTCATCATGGAGATTCACACGGAGGCCTCCGAGTCCAGCAGCCCCATGAAGGACGCCGGTACCGTCTCCGTCTCCGATTACGCCAACTCCGTCGGCGCGCTGCCGACCAAGTACTTCGAGGAACTCAGCTACGACAAGGTCGACCAGATCGGCTCCGCCGCCGTCATCGAGCACAAGTACAAGAAGGGCACCTGCTCGTCGTGTGCCTTCGCCTGCAAACTCCCGACCCGCGACGAGGAAAGCGGCCTCGAAACCGAGGGCCCCGAATACGAGACGATGATGTCCTTCGGCTCGAACGCCCTCGTGGACGATTTCGCCGCCATCATGAAGTCCAACGAACTCTGCGACCAGTACGGCCTCGATACGATCTCCTGTGGCGACGCCATCGCCGCCTATCTCGCCGCCGAAGACGAGTTCGGCAACACCGACCTCATCCACGAGACCATCGAGAAAATCGCCCACCGCGAAGGCATCGGCGACACCCTCGCCGAGGGCATCGACCGCTTCCACGACGAGTTGGGCGTCGACAACTGGACGATGAAGGGCATGGAGTTCGCCGCCCACGACGGCCGCACGCTCAACGGGCAGGGCCTCTCTTTCGCCACCTCGAACCGCGGCGCCGACCACATGTACGCCGAGATGTACCAGCTCGAGTACCCGCTCGTTGCCCCAGACCAGGCGCTCGATTCCGACGGCGTCGAGGGCAAATCTGACCGCCTCATCGAGATGGAGAACAAGAACGCCGTCCACGACTCCGGCGTCCTCTGTAAGTTCGCCTTCTCGAACATGACCCACGACCGGTACGCCCGCCTGTTCGACACCGACTGGGAGACCATTCAAGAGGTCGGCGGCCGCATCATCGGCCTCGAACGCCACTTCAACAACAAGCGCGGCTTCGACCGCGCGGACGACGACGACCTGCCCTACGAACTGGAAGGTCTCGACGACGAACTCGACAACTACTACGACCTCCGCGGCTGGAACGACGACGGTACTGTGCCCGATGCGAGCGTAGAGGGCAGTTCCGGCGCGACGCCTGCTGACGACTAATCGCTGCTTCTTTCTTTTATAAATAGAACTTCGACGACAGTCCAAACGCAAACAGCCAGAAAGCCCTCGGCGCGCGCTGGCCGGCCGCCGCGAGGTTGCGAGGGTGACCGAAGGGAACCCTCGATGGCGAACGGGGAGCGAAGCGACCCGTAAGTCCGTGAGCGGCGGCCGGACGATACCGTGCGAGGGATTGAGAGGGTCGGAGCGACCGGAGGGAGCGAGACCCTCGAATACCCGAACGGCGACCGAAGGGAGCCGTGAGGGACGACTGACCGAACGAAGTGAGGGAAGGAGTCGGTTGGGGAGGCTAGTGGTGCGGTTGTGGAGCCTGGCGGAATCGAAGGGCGAGGCCGGTTGGCGCTTGTGTGGTCGTCTCAGCGACCTCTATCCGAACGAAGTCGTTCGAAAGGCGCTACGCGCCTTTCGTGATGACGAAAGACGCCAAAGGCGTCTTTCGAACCATGAGGATATGTCGCTGAGCGTCCGCCAGCCGGCCGAGGGCTTCGGGGGTATTGCAGTCAGGGAACTCGCCACGCTCTATCCAACAAAAGTCCCAGAATCACCACCATTATTTATAAGCAAAAACGCGGCCACTGCCGGTATGACCTGAGAACTGCCGGCCGGCGTCTCGCGGGAGCGTGGTGCAGCGTCGGTCGGGAGGTATTGCATCGCCTGTTCGCTATTCGGCGTCCTCGCCGCGCCATGCCGACCCACCATCGCCGCCGCCTGTCTTGTAGGTCCCGCGGGCGGTTGCGATGTCGGTTCCGTCCTCGTCGGTCACGTCGACCGAGACAGTGGCGACGCTGTCGCCATTGCGGATGACCTCGGCCTCCGCACGGAGCGTCCCGCCAGTCGCGGGTGCGAGGTAGTCCATCCGCATGTTGATGGTCGGCGTGACGGTGAAGTTCGCGGAGATGACCGCCGCGCCACCGACGGTGTCGGCCAGCGAGTAGGCTACGCCGCCGTGGGCGATGAACCGGTCCGGGTTCGAGGAGTGCTCCTCGGCGAGTTCCAACTCTCCGACCGCGTGGCCGTCCTCAGCCTCCACCAGTTCGATGCCGAGGTGGTCGTTGTACGGCATCCGCGCGAACATCTCTGAGAGCTCCATGTTAGTCGGTCGGCCGCCGGCGGACAAAAGGCCGTCCAATCGCCGGCGACCGGCGGCCCGCAGTCGGCGCAACTAACAACACCCCTCCCTTCGACGAACGCGTATGTTCGACGAGATCATGCGGAAATTCGAGGACAGCCCCAGCCAGCAGGCTGTCATTCGGCTGTTGCTCGAACGTGGGTTCTCGGTCAACGACGAGGGGCGCGTCGTTTCGGGCGGTATCGAAATCCCCAACACGGGAATCGCCCGCGAGATCGACGTTGACCGTCGCGTGGTCGATGCGACGACCGACGCCATCCTCGCCGACGACGAACTCCGACGCATCTTCCAGAACATCTCGGCGATTCCGTCACTGATGGACCTGGCGCCGGTGTTGGACCTGAACGTCCTCACCGTCGGACCGACCGATGCCGACCAGCCCGGCATCGTCGCGACGATTACCGGCATGCTGGCCGACGACGGCATCTCCATCCGGCAGACGATAAGCGAGGACCCGGAGTTCACCGACGAGCCGAAGCTCTACATCATCACCGAGGAGCCGATTCCGGGTGAGTTGCTCAACGAGATTCGCGATCTGGAGTTCGTCCGCAAAATCGAGTTGGAGTAGATAACAGTCCGTCTCGAGGCACGTCACGAGACGGAACTTCGAGCAGTTACGTCCGACGCTAGTTCTTCGTCGGTTCGGACTCGCCGTGGGTCTCCTCGTCGCCCTCTTCGGGTGGCGGGTGGCCCTCGACGGCTTCGGCGACGTCGGTTTCCTTCGGAATGTCGACGTGCCAGCGGTCGACCGAGGTCTCGTAGTCGGCGAGTTTGTTGGAGACGCGGATCTTCAGGTCGTCGTCGTTGATGTTCACCTCGAAGACGTAGTCGTCGCCCTCGCCGACCGACCGGACGTTGGCGCTGACGAGTTCGTTGTCGAAGTAGTACGGCGAGACCTGCGTCATGACGTTCTGGTAGACGCTGTCTTCGACCTTGCGGAGCGCCTTCCGGGTGGCCGAGTCGGCCGCCCGGGCGACGTGGTTGATGGATTCGCGCCACTCGCCGACGGCCTCCTCGGGTTCTTCGAGCCGGTCGTAGGAGTCGGCGAGCTTCTCTCCGGCGGTTCTGAGGTCGTCCTCGGGCTCCTTGCCGGCCTTCTCGCCTTCGCCCTCGGAGACGCTGGCCTTCTCGGCGGTTTTCTCGCTGACGTCCTCGCTGAGGCGCTCCTCGGCTTTCGGCCGCCAGTCGTCCCACTCCTCGAGCGCGTCCTCGTCGACCGGTTGGTCCTCCTCGACGAGGTCCTTGAGTGCGCGCGTGATTCGCTCCCCGTGTTCGACGATATCGACCCAGCGCCCGCGGACTTTGAACCCCGAGACGCTCTCTTCGACCTCCATTGGCGACCCGTTCGGGCCACATCGACTTACCTTTTGTCGCCTATCGGCGGGCTTTAAGCCGACGGCGTACGCGGTACCTGTATGCCCATCGAGGACCGCGATGACGCACACGTCATCACTCACTCGCTGGCGAAGCACACGCTCTCGGAGCTTCGCTCGGACGAGACCGATCAGGTGGCGTTTCGGAACGGCCTCGTCGACCTCGGTCGTCTCTGCGGCTTCGAGATCATCGACGGAATGCTGGAGACCGAATACGTCTCGATTACGACACCGCTGGCCGAGACCACCGGCGAGGTCGTCAAGGGCCTCGACGACGTCGTCATCGTCAACGTACTTCGCGCGGCGACTCCCTTCGTCGAAGGGCTCGTCGACGCGTTCCCACATGCCCGACAGGGCGTCATCTCCGCGGGACGGGACGAGGAAGCCGGCATGGACGAGGACGGCGAGTTCCCCATCACCGTCGACTACGTGAAACTCCCCGAAATCAACGAGGACGACACCGTCATCGTCGCCGACCCGATGCTCGCGACGGGGTCGACGATGGTCGCCGTCCTCGAAGAGGTCATGGAGATGGGCGACCCCGAACGACTGGTCGTCCTCTCGGCGGTGAGCGCACCGCCGGGACTCGTCCGCGTCGACGAGGAGTTCCCCGCGGCCGACATCCTCACCGTCAGCATCGACGAGCGCCTCGACGACGACGGCTACATCGTCCCCGGCGTCGGCGACGCGGGCGACCGTGCGTTCGGCACCTGAGGCCACCCTCTCCGACCCGCCCTCCGTTTCGGGTCGAAATCCCACACGCGCCTCGTGGGAACTATCTCCACGAGAACCGGACACAACCCCTCTCCTTCACGTGGAAATAACTGCAGTCTTGCGGTTTCGTTCCTGTCGAAGCGTCAGACGTTCGGCATACGGCGGCGATACTACGGGTCGACGCGGCCGCTGGTAGCGCTCCGGAGACGGTCCCGAAGCGCATCGGCCTCGACGACGGGCACACGAACCTCGAAGGCGACTGCCTCGCCGTAGTCGGCCTCGAACTCGACGCCCTCGCTTTCGAGGATGCCCCGAACCGTGCCCGAATCGTCGTAGTCGACGGTGACCGAAAACGCCTCGTGAGGGCGTTCTTCGACGATATCCGCGGCATCGAGGACGTCCTTGACGGCGCCGGAGTAGGCGCGTACGAGGCCGCCGACGCCGAGTTCCGTGCCGCCGAAATAGCGGGTGACGACGACACAGACGTTCTCTATCTCTCGGCCCTGCAGCACCGAGAGCATCGGCTTGCCCGCGCTCCCGGAGGGTTCGCCGTCGTCGGAGGCGTACTCGCGGAAGGGGTCGGCGCGGACGTGGTAGGCGGGGACGTTGTGGGTCGCGTCGTCGTATGCGGCCTCGATCTCCTCGATGAACGCCTCGGCGGCGGCGACGCTCTCGACGGGGGCCGCGTGGGCGAGGAATTCCGAGCCCTGCACGGTGAAACTCGCGTCCGCGCGGTCGGCGAGCGTCAGGTACGCGTCGTCCACGTCGGTCGCAGCGTCGTCGTCGTCCGGCACACCTTCCCGTCCGGACCGACGGACCAAACCCGTTTCGCGTTCGCCGGCAGCCGTCCAACGGGTATTTATACGGAGGGGAGACCTATCGGGGGCCAATGGATGCGGTCACACTCGGGACGTTTCTGGCTGCCAGCGTCGCGAGCCTCTTTATGGCGTGGGCCATCGGGGCGGGTTCCTCGGGGTCGACGCCCTTCGCGCCCGCGGTCGGCGCCAACGCTATCTCCGTGATGCGCGCCGGCTTCTTCGTCGGTATCCTCGGCTTGCTCGGTGCTACCCTGCAGGGTGCGAACGTGACCGAAGCCGTCGGCCGCGAGCTCGTCGTCGGGGCGACGCTCACGCCCATTGCGGCCATCGTGGCGCTCACCATCGCCGCCGGCCTCGTCGCCATCGGCATCTTCACCGGCTATCCCATCGCCACCGCCTTCACCGTCACCGGCGCCGTCGTCGGCGCCGGACTGGCGATGGGTGGCGGCCCGGCGTGGGCGAAATACACGGAAATCCTCGCCGTCTGGACGCTGACGCCCTTCGTCGGCGGCGGTATCGCCTACGGGACCGCCAGAGCGCTCCGCAACGATGCCATCCCCGAACTCGTCGCGATACCCGTCCTCGCCGGCGTCGTCGGCGCCATAATCGCCAACGTCGAGTTCGTGCTGCTCGGCCCGCCGGGCGAGGCCGCCTCGGTCGCGACGACGGCGACCGCCTCGATACCCGGTCGCATCGCCGTGACGCTTCTCGTGGCCGTCGCTGCCGGTATCGCCCTCGGCGCCGATATGCGCAACGACCGGAAAGCCGGCCAACGGCACTTCCTGATCGCGCTGGGGGCGCTCGTGGCCTTCTCGGCCGGCGGCAGTCAGGTCGGCCTCGCCTTGGGGCCGCTGCTGCCGCTTTTCGACACCGTCGACTTCGCGGTGCCGCTGGTCGCGCTCCTCTTCGGTGGCGGCCTCGGGCTCCTTCTGGGGTCGTGGACCGCCGCCCCGCGGATGATAAAGGCCATCTCGCAGGATTACTCCTCGCTGGGGCCGCGTCGGTCCATCGCCGCGCTTATTCCCTCCTTTACCATCGCGCAGGTGGCCATCTTCCTCGGCGTGCCGATCTCCTTCAACGAGATCATCGTCTCGGCGGTCGTCGGCGCGGGCGCGGCCGCCGGTTCCGGCGGCGTCAGCGGCGGCAAAATGGGCTATACCGTGCTGGCGTGGGTCGGCTCGCTGGTCGGCGCCAGCGTTCTCAGCTACGGGCTTTATACGGGGCTCTCGCTGGTGTTGTGAGTCGGGCCTCGAAAGGCGGCGGCGCTTACTCCTCGGTGCCCGGTTCCTCTTCGTCGGTCGCTTCCTCGTCGTAGTCCTCGGTGCGGGTGATTCGGGCCTTCAGGATGCGCGTGTTCTCCACGCGCTCGACGAGGATTTCGAGGCCGTCGTACTCGATGACCTCCCCCTCCTCGACGAGGCGACCCGCGAGGTTGAAGATGAATCCGGCAAGGGTCTCGAACTCCTCGCCCTCGGGGATGTGGATGTCGAGTTCCTCGTTGACCTCGTCGATGTTGACCTCGCCTTTGACGATGGCCGTGTCGTCGTCGATGAACTCGATCGGCTCTTCTTCGCCCGCTTCGAGCAGTTCGCCGACGATTTCCTCGGTGATGTCCTCCATGGTCACAAGCCCCTCGGTCGTCCCGAACTCGTCGATGACGATGACCATGTGGAGGCGCTTGCGGCGCATCTCCTTGAGCAACTCGTCGACGTTCTTCGATTCGGGGACGTGGAGCGTCTCCTCGATGAGGTCCTCGAGTTCGATGTCGTCCTTCTCGCCGTAGGTGTAATCCCGCACGAGGTCGCTGACGTGGACGATGCCGAGGACGTTGTCGAGGCTGCCCTCGTAGACCGGCAGGCGAGTGTGGCCGCCCTGTACGCATTTCTGGAGAGCGTCCTCGATGGTCGCGTCCGTCGAGACGGCCTCCATGTCGAGCCGCGGCGTCATGACCTCCTTGGCGATGGTGTTGGTGAACCGGAAGATGCGCTGGAGCATCTCGCGTTCGTCCTCCTCGAGGACGCCCGCGCGCTCGCCCGTCTCGATGATGTCGCGGATCTCCTCGCGGGTGACGTAGGTCGACTCGATTTCACCCCGCCCGCCGGTGATACGGTTGACCTGCCGGGTGAGGTAATCGAAGGTGACGATGAGCGGCAGGAGGAAGTACTCCGAGTACTTCAGCGGTCGGGCGACCCGCAGCGCCCACGACTCGGTGTTCTCGACGGCGTAGGATTTCGGGGCGCTCTCGCCGAACAGCAACACGAGCGCCGTGATACCGAAGGTGGCGATGAAGACGGCGATGGACTGTCGGAAGTACAGCGCGAGCAGTCCCGTCGCGATAGAGGACATCGCGATGTTGACGATGTTGTTGCCGACGAGGATGGTGACGAGCAGTCGGTGTGGGTCGTCCTTCAGCGATTTCAGTATCTCCGCGCCGGGCATACCGTCCGCGACCATCGAGTCGATTCGGTGGGGCGGCAGCGAGAACATCGCAATCTCCGACGAGGAGAAGAATGCCGACAGTAGCAACAGCCCGAAAATCGCCGCCCCGCCGAGGGCGGCGATGGTCGCATCACTAAGCGGGAGCGTACCCGGGTCGGGTCCGACCTGTATCACACGAGCGACGTACCACGCGAGAGAGCCCATCTGGACGTGCGGTTTTCTGCGGGCGCAGGATTAAGGCTTACTCATGTCCCACGCGGTCGTGTCGAACCGATGGCCGCGGGCGACACCCTTAGGCGCGGACCGCCCGTACACCCCTCCATGAGCGAACCCGCAATCACGCTATACCGGCTACAGGCGTGTCCCTTCTGTGAACGCGTCGTACGCGTCCTGAACGACCTCGACCTCGATTACGAGTCCCGCTTCGTCGAAGCGCGTCACTCCCGCCGGGACGCCGTCAAGCGACTGACCGGCGCCCGGACCGTCCCCGCCATCGTCGACGACAACACCGGCGTCACGATGAGCGAGAGCGCGAACATCGTCGAGTACCTTCAGGCGACCTACGGCGAGGGCGCGACCGACGCCGAACGCGTCACCGCGAGCGCCGCTGGGGGTGACGGCGAATGAATCTCGGCTTCGACGTCGTCGAACTCGGTGAGGCCGACCACCCCGAGCCCGGCGACGAGGCCCCCGACTTCACCCGCCCCTTGGTCAACGACGAGTACTGGGCCGACGCCTCGCTGTCGGAGTTGACCGACGACGGTCCGGTCGTCCTCGTCTTCCACCCGATGGACGGCGACTTCCCGGCCACCTACATCTGGCAGGAAGTCGATAAGCGCGGCTGGGACGACTACGACGCCTCCGTCGTCGGCCTCTCGATTTCCTCGCCGTACGAGCATTCCCGGTTCCTCGAGGAGTGGGGGGTCGAACAGTACCGGCTCTTTTCGGACCCGCAGAACGGCGTCGCCGAAGAATATGGCATCGTCAACGACCTCGATGGAATGGCGGGCGTCGCCGAGCCGCGGCCCGCGGTCTTCGTCGTCGACGAGGACCGGACGGTCGAGTTCGCGTGGGTCGCCACCGAGTGGCCGGAGTTCCCGCCGTACGACGCCGTCGAGGGCGCCATCGAAGGACTGTAATCGGTCGAATCCATACGTCCGGCCGTGACCGAGAGCGACATCGACCTCACCGAGGCCGTCGCCGCGATCCGCCGCGGCGACCTCGTGGTCTATCCGACCGAGACGGTCTACGGGCTGGCCGCCGACGCGCTGGACCCCGAGGCCATCGAGCGCGTCTTCGAGGCGAAGGGTCGTCCCCGCGACAAGCCCATCTCGATGGCGCTGCCCGACGCCGAGGTCGCGCGGGACTACACCCACGTCTCGGACCGCGAGGCCTCCTTCTGTGCCCGCTTTCTGCCCGGCCCCGTGACCGTCCTGCTGGAGCGGACCGACCGCGTGCCCGACGTGTTGGTCGCCGGCGGTGACCGCGTCGGGGTTCGCGTTCCGGACCACGACCTCTCGCGGGAACTCGCACGGCGGACCGGACCGATTACCTCGACCAGCGCGAACAAGAGCGGCGAGCCGAGCGCCCGCCGCGTCGAAGATATCGCACTCGAGGTTCGCGAGCGCGCGGCGGTCGTGCTCGATACCGGCGAGACGCCCGGCACGGAGAGTACCGTCGTCAACGTCGCCGAAAACGACATCGTTCGCCGCGGCGCACGCGCCGACGACATCGAGGCGTGGCTGGCCGAGAACTGATAGGGGTCCAAGAACGGGAGCGGCGATACCTCCTGCCAGCGGTATCGAGTTCTGCCCCCGACAGAAGGCTTTTGAGCGATACTGACCAACTTCGCCACATGCGCCGAGACGACCGCGACGACCCCTTCGACGACATCTTCAGCGAGATAGAGCGAATGATGGAGGAGATGACGGGCGGCGTGAACGGTCCCGGAAGCGCCGGCTTCGGCGACGACGCGCACGTCTCGGTGTACGAGACCGACGACGAACTGACCGTCGTCGCGGACATGCCCGGCGTCGCCAAGGAGGACATCGACATCAAATGCGACGGCCGGCACGTCACCATCTCGGCATCGACCGCCCGAAGCGAGTACGAGGAACGCATCGAGTTGCCCGCACGCGTCGACGAACACTCCGCGACGGCGACGTTCAACAACGGCGTCCTCGAAATCCGCCTCGACCGCACCGGCAGTTCCGCGAACATCGACCTCTCCTGACAGCACTCGGACGGACGGCTGGCGTCCGTATCGGCTCTCGAAATCGACGGCATGTTTATTCCGAAAAAACGGAACGATGGTATAATGGTTCGCCACGGGAGGAGGGGACGAGAGACATCGGGGTCCGAGGGGGAACGGGCCGACGTGGGGGATGGACGCGATTCCGTCATCTCCGTTCTGCAGTTGGACGACGAGCCGTCGTTCCTGCGGACGTCGAAGCGGCTTCTGGAGCGACACGACGAGTTGCGGGTCGAGACCGAAACGGGCCCGATGGCCGCACTCGACCGCCTCGATTCGTTCGACTGTGTCGTCGCCGATTACGACATGCCGGCGATGGACGGCATCGAGTTCCTCGAAGCCGTCCGAGCGCGGGCGCCCGACCTGCCGTTCATCCTCTTTACCGGCAAGGGAAGTGAGGACATCGCCGGTGAGGCCGTCCGGGCCGGCGTCACCGACTACCTCCGGAAGGGGGCTGACTCCGACCGGTTCGCCGTCCTCGCGAACCGGATAACGAACGCCGTCGAGCGGTACCGGGCCGAGAAGCGAGCGACGGCCGCCGACCGCCGCGTCCGCCGCGTCTACGAGCGCATCGACGACGGCTTCGTCGCCGTCGACGACGAGTGGCGCTTCACGTACGTCAATCAGCGCGCCGGCGAACTCCTCGATTCGGACCCCGAGCGACTCGTCGGCAGCACCATTCGGGAGGCGTTTCCCGAGGCGTCCGGCACCCGATTCAAAACGGGGATGGAGCGCGCGATGGCGGACCAGGAGACGGTCACCATCGAGGAGTACTACGAACCGCTCAACGAGTGGTTCGAGGTGCGGGTCTTCCCCGACGAGGCCGGCCTCTCGGTCTACTTCCGTGACGTGACCGACCAGAAGGAACGCGAGCGCCGCTACGACGCCGTCTTCAACAACACCTATCAGTTCACGGGCCTGCTTGAACCCGACGGCACGCTCATCGAGGCCAACGAAACGGCGTTGGAGTTCGTCGGGGCCGACCGCGAGGCCGTCCTCGATACGCCGCTGTGGGAGACGCCGTGGTTCCAGTTCAACGACGAAACCCGCCGCATCGCCCGCCAGTCGGTCGAGCAGGCGCGGGACGGAACCTTCTATCGCGACGAGTTTCCCGTCGAGGGCGCCGACGGCGACACCATCATCGTCGATTACTCGCTGCGGCCGGTGACCGACGAGCAAGGCGACGTGACGCTGCTCGTCCCCGAGGGCCGGGACATCACCGACCGCAAGGAGCGGGAGGCGGAACTCCGCGAGGAGCGGGCCATCACCGAGAGCATCTTCTCGTCGCTTCCGGACGTCTTCTACGTGTTCGACGAATCGAGACGGTTCATCCGCTGGAACGACCGCCTGACGTCGGTGACCGGCTACGACGACGAGGCGATTGCCGAGATGGACCCCGTCGAACTCGTCCCCGAGGCCGACCGCGAGACGGTCGAAGCGGGCATCGAGGTCGCACTCGAGGACGACCGGACCGTCACCATCGAATCGGCGCTCGTAACGAAGGACGGCGAGGAGATACCCTACGAGTTCGCGGCCGCCCAGTTGACCGACGACGACGGCGACGTGCTCGGACTCGTCGGTATCGGCCGGGACATCAGCGAGCGAACGGAGCGGGAACAGCAGCTCGAACGGAAGAACGAACAGCTCGAGGAGTTCGCCTCGCTGGTCTCACACGACCTCAAGACGCCCCTGTCGGTCGCCAGCGGCAACCTCCATCTCGCCCGGCAGACGGGCGACGAGACGTACTTCGAGGAGATCGAGACGGCCCTCGACCGGATGGAGACGCTCATCGACGAGGTACTGGAGTTGGCCAAACAGGGCGAGGTCGTCGACGACGCGGCGCCGGTCGCGCTCGACCCGATGCTCTCGGACATCGAGACGGCCACCGGCACCGACATCGAGAAAGCCTATCCGGACGACGCGGCCGTCGTCGCCGAGCAGCCGCGCCTCTACTCGCTTTTGAGCAATCTGGTCGCCAATTCCGCGGAGCACGGTTCGACGGACTCCCGCTCGCAGGCTCGCGAGGACGCCGTCGACCACAGCGATGCCGGCGTCACCATCGAAGTCGGCCTCGAAGACGACACCCTCTACGTCGCCGACGACGGGACGGGCATCCCGGAGGGGGAACGCGAGAACGTCTTCGACCCCGGCTATTCGGGCGACGACGGCAGCGGCTTCGGCCTCGCCATCGTCGAAGCCATCGCCGACGCCCACGGCTGGGAGGTCGACGCGACCGAAAGCGAAGCCGGCGGCGCACGCTTCGAAATCAGTGGCGTCGAGACGCGGTCCGTCGAATGAGCGCCGCCAACCGGTCGTAGAAGTCCGCCTCGTACTTCGTCGCGTCGTCGACGGTCGGCCGGGCGTTGGTCTCGTTGACGACGGCGCGGTCGCCGGTCGCGAGGATGTCGACGCCGAGCCAGTCGATATCGAGCGCCGCGGCTGCGTCCTCGGCGAGCGCTCGGAGTTCGACCGGTAGGTCAACGCCCTCGGCGACGGCGCCGCGGTGGACGTTGTGTTTCCAGCGGCCCGCCTCGCGGTCGGCCTCGGGCAGGCGTCGTTCGACGGCCCCGACGAACTCGCCGTCGACGACCATCGCCCGGTAGTCGCGGGCGTCGGGGAGGAACTCCTGGACGAGGAACGACCGGTCGTCGGCCGCCCGGTAGTCGTGGACCAACGAGAGGTAATCGCAGACGCCGAGGAAGGAATCGAGGTCGTGGGCCTTGGCGATGCCGACTCCGCGGGTCGTGGAGTTGGGCTTGACGACCACGGGGGGGTCGAACCGCTCGAAGGCCGCGCGGAGTTCCGACCGGTCGACGGGATTGGAGAGGTAGACGCTGTCGGGCGTATCGATGCCCGCTTTCCGCAGGCGAGCGAGCGCGCCCGCCTTGTTCCGCGAACGGAGGACGGCCTCGCGGTCGTTGACCCACGGCACATCGAGTAGGGCGTCGCCGACGCCGCCTTCCATGATGCGCGGCGGATAGACGAACCCGACGTCGAAGGCCCCGTCAACCAGCGGTTCGTCCAGCGGTTGGGCGCGCTCGCGGGTCGGGACGTGTTCGGCCTCGATGCCGCGTTCGCGGAGGGGTTCGCGGACTCGACCGAGGGTTTCGGCGTTCGTCGCCACCGCCAACCGGAGCATATCCGGTGGTCGGTTGCTGGCGTCTTGAATCCGCCGTCCCACGACGCCCGTCAGTCGTCGTCCGTCTCGACTTCCACATCGGTACGGGCCTGTCGTTCGGCAGCACGTTCGATGAACTCCTGTGGGAGTTCGTCGATTTCGCCGGCTTGGACGCCCCAGAGATGGGCGTAGAGGCCGCCGTCGTCGAGCAACTCCTCGTGGGTGCCGCGCTCGACGATTTCGCCGTCCTCGAGGACGAGAATCTTGTCGGCGTCCTTGATGGTCGACAGTCGATGGGCGATGGCGAAGGTGGTTCGGTCGGCCGTCAGTTTGTCCAGCGACCGCTGGATGAGCATCTCCGTCTCCGTGTCGACGTCCGACGTGGCCTCGTCGAGGACGAGGATGTCGGGGTCCTTGAGGACCGCGCGGGCGATGGAGATGCGCTGCCGTTGGCCGCCGGAGAGTTTCACGCCGCGCTCGCCGACCATCGTGTCGTAGCCGTCCGGCAGGTTCTCGATGAAGTCGTGGGCCTCGGCGGCCTTCGCGGCTTCGACGACGGCCTCGTCGTCGGCCTCGAAGGTGCCGTAGGTGATGTTCTCCCGGACCGTCCCGTAGAAGAGGAACGTGTCCTGACCGACGTAGCCGATGGATTGTCGCAGCGAGGGCAGCGTCACCTCACGGAGGTCCTGCCCGTCGATGCGGATTGCCCCCTCGTCGACGTCGTAGAGGCGAAGCAGGAGTTTCAGGACCGTCGACTTGCCGGCGCCCGTGGGGCCGACCAGCGCGAGGGTCTCGCCGCCGTCGACCTCGAAGTCGATTCCGTCGACGATGGTCTCGTCGTCGTAGCCGAAGGAGACCTCGTCGTATTCGACGCGGCCCTCGTCGACTGCCAGCGGTTCGGCGTCGGGGTCGATGGCGAGGCGGTCCGGTTCGTCCATCAACCCGAAGATTCGCTCGGCGGAGGCGTAGGCGCGCTGGTACATATTGATAATCTGGCCGAACTGCGCCATCGGCCAGATGAACCGCTGGGTCAGGAGGATGAACGTGACGAACTCGCCGGTGTAGAGCGGTTCGGTCAGGGGACCGGGCGCGGCGCCCGTCGTTTCGGTCGCCAGCACCCAGATACCGCCGACGAGGAACGTGAGGACGAAGCCGACCCCGGCGATAACCCGCAGGCCGGGGAAGAACTTGATGCGCGTCTCGATGGCGTCCCAGTTGGCGTCGAAGTAATCGCCGGAGACGTCGTCGACGCGCTCGGACTCGTAGCGCTCGGTGTTGGCCGACTTGATGACCTGAATCCCGCCGAGGTTGTTCTCCAGTCGGGAATTGACCTGCCCGACCGTCGACCGGACCTCGGCGTATTTCGGCTGGATGATCTGGATGAACTTGTAGGTGAACAGCGCGATGAGCGGCACCGGAACGAGGGCGATGAGCGCGAGTTGCCAGTTGAGCCAAAAGAGGATGGCCGCGATGCCGACCACCATCACCGACAGCCGGAACGTGGAGTTGAGGCCGTCGTTGAGGAAGCGTTCGAGGCGGTTGACGTCGTTCGAGAGGATGGACATCAGTTCGCCGGTCTGCTTGTCGGCGAAGAAGTCCATGTTCAGCCGCTGCATCGTGTCGTAGGTGTCGGTCCGGATGTCGTGCTGGATGTGCTGGGCGAAGGAGTTGAACCCCCAGTTGCGCACCCAGTGGAATATCGCACCGGAGAAGAAGGCCGCCGCGATGAGGCCGACCGTAAAGAGCAACTGCTCGTCCTGTGTCGTCGGCGTCCACGCCTCCGGGACCAGCCACAGCGCGAAGGCCTTGTCGTTCCGGAAGACGGCGTCGACCGCCAGTCCGAGCAACACCGGTGGCAACAGGTCGAGGAGGCGCGCGAAGACGCTCGCGAGGACCGCGACGACGAACTGGACGCTGTTCGGGCGGCCGTACTCGCCGAACAGCCGCCGCATCGGGTCCTCAGCGTTCTCGCGCTGCTCCTCGAAGGGGTCGTCGTCGTCCTCCCACGCGATATCTCCCATTCGTTTAAATTGACCGTTCAGTCAGCATAACGCTTCGGCTTGGGTGTGACGGGGTGTCGCGCATTTATAGGTCGAATTCGATGCGGTCGCCCTCCTCGATGCCGCGTTCGGCGGTCCATCCCCTGTTGACCTCGAGGACGTACTGGCCCTCACCGGAGTAGCGCTGGTCCTCGCCGTCCTCGTTCGGGCCCGGGGCGGGAGCCTCGTGAATCGTCGTTATCGTTCCGTTGGGCGCGACGAAGACGATGTCGATGCCGAAAGACATGTTCCGCATCACGTAGGTGCGTTCGGCGGCGCCGTCGTGGATGAAGAGCATGCCGCGGTCCTCCGGCAGGTGGTCCGTCTCGCTGAGGCCGACGTACCGTTTCGAGAAGGTGTCGGCGACGGCGGCGTTGACCCGTCCAAGTTCCTCGTCCGTCTCGCCGTCGTAGACGGCCACCTCGGTGTGGTCGTAGTCCCGCGATTCGTTGAAATCGGCGTTCGCGTCGTAGCCGCCGAGATACGGCGCGAGTGCGCCGCTCGACAGCCCTACCAGCACGACTGCGGCGACGACGGCCGTTGCGGCGACACCGTAACCGACCCACCGGGTGTTCATCGGCGAAACGAAAGGACTGCGGGCGGGTAAGCGTTCCGTCGCGGAAAGTAAGGCTTACCCCTGCGGGCCGTCTCCCCTCGGTTGCGGGCGCGTGGTCTAGTCGGCTATGACGCGGCCCTTACAAGGCCGAGATCGGCGGTTCGAACCCGCCCGCGCCCATACATCCTGCGGCGAGGCACACACGCCGAGCCGCAGGTTCGCCCGGCAGGTTCGAACCCTGCCAGCGGCAGTCTGCGAGCGCAAGCGAGCAGGAGCCGTTGGCTCCGGTTCGAACCCGCCCGCGCCCACTTCTCGAACGGTACATCGCGCCCAGCGGCTGCCCCGTGGCCGACCCACACAGGGCGGCGGTTTTCGAAACCCTTTTTGATAGCCTCGGCGTCGGTGGGAATGCAAGCCGCCTTAGCTCAGACTGGGAGAGCACTCGACTGAAGATCGAGCTGTCCCCCGTTCAAATCGGGGAGGCGGCATACTCCCACTTTTTACTTCGTCGGGTTTCCTCGCTCGCTCCGCTCGCTGCGGGAACCACTCCTCGTAAAAACTTGGGGAAAAACGACCCGGACGCTCCCTACGGTCGCGTCCGGTGAAACCGCGACTCGCTTCGCTCGCCGCGGTATGCTGACCATCGACTGATGGTCAAGCAGTCCTTGCTCCTACGTGTCAGTGAGCGGTTCGGTGACTCGAATCTGAGAAGCGGCATGCGGTTTTCCGTGCGGATACGGAACTATTCAGAGATGAGGGTTAGAGCATATCGTCCGTCGTCTCTGCTGACCGAAGCGCTCCGAGCGTGGTGTAGCGGAGTCCCTGTGGGTACTTTGTTTCGTAGGGAACGGGGTCATTCAACTCGTACAGACTCTCTGGCTCAAATCGAATGACCATTTTGTCGTCCGCGATTTTCGCGCCGTCTGCGTATTCTTCGATGGGGCGAGATAATTCAGCCTCCTCTGGTGGAACTATATCCTTGACCGTAGCGAAGTATTTGACCTGACGCACGTCGCCCGTCACGTACATTGCTACGTACTCGAACTCGCTTCCAACTCGGACGAATCCCCATGCGTTGTTTTCTTTCAAGAACGGTAGGCCGGACTTCTTCGTCGGGAATACTGCAACCTGCGCGTCGTCGTCGCCTTCAATCTCCTCGCGTTTGATTTGACCGACAATCCGGCTTCCTGTTGGTTCGATACCCCCGCTGCTACTGCCACCTATCGGGTCGTCTGTGCCCTCGCCGTCGGTGTCTATCTCTGACTCAATATCTTTTACGAGCCGGTCAATCATCTCCTTTGCCTGCGTTTCCGCAAGCGAGGAGATAGCACCTGAAATTTCATTAGCCAGTGTGTCCGAGAGTTCGACTGCCAATTCGTCTTTGTTGGCTTCGAGGGTTTGGCGGGCCTCCCGTAACTCATTGATCCGACCGAGGATTTTGCCGGATTCCCCTGATTCGATTGCATCTTTCTCGTAGGCTTTCAGAACAGCCAGACGGTTAGGGAGGTCTTCGAGAGATACGTCACCCACCTTCTGGACGTCTACGTTAGATGCGTCGACACGGCGCTGAAAGAACTGGTACTGTTTTCCATTCGTGAGAATACCGTACGTAACGTTCTTGTTCGTCATGTACGACGACAACTGGTCTTCGTGGTCGTCGGTCAGTGCTGTGTCCGCGCCCTTTGCTTCGAGAAAGGCGACCGGCGTTCCGTCGAGGATCAGTGCATAATCGACCTTATATGTCTGCCCGAACGCCTCAACGGAGTATTCGAGTTGAGTGTTCTGCGGAATTTGCCAGTCAAGAAGGTCCAAAAAGTCACGCAGAACGGCGGCCTTTGTGTTGGCCTCATCCATCTGCGGAGAAGAATCGAGAACTGCCTCAGATTGGTTCACGTAATCTCGAATGGAACCCCTATTCATCCTATTCTGTCACGACTTACCGACACCATATCAATCCCTGTGAACGAATACAAGGCTCTGTAAACTGGAATCTCAAAAAATGTCGCTATATCAAAACTAAACCTATCACAGAGACGATGACTGATAGAGGCGCATAGAGCCGTCTTTTTTGTCTGTACGACGGCTGATGGCGAGACAGACCTGCCTCCAGTTTTCCGATATCTCAGACCGACAACTCGTCGCCGTCCTCGGGAATCAACACATCCGAAACCGCGTCCCGCAAATCCTCACGGGTCAGCAGACAGTGGTTGATGGCGTCCATATGGACCGCCACGACCGGACAGTCGGCTGCCGCGACGGTCGAAGCGACGTCGTCGGCGTCCATCGTGATGGGGTCGCCCTCCACGAACCGCGCGGCGCCGGCGTTGACCACGACCGCGTCGGGGTCGTGGCGGTCGATGGTCTCGGCGACCGGGTCGTACCAGACGGTATCGCCGGCGAGATACACCGTTCGGTCGCCATCGAGGACGAACCCCGAGACGGGGCCCATCCGCTCGGCGAGGTCGCCGTATCCGTGACGGGCCGGCGTCCGGGTAATCTCGACGCCGTCGAAGGTTATCGAATCCGCGACGGGCCGTACGTCGGTAAAGCCGTCCTCGCGGAAGGCGTCGGCCTCCTCGGGCTGGCAGAACAGCGGCGTGTCGTCGTCCAGTCGGTCGACTGCGGCGTCGTCGAAGTGGTCGGGGTGTCGATGGGTGACCAGCACCGCGTCGTGTGAGAGGTCGACGTCGGGAAGCGGAACCAGCGGGTTCTCCCGGTCGTTCGGCGAGTTCTGAATCGGCGGAATGTCGCCCGGTGCGCCGAGCATCGGGTCGACCAGAACGGTCGTTCCGTCCATGGAGACGAGCAGCGTCGCGTGACGGACGAGCTGGATGGTTGCCATACGGTCACACGGATTTCATCGGGCGTAAGGCTACGGCTTCCGGTCCGTACGGCCGGGGCCGCTTTCGGAGCCACTCACCCACGCCCACCGGCGAGCGCCTCGGCCTCCGGAAGCCGCCGCAGGGTGAGCATCGCGACGGTGCCGACCAGCGGGCCGACCGCGAGGGGCGCGAAGGCCCACTGCCAGCCGACCCAGTCGGCGACGATGGGCGTCAACTGGATGGACCCGAGCGTCAGGAGGTAGCCGATGGCGGTCTGGAAGGTCAGAGCGCTGCCGACGTAGGAGTCCTCGGCGAGTTCCGAGACGGCCGTCGAGAACTGCGCGGAGTCGGCGACGATGGCGAAACCCCACAGGAGGACGAACGGGACGACGACGAGTGTCGAGGCGCCGAAGACGAAGCCGGCGGCCACGCAGGCGCTGCCGCTGATTATCATGCTGGCGCTGGTGACCGTCGTCCGGCCGAGTCGGTCGGAGGTGACCCCGGCGATGACGGCGCCGAGGCCGCCGATAGCGATGGTGCCGAATGTCACGAACGCGGCGAAGGCTTCGGTCTCGCCGCCGTTGGCGGTGAAACTCGCCGAGAGATAGACCGGAATCCACGCCCAGACCGCGTAGAGTTCCCACATGTGGCCGAAGTAGCCGAGGTTGGCGAGGACCGTCCCGCGGTCGCCCGCGATGCGGCGGATCGCACTCGGGTCGAAGGGGGCGGCCGGCGCCTGATACGGCCCGGGTTCGACGAGGAGAACGAGTACGCCGCCGACGACGGAGAGGGCGGCCGCGCCGAGCAACACCGGCGTGGGGCGGCCGACGCCGCCGAGCCCACGCAGGAGGTGCGGCATCGCAGAGCCGACCGTCAGCGCGCCGACCAACACCCCGATGGCGAACCCGCGACCCTTCCGAAACCAGCCGGCCATGATCTTCATCCCCGGCGGATACACACCCGCGAGGGCCATTCCCGTCAGGAACCGAAGGAGGACGGCCGGCAGGAACGACTCGACGCTCGTCGCGATGACGACGGTCGCGGCGGCGCCGACGACCGCCGAGACCGAAAACAGGTAGCGCGGCTTGACGACGTCGGAAATCGTAAACAGCGCCGAGAGCAACGCGCCGGCGACGAAGCCGAGTTGGACGGCGTTGGTGAGCCACGCCGTCTCGGCGGCCGAAAGCCCCCACATCGTCGCTAGTTCCGGCCCGACCGCGGAGACGCTGAACCACAGCGTCATCGCCAGCAGTTCGGCGGTCGCGAGCACCCCGAGAACACGATACTTCCGGTACCCTCCCGATGTTCGGTTTTCGTCGGCCATCTCTGGGTCGTCTACGCCCTTGATATCCGGCGAGGTAGTTAGTCGCTAGGGTGGCGGGGCTGCTATCCGACGCAACGCCCGACAAAGAGCATCTGCAGTCGTGGATATATCTGCCGAGCGCGGCGAGTCGCGCTGGCCTACTCCAGACAGGCGTCGTGGACGGTTCCGTACTCGGGGTGCGGTTGGCGGCCCTGTCCGGCGACGATGGGCTCGCCGCAGATGTCACAGCGCAGTTCTCGCGACCGGCTGATCGGTTCGATGCTGTGAGCGTCGGGCTCTGCCCCCGATTCGGCGGACTTCGCCGTCGCGGTGTACCCAAGGGCGACCGCCGCACCGCCGGTCACCGCCGCGAGGAGCCGCTTTTCCTTCCGGAGCGAGTCGAGCGCGACCGCCGCCAGCCCGACCGCGAGGAGTACCTTGGCGAGTCCCGAACGACCGTCGACGTTCTCGTTTCGTGCCATAGCTTGAATTGGACTCCCAGACGCTTGTAGTCACCCCCCGATTGAGTTGGGGAGGGAAACGTTGGCCATCTCGGTCGTGGACGGAAGTCGAGAGGCGCACGACGGCGTTTCAGAGACGCGTGCCACACGCTCGGCAGTAGGAGAAGTTGGGGTCGTTCGGTGTCCCACAGGCCGAACAGACGACGTGCGGGCCGCTGTTCCCTGTCGAATCGTCGGCAGGTTCGGTTTCGGTCGTCTCACGCGTTCGCCGTCGCTCGATGCCGTCGAGGACGATACCCTTGAGTACGGGGATTGCAGCCCCGAGTGCGATGAGCAGCAGCAGGGCAGTGATGGCGACGTAGAGTTCGCCGGACGGAAACACGGGATGTACTACGGACGGAACCCGTTTAGCTGTCTCGCCGGCGGACGGGCTCTGTCAGTAGCCGATGGCACGGTTCCTTTATTTCAGGGGACTTCTGAAACAGCCGCAAGAATGGTGCTGCGTATCGGTCGCTTTCGGTTTCGGCCGCACATTAGTTGTGCTCTATTTCGACAATATTATGCAAGACTAGAGGGTACCAAAAAACATGACGCCCCTCCAGATGTTCGGAATCAACTCACTCGGTACTTTAGTGCTGGCACTCGTAGTCCCGCTCGTGATCGTCGTCTTCGGGACGTACTTAGGGGTCCTCGGGGCGCTACGGGCGTTCTTCGGTGAGTCGTCGTGGCAGGATGTCTCGACTGTCGAGGAGGAGTGAGACCTTCGCCCGCCAACCAGTGGTAGGGCCATCAGCCACCCGGGAATTGGTGGAAGGTGTAGCTTCTGTACCGAGCACTTCCGACTCGTCTCACATCCCGATTGAACTGGAGCCAGTCCCAGTACAACGGACGCGAGTACGTTACTCGGCGTCCGTCGACTCCTCGTCGGTGACCGTGCCGACTGTAGTATCCATCCAGCCATCGATGTTCTCGGCGACGTAGTCCTGCCCGCCGAGTCCGACGGCGATTCCGATTCCGATGGCTAGTGCGAGCGCCAACGCGCCGAAGAAGGCGGCGACGAAGGCGGTGAACAGGGTCGTGAGCGTGGTGATATTGAAGCCGATCGTTGCCAGCACGATCGTGATCGTGATGTAGTATATCAACAGTTTCACACCGACGCTGGCGAGTTGAATCATACGACTGTCGTCGGTGTCGGCAATCAGTTCGCCGACCCGTTCGGCGATCCAGATACCGACCAGCAACACGATGAAGCCCGCGATTAGCACCGGGAGATAGGCCGCGAACGTGTTCAGAAGCGACGAGAGGGCTCCGATGGCGAGGATGTCCGCGACTGCCATGAGCGTCAGCAGGTAGACGTAGTAGGTGACCAATTTGCCGACGAGGCGACCGAACTCGCCTTCGGACTCGCTCAATGGCTCCAGCGGTGTCTCCCGGAGGTACTGACCGACCCCGAGGCTGCCGACGATTCCCGACACGATGTCACCGAGGATGCGGGCGATGACGAACCCGATGACGAGGACGACGAGCGCCCCGAGGATGACCGGCAGGAACGCCGCCAGTTCCGAGAGGAGGTCCGTGAGCTGTGGAATCCCGAGGACGTCTGCCGCCGCGAGCAACGCGACGAAGTAGATGTAGTAGGCGACGATTTTCCCGAGGGCCTTCGAAACGCCGTCGCCGCTTCCGACTTCCTCTATCGCGGTGCCCTGCGTGTACTTGCTGATTCCGATGCTCCGAACGACTCGCGTGACGATGCCGCCGACGATTCGACCGATGATGTACCCGATAACGAGGATGACCAACGCCGAAATCAGTGTCGGGAGATAGGCTATCACGTCGGCGATCGTCTGTTCGATAGCTGTGCTGACTTGGAGGACCGGTATCGTAGACTGGATCGACATAGCCGGTTTCTATTCTATCCATTTGTGTATAGTTAATCGGATATTATGAAGGAATCTAGCGAGTAGGCCGTATCAAATTATTATGACAATATCGTGTAGGGAGACCACTGCAGAGGGGATACGTTCCGGTCGTAAGTCCGCACTTCCTCCCGCTCGGGTCGGCCTCGACGACCGCTCGCGCGAAATGCACCCACGAAAAAAGCCCGACGGCTCCCGGTGGTCGCCGTCGGCGAACCGCCCGCTCACCCCGTTCGCTCGCGGCTGCTACCGTGCGGTAGACTCGCGATACTGCCCGATGCTGTCGCCGAGTGGTTCGGGAGGAGGGCAGAATAACGAAACCGCTCACCACCTACTGCTAAGACGCGCGGGACCGCAGAACGACCCAACCATGACCGACGGTCGAACGTTCGCGGCGAGTACGGTCGCGCTCGGCCTCCTCGCGCTCGTTCACGCGACGGTGACGTGGCCCCTGCGAGTGACCACCGCCTTCTTCGTCGGCGGTGCAGCCGTCGCCTTTCTCGCGGAGGCGGTCGTCATCCGACTCGGCTGGCTCGAACATCACGTCGGGCCGAAAGCCCTCGGCGTCCCGCTCTACGTCCTCTTCGGGTGGACCGGCGTGGTCTACGTCGCCTTCCGTCTGGCGCTGCTCGTGGCCGACGGCTGGCCCGCGGTCGCTCTCGCGGCCCTGCTGGCGACCGGCTACGACGCCGTGAGTGACCCCCGAGGCGTCGCCGAGGGCTTCTGGAGTTACACCGACGACCTGCCGGGGCCCCGTCCCGCCGGCGTCCCGTGGTGGAACACCGTCGGGTGGTTGTGTATCAGCGCCGCCACCGCCGGGTTCGCCGTCCTCGTTCGTTAATCCGTCCGAGCCCGGCCAGCAGTATTTTGGCAGTCTGTCGAGAACGGAATGAAATGGACTCCCACCCGCGATGAGCCACGACTCGGACGCGGAGCCGCCGGAGCCGATCTCCGTCGAGGAGGCCCTCCAGCGGCTCGATACGCGGTCGATGCGCGACCTCGTAAGTCGGCTGTGGGAGGAACGCGGCTGGACGCTGGAGGGGGTTTCCAGCCCGGACGACCGCGGTGTCGACCTGCGGTTTTCCCGTGAGTGGCCCCGGAGCCGAACGCTCCTCCTGCGGGCCCTGTCCTTCGACCGGGGCGACCACCTCAACGACGCCGACGTGCAGGCGTTCGTCCGGACCGTCCAGCGGGAGGGCGTCGACATCGCCCGCATCGTCGCGCCGACCGAGACGCCATCCAGCGTCGAGGCGACCGCCCGCGAGTACGGCGTCGACGTCATGGGGCCGGCGGCGCTGGCGGCGTTGCTCGACCGACTGGGCCAGCGGGCGGCGCTGGCGGCGCAGGTCGACGTGCCGGTGGCGACCGATTCGGCCCCATCGCTGCCGGCGTGGGTCCCGGACCGACTGACAGCCGCGATTGGCCGCCTCGACCTCGCGGACCGGCTGGAGGCGCTTTTGGCTCGCCATCTCCCGCCGGACCCGACGATGGCGGATATGGCGGCGCTGAGTTTCACCGGCCACCGAATCGCACTCGTCGGGGCGGCGCTGTCGCTGCTGCTTTCGGTGCTGGCGGCGACCGGGTCGGTCGCCTTCTGGGTGCTGATGACGACCCACCTGCTCGTCACCTACGGCGCGCTTCTGCCGGCGATGACGGCGGACATCTATCTCTGTCGGCAACTGCGGCTCGAATGGGTGCCGTCGTGGTGGTATCTGGTGGCGTTCCTCCTCGCGCCGCTGCCGGTTCTCGCGGGGAGCGTCTACTGGTATCGGCGACGCGACTGCGTGATGGACCGACACGCGGTCGGTTGACCTGCGCACCCGACCGTTCCAGCCCGCAACCCTTACCCGCGCGCGCGGCCAACCGACGGTATATGACTGACGAGGAGCCAGCCGACTCCCACGAGTTCTCCGAGGGGCAGGGCTTCGACGAGCCCCACGAGGGGTTCGACATCGACCCGCCGGAACTCGACGTCGACCCCGAACAGGTCGACCCCGTCGACTCCCGGGTCGTCTCCGACACGCTCGACCGCCGGCAGATCGGGGCCGACGACGTCGACGCCGAGGAACTGCTCGACGTCGGACTCGAGTACATGCGCATCAACCGCCACGAACAGGCCACCGACGCCCTCGAACGCGTCGCCCAGTACGCCGACGACGAGACCATCGAACAGGAGGCGTGGGTGAACAAGGGCGCCGCCCACGCGGAACTCCAGGAGTTCGAGGCGGCCATCGACGCCTACCGGCAGGCGCTGCACATCGACGACGACTCCGAACACGCCGCCACCGCCGAGACCAATCTCGCCTACGCGCTGTGGGAATCGGGTCGCAGCGAGCAGGCGCTGGAACACGCCGAACGCGCCGTCGAACTCGACCCGCGCTTCCCGCAGGCGTGGTACAACCGCGGATTCTTCCTGCTGGAGCGTGGCCTCGCCGAGGACGCCGTCACCTGCTTCGACAACGCCATGCGACTCGGCCAGCGGTCGGTCGACGTCCTCGAGGAGAAGGCCCGCGCGCTCGAAGAACAGGGCAAGGACGAGGAAGCCGAGAAGGTCGCCGAGGAGGCCGAGGAGATGCGCCAGCGCGCCGAAGACCAACTGGTCGACGACCACGGCGCCGGTGGCCCCGCGGGCGGCGAACGCGGCGGCGGGCGTGAACGCCAGCGCGAACGATGATGCTACTGTGCGAACGGGAGACACAGGAGGGCCCGCTCGTCTCCGTCTGTGATGCGGACGTCCTCGGTGAGACCTTCGAGAACGGCGACGTCTCGCTGACGGTCGAACGCGACTTCTACGACGGCGAGGAGGCAAACGCCGAGGAGGTCGTCGCCAGCCTCTCGCGGGCCGCGGTCGCCAACCTCGTCGGCTACGAGGCCGTCGAGGTGGCCGTCGAACACGGCTTCGTCGAGGAGACGAACGTCTTGGAGTTCGAGGGTACCGTCCACGCGCAGTACCTCCGCCTGTAGGCGCGGGCCGGCCGTCTCCAGCGCCCTCGTCGGTGATTCTTAAGCTCCCGTCAAGGCGTGGCAAAGCGTTCAAGCCGCCAGCGCGCGCGGAGCCGTCCATGCAGATAACCGGCGTCAACCAGTATCACCTCGCCCACACCCTCGAGGAGCCGTTCTATCCGACGTGGATTCCGGGCTATCCGCAGTCGACCCACGAACTCGAACTGTTCGAAATCGAGACCGACGAGGGCATCACGGGCTACGGCGCCTCCCCCTCCTTCGCCGGCGGCCTCGATTACGAGACGCCGCTGGAGTTGTTCCTGACCGGCGAGGACCCCCACGACGTCGAGTCGATTCTCGGCAAACTGGAGACGGTCAACCTCGTCGGCCCGCGGCCGTGGCACGTCGAGATGGCGCTGTGGGACATCATCGGCAAGGACGCCGGCAAGCCGGTCTACGAGTTGTTCGGAGCCAGCCAGCGGGAGATTCCGGTCTACGCCTCGACGGGCGAGGTGATGGAGGCCGACGAGCGCATCGACTACGTCGAAGACCGAATCGAGGAGGGCTTCGAGGCAGTCAAACTGCGCGTCACGGAGGTCGACCACATCGAGACCGTCCGGCGGGTCCGGGAGGCCTTCCCCGACCTCACGCTGATGGTCGACGCGAACAAGGGGTGGGCGGTGCGGGTGATGGACGACCCCGTCGAGTGGTCGTTCTCCGACGCTTTGGAGTTCGCCCGCGGCCTCGAAGAACTGGGCGACATCGGCTGGCTCGAAGAGCCGCTCCACCGCCACGACTACGAGGGCTATGCCCGCCTCCGCGATGCCGTCGATATCGACATCGCCGGCGGGGAGTTCAACAACGGCACCCACCACTTCCGGGAGTTCGTCGACCACGGCTCGTTGGATATCCTCCAGCCCGACGCCGCGCTGGCGACGGGCATCCGGCAGGCCGTCGACGTCGCACGGATGGGCCACGAACACGGCCTGCAGTTCGTCCCGCATACGTGGACGAACGCGCTTGGCTTCGCCGCGAACCTCCACGTCATGACCGCCGTCGGGAGCCCGTGGTGTGAGTACCCGATGGAGCCGCCGTGGACGCCCGACGTCTGGTCGTTCATGCTCGAAGACGGCTTCGAACACGACGATGGCACCATCGTCGCGCCCGACGACCCCGGCCTCGGTATCACGATTCCCGACGACGTGCTGGCCGACGCCGAGTGACCAGCGCGGAGCGCGTCCGGAGCCCCCTATTTCAGGATTACTGCCGCCCGAGACGGGGCGTCACGGTACCGACACGACTTTGCCCGGGCCAGTCGAACCGTCGGCAAATGCTATCGAGGCAGTTCGTCAGGGAGAACCCCGACGAGGTGCGGCGGGCGCTCGACACCAAGGGCGTCGACGTCGACCTCGACCGTATCCTCGACATCGACGAGGAGTGGCGCGAGTTGAAAGCGGAGGGCGACAACCTCCGACACCAGCGCAACGAGGTCTCCAGCGAGATCGGCGAACTCAAACGCGAGGGCGAGGACGAGGCGGCCGAGGAAGCCATCGAGCGCTCCCAAGAGTTGAAAGAGGAACTCGAGGAAGTCGAAGCACGCGCCGAGGAACTCGAGGCCGAACTCGAAAAGGCGCTGCTCCGGTTGCCGAACGTGCCGCATCCCGATGCCCCCGTTGGCGACGACGAATCGGACAACGTCGAGGCCGAGCGGTGGGGCTTCGATGACCGACGGGAGCTACCGGACGATGTGGTGCCCCACTACGACCTCGGTGAGGACCTCGAAATCCTCGACTTCGAGCGCGGCGCGAAGGTCTCCGGCGGCGGCTTCTACTTCGCGAAGGGCGAGGGCGCCCGACTGGAACACGCTCTGGTCCAGTACATGCTGGAACTCCACCGCGAGGAGCACGACTATATCGACGTCTTCCCGCCGATTCCGGTCAACTCGGCGTCGATGCGCGGGACGGGCCAGTTCCCGAAGTTCGTCGAGGACGCCTACCGCCTCGGCGGCGACAACGACGAACCCTACGACGACGACGACCTGTGGCTGCTGCCGACCGCCGAGGTGCCGGTCACGAACATGTACCGCGACGAGATACTGACCGACGACGACCTCCCGCTGAAGCATCAGGCCTACTCGCCGAACTTCCGGCGTGAGGCGGGCGAACACGGCACCGAGACCCGCGGTATCGTCCGGGTCCACCAGTTCAACAAGGTCGAGATGGTCAACTTCGTCCGGCCGGAGCACAGCTACGACCGCTTGGAGGGCCTGCTCGACGAAGCGACCGAAGTGCTGGAACGCCTCGGCCTGCCCTATCGGGTGCTCGAGATGTGTACCGGCGATATGGGTTTCACACAGGCCAAGAAGTACGATATCGAGGTGTGGGCGCCCGGCGACGATATGAAGGACGGTCCCGACGTCGGCGGCCGGTGGCTCGAAGTCTCGTCGGTGTCGAACTTCGAGGACTTCCAGGCCCGGCGGGCGAAGATCCAGTACCGGCCCGAACAGCACGAGTCGGCCGAATACATCCACACGCTGAACGGTTCGGGGCTGGCGATTCCGCGCGTGATGGTCGCCATCCTCGAATACTACCAGAACGACGATGGTACGGTCACGGTGCCGGAACCGCTTCGGCCCTACATGGGCGGCCAAGCGCGCATCGAGGGTCACGAGTCGGTCGGCGAGTCGGCCCTCGGCGAAGCAGAAGGCGACGGCGAGTAATCAGGCCGGAACCGGCAGCGGGCCGGCGCAGTTTCCACAGAAGACGTATCCCTGTTCTACCTCGCTTCCGCAGTGCGGACAGCGACGCGGTGCCGTGGCATTGTCGACTGATTCTCCCTCGCGCGTCGGCATCTCCGCGTCCGGATATCGTTCGAGTCGCGCCATCAGGGGCATGACGGTTCCCTCGTCGCGGACGAGGGGTTCGAGGAGGAATCCCACCACCGCGAGCCCGCAGAGGGCGAACAGCACAGACAGATGGAGCATCGTCTCGAAATTCGGGCCGTATTGCCTTGGTGCCATCGTTTCGCCGACGGCTTTGTGAGTCGATATCGTCCCGCTATTGGCCGTGGCTGTCGGTGTACGTCCGAATCCCCCGTATCCCACGCTCGCCGAGTTCGAAGGTATCGACGAAGCGGAACCAGACGCCGCCGTCGGCCCGCAGCAGGCGTCCCTCGGCGGCGACCCGATTGTCGTTCGCCGTCCCGTAGACGGCATCGAGGACGTGTTCGGTCTCGGTGTCGGGGCGGTCCGAGCGCATGAAGGAGACGAACTCCTCGCGGCCCTCGATGGTCATGTCCGGTCGTCGGTGGACGAACTCGGCGGCGAGAGCGTCCCGAAGCGCCTCGTAGTCACCGTCGTCTATCGCGCGATAATACTCCCGGGCCAGCGCAGGACCGTCCATACCGGCCGTAGGGTCGCCGGACGGAAATACGCTACCGGAGCGCCACTTCGAACGCCGCCGGGGCGAGCGACTTTTGCCGCCCGGCCGTCTGTCTTCGGTGTGGAGCTCCACGTCCGCTACGAGGGTGACGACGACCCCGAGAAGTGTTCGGCCCGGAAACTCGCGCGGTTCGACCTCGCGGAACTGCATCACTCGGCCCGCGAGACGCCCGCGGGTATCGTGCTCGACCCGTACGCCGAGCAGGCGCTGTCGCCTGCGGACGGGGATGTCGAGCGGCACGGCAGCGCCGCCGACCGCCTCGTCGCCCTCGATTGCTCGTGGGAGACCGCCGAGAAGGAAGCGTTCAAACTCGACGGCCCCCATCGCGCATTGCCCTTCCTCGTCGCCGGCAATCCGGTCAACTACGGGACGCCGTTTCAGCTCAACACCGTGGAGGCCTTCGCGGGCGCGCTCTGTATCCTCGGCCACCGCGAGCAGGCCGAGGAAATCCTCGGCAAGTTCCGGTGGGGCCACACCTTCCTCGAACTGAACGAGGAACCCCTCTCGCGGTACGCCGACTGTGCGGATTCGGCGGAGGTCATCGCGGTTCAAGAGGAATACCTCGAAGCGGCTGAGTAACTGCTAGACTGTTCGGCGGATGTTTCTTTTATAATACCTATGCGTAGCTGGTCAGATTCAAAACGAGCATACGGCGCGCGAAGCGCGCCGTTTCTCCGGACGCGACCGTAGGGAGCGTCCGGTAGCGCGCACGGACTGGAGGCGGCCGAAGGCCGCCGAAAGGAGTACGCGCGCATATTTTCCCCACGTTTTTGCCGTGAGGCGCGGCGTAGCCCGCCGAGCGTGCAAAAAGTGGGCTGAAAAGTGGGTGTGAACGGTTAGGTTTATCCGCTCGCGTTGACTCGCTACACGTATGGCTAAGTTCGACCCGGCTGAGGACCGCACCCTCGAAAAGATGATCTGCATGCGCTGTAACGCCCGAAACCCCAAGCGGGCCGACCAGTGCCGGAAGTGCGGCTACAAGAAGCTTCGCCCGAAGGCGAAGGAACGCCGCGCCGCATAAGGGTTCCTCGGCTTTTCACCTCGAACTCCTCTCGCGTAGCGACGGCTTCGTCAGCCGTCAGTCACGGTCCCTATTCGTCGGGATACTTCGGCTCGCGCGTTTCGGCCCGCTCTAGGGCCGTCTGCACGACATCGCGGACGTCCCCGTGGAACTCGTCGCCGTGGCCGGCGTACATGTCTTCGACGCCGTCGGGCATCCGCTCCAGAAGCGTCCGAATGCTCTCGATGAGCCGTTCGCGCGATTGGCCGGCCATGTCGGTCCGGCCGAAACTCCCGTAGTCGAAGGCGCCGTCGTCGTGGACCACGACGTCGCCGCTGAAAAGCGTCGTCTCCGAGACGAAGGAGACGTGGTCGTCGGCGTGGCCCGGCGTATAGATCACGTCGAAGGCCTCGTCGCCCATGAACACCTGGTCGCCGTCTTCGAGTTCGGACGCCCGGCGAGGGTGGTCGCTGTAGGCGTACAGCGGCGCGTCGAAGGCGTCGAGGACGGCATCGAGCTGGGCGACGTGGTCGCCGTGCTGGTGGGTCAACACGACGGCGTCCAGTTCGTCGGTGTAGCCCTCGATGACGTCGACGACGCCCTCCATCGCGCCGGCGTCGACGAGGACGGTCCGGTCGCCCTCGACGAGATAGGCGTTGCAGGTGAAGGTGTCGGCGTTGGCAGTCACGTTCGTGACGTTCATATCGAACGGGTGGACCGCCGCCGTAATCACGCTGGCGGCTACGTGGTGTCACTGCCGCGTTCGGCAATCCGTCGCCGTTCCGTGTGAACGCCACCCGTGGGTCGGCGTGGCGCTTAACTCGAAGGAGCCGTTACCATCGCGTACGCATGGGATTCGGCAGTTACGACGAATCCGAACAGGACAACCAGCAACTCGACACCGACGACATCGAGGGGAGCGACCAGTCCACGTTGCCGACCCACGACGGCGACGTCGAGTTCGAATACGAGGACGCCTCCAGCGAGGACCTTCTGGAGACCTATCAGGAGCTACAGAACCAGTGAAGCCCGGCCGACGGGCGCTGGGTATCGCCGAATCGTATCGGGGGACCGACGACGACCACGCGCAAAGTACCCTCGCCGGTGCGGTCGTTCGCGCCGACCGGACGGTCGATGACTTCGTTTTCGACACGTGTACCGTCGGCGGCCGCGACGCGACCGAGGCAATCATCGACTGCTGGCGGCGCCTCGACCGCCCCGACGTCCAGTACTGTTTTCTCGCGGGCGTTGCGCTCGCGTGGTACAACATCGTCGATATCGACGCTCTCGCCGAAGCCATCGAGCGCCCCATCATCGCGGTGACGTTCGAGGAAAGCGAGGGCCTCGGCGAGGCCATCCGAGCGGCCTTCGACGGCGAGGCCCGAACCCGGCGGCTCGACGCCTACGAGGCGCTGCTCGAGCGGCGCCGCCTCGATATCGACGGCGAATCCCTGTTCGTTCGGAGCGTCGGCCTCGACGCCGAAACGACCGAGACGGTCGTCCGGGCCTACACCTACGAGCGCCGGCCGGAACCGCTTCGGGTCGCAAAGCGTGTGGCCCGCCGGGCCGACGCTGCCCGCGACGTCTTCCGGCGAGATTAACTTGGGGCAACTCGACCGACGGGTATGAGCGAGGACATCGCGGTCACCGAATGTACGCGGTGTGAGGAACTGTGTGCCTCCCGGAGCCGCATCGTCAACGGCGTCGGCCCCGACGACGCGGAGTTGCTCTTCGTCGGCGAGGCTCCCGGCGAGAACGAGGACCAGCAGGGCGAACCCTTCGTCGGCCGGTCCGGCGACGTTCTCGACGACGCCCTCCGCGACCGGGGCTTGGCCCGCCGGGACGTCCGAATCACCAACTGCGTGCGGTGTCGCCCGCCGGACAACCGGGACCCCACGGTCGAGGAACTGGCGAACTGCCGGGAGTACCTCGAACGCGAGATCGATGCGGTCGACCCGACGGTCGTCGTCACGCTCGGGAAGGTGCCCTCCGAACACCTGCTGGAGCGGTCGGTCGCCGTCACGAAGGAGGCCGGAACGCTCCACGACGCCCGCATCGCCGGGTCGGCGCGGCGCGTGCTAGTGTGTGTCCATCCCGCGGCGACGCTGTACGACCCCAGCCAGCGCGAGACGTTCGGGGCGGCCCTCGACGAGGCGGTCGGGCTCGTCGACGACGACGGGGGGGGTCAGTCCCGGCTGGGTGACTTTTGAACGGCCGGCTCACCGCCGGGATATGCCGAACTGAGGCTTATTCGTACTGTTTGCGGCAACATTCAGAAACGCTTAAATCGACCTCGTGATAGGCACAAGTATGTCCAACGGCTCCTCGGTTGACCGACGGACGGTTATCAAAACGACAGGTGCAGCAGGTATCTTCGGTCTTGCGGGCTGTCTCGGTGACGGTGGCAACGGAAACGGCAACGGCAACGGAAACGGCGGCACGCGAGGGGAGGCGGACGGCGACAACGAAGTTCGATTCATTCTGAACCCGGCCGAAGCTGACGTCGACATCTCCGAACAGTATCAGCCGATGTTCGATTACCTCGAGTCGGAGACCGACGCGACCATCGAGCCGGTCGAAACGGCCAGTTACGCGGCGACGATTCAGGAGATCCGCCGCGGTGGCGGCGAAGTCGCTGACACCTCGCCCTCGGCGGCCGTCGCGGCCCAAGACCAGGCCGACGTCATCGGCATCCGCGTCGCCTTCGGCGCGGCCCAGTACTTCTCGCTCATCACCACGACGCCCGACGACAACGGCGTCGACTCGCTGCCCGAACTCGAAGGCCAGGAGGTCGCGATGGGCTCGACGCTGTCGGTCAGCGGCACGCTGGCTCCGATGGTCATGCTGAAGAACGCCGGCCTCGACGTGGGTACGGCGCCCGACGGCGACGCCAACGACTTCACCGCACGCTACTCCGACCACTCGACGGCCCGCGACCAGCTCATCGAGAACCCCTCCATCGCGGCCGCGACGACGGGCGCCTTCTCGACGGCCCCGCACGTCCCACAGGAGCAGTTCGACGAGATGTCGCAGGACTTCGTCGACATCTCCGCCGAATACGAAAGCGCCGGCTCGGCGACCGACGAGGCCGAACTGAAACTGCTGGCGGTGTCGGACCCGCTGCCGCGTGCCCCCCTGATGTCCCGTGCCGACTGGGAGGCCGACATCCGCTCGGACGTCGAGGAAGCCATCCTGAACGCCGACGAGGAGGACCTCTCCCACGGCGAGGACTACGATGGCGAGGAACTCTGGTTCACCGGCGTCAACGAGGGCAGCCACGAGGACTTCGAACCCATCGCCGACATCCTCGACGAACTCGGTCTCGAGTTCGAGGACCTCGAGTAACGACCCTAACTACCCCTATTCCCATCTTATGAGTCGCATCACGGCCGATAGCCTCACGAAAGAGTACGGCGATGTCGTCGCGCTCGATGACGTCTCCTTCGAGATACCGGACGGGGAGTTCGTCATCGTGCTCGGCGTCTCCGGTTCCGGCAAATCGACGCTGTTGCGCTGTCTCAACGGACTGACGCCCCCGACCGAGGGCACCGTCTCCATCGACGGCGACCCGGTGACGGAACCGCGAGACGACGTTGCGATGATCTTCCAACAGCACAACATCATCGGACAGATGTCCGCCTATTCGAACGCGCTTACCGGCACGCTCAACCGCTCGGGCTTTCTCGAAAGCCTCCTCCAGTTGCAGAGCCGCGAGGAGAAACTGCTCGCCTTGGAATCGCTCGATACCGTCGGCCTGCTCGACGAGGCTCGGCAGAAAGCCCGACAGATGAGCGGCGGCCAACAACAGCGCGTCGGCATCGCCCGCGCGCTGGTTCAGGAACCCGACGTACTACTCGCCGACGAACCCGTCGCCAGTCTCGACCCCGGAAGCGCCCAGCAGGTGATGGGCTATCTCCGGACCGCGGCCTCCGAACGCGGCCTCACGACGATGATCAGCCTCCATCAGGTCAACCTCGCCCGGAAGTTCGGCCAGCGGTTCATCGGCCTTCGGGACGGCAAGAAGGTCTTCGACGGCTACCGCGAGGAGATGACGATGGAGGTCATCGACGAGATTTACGGCGATATCGACACCGAGGGCATGCTCGCCGAGACCGATGTCGACAGCGACGACGGCTCGGGCGGCGATGCCTCGAGCGGCACACGCATCCAAGGCGAAGGGGGCGCCGTATAGATGTCAGAGGAAACGGCAGGCGGTGCGGACGACGGGAGCGGTCGCCTCGCCGACCAACTCGACCGCATCCGCGCGGCGCGCAAGCGCCGGGCGGTCGGCGGCGTGGCGCTGCTCGCCGTCCTCGGCGTCCTGTTCTATCAGTCGATGAGCGCGGCGGGAACGCTCTCGACCCAGTACACGACCGGCTTCTTCCTCGAATCCCTGCGGGACTTCTTCCCGCTGACGACCTACTTCGGCCTCTTTCCCTTCATCGATTTCAGCCAGTATCTCGATTACATCGGCCAGCAGAACCTGCTTTTCGCCAGCGACATCTCGCTGCTGTGGTCCGACCCCGCACAACTGGTCTCGGAGGTCGGCGCGCTCATCGCCGACGAGGGTATCTTCGCGGTGTTCGGCGTCGCCGGTATCACCCTCGCGATGGGGTTCGCGGGCACGATTATCGGGTTCCCGATGGCGCTGCTGTTCGGCGTGCTCGGCTCCGAACGGGTCACGCCGTTCCCCTTCAACTTCGTCTTCCGGGGGACGATGTCCGCCATCCGCGCCATCCCGGCGCTGGTGTGGATTCTCATCTACATCCCGCTGGCCGGCCTGACGCCCGTCTCCGCGGTGTTGGCCATCGGGACAGACACCATCGGTAACCTCGGCCGACTCTTCACCGACGAACTCGAGGAAATCGAGGAAGGTCCCATCGAGGCCATGAAGACTACCGGCGCCAACCGGACCCAGACGGTCACCTTCGGCATGCTGAGTCAGGTGACCACGCCCTACATCGCGTGGACGCTCTACATCTTCGAGATCAACGTCCGCATCGCGGTGTCGCTGGGCGTCTACGGTGCTGGCGGACTGGGACAGGTCGTCGAGACGCAGGTCGGCCTCTTCCAGTTCACCAACGCGATGGCGACGCTGCTGTGTATCTTCCTGCTCATCATCTCGGTCGAACTGCTCAGCCAGCGCGTCCGTGCGCGACTGCGGGCCGACACCGAGACGATGAGCCTGAAGGAACTCATCCTCGGGTTCCCCCGTCGCTTCGCCGAATCGCTCACGAAGTAAAGCGCGGTTCGCCGTCGCTTCCTTTCTGTCGCGATGGAAACCCACTTTGCGTGGGGCCGCCCACGTTCCGGTATGAGCACCACCCAGCGGACCGCCGAGGTCGTCCTCGTCGACTACGGGCTCGGCAACCTCCGTAGCGTGACCAAGGGGCTGGAACGCGCGGGCGCCGAGGCGACGATAACCGACGACCCCGCGGATTTCGACGCCGCCGACGGTATCGTCCTGCCGGGCGTCGGCGCCTTCAGCGAGGGCATGGACAACGCCGGCCCGTTCCGCGAGGCGCTGGTCGACGCCGCCGCCGAGGGCAAACCGCTCTTCGGCATCTGTCTGGGAATGCAGATGCTCCTCACGTCGAGCGAGGAGGCCGAACGCGTCGGGCAGGGCGACGTCGAGGGGCTGGACCTCGTCCCGGGCACCAACGTCCGCTTTGCCGAGGGACAGAAGGTCCCGCACATGGGCTGGAACGAACTGAACGTCCAACGCGAGCATCCGCTCGCCGAGGGTATCGACGGCGAGTACGCCTACTTCGTCCACTCCTACTACGCCGACCCCGACGACGACGAGGCTGTCGTCGCCAGCACGGACTACGGCGTCGAGTTTCCGGCTATCGTCGCCAACGAGGCGGGCAACGTCTTCGGCACGCAGTTCCACCCCGAGAAATCCGGCGAGACGGGGCTTCGAATCCTGCGTAACTTCGTCGACTACTGTCTGGAGTAGGGCGGGCGCCGAGGAACTGTCGCGGCCGCTCGGACCGCGCTCAGACGTCGAGGTCGAACTGCTCGTGTTCGGTGACCGTGTTCAGGACGACCGAGGTGTTGGATTCCTTGATGTCGGGATCGATGAGCAGTTCCTTGATTTGGTCGTTCATGTGGTCGGTGTCGGTGAACTTGCCGATGGCGATGATGTCGTGGTCGCCGGTGACCTCGTAGACCGACACCATGTGTTTGTGGTCCGCGAGGCGGTCGGTGATTTCGGGGAGGGCGCTGCCCTCGACTTTCATCTGGATGACCGCGGTCACGTCGTAGCCCAGTTCGCCGTAGTCGATTTCGGGGCTGTAACCCCGAATGATGCCCTGGTCTTCGAGGTCGGAGATGTGATTCGAGACGGTCGTCACCGACACGTCGAGGTCCTCACCGAGCGAGCGCAGCGAGGCGCGTCCGTCGGCCAATAGCGCGTTTACCAACTTGCGGTCGAGATTTTCGTACGTCATTACACCTCCGTACGCCCCGGGGGGTTTAGAAATTTACGAATATTCATTTTCACAGCGTTAGACGGAAGGTTTGCGCAAAGGAGCAAGGCTTTAGTAGTGGCACTCATCGAAACAGGTGGCGAGAAAGATGACGAACGAAAACGTAGCCACCGACGGTGGCCTCTCCCCGGAAGAACAGCGCGTCCTCGACGAGATCGACGAGAAGAACGTCGACTTCCTGCGCCTGCAGTTTACGGACATCCTCGGCACGGTCAAGAACGTTTCCGTGCCGGCCGAACAGGCGGAGAAAGCCTTCACGGAGGGTATCTACTTCGACGGCTCCTCCATCGAGGGCTTCGTCCGCATTCAGGAATCCGACATGCGGCTCATGCCCGACCCGAGTACGTTCTCGGTGCTCCCGTGGCGTGACCGCGAGGAGGGTGCCTCCGCCCGGATGATCTGTGACGTCTACGACACCACCACCGGCGAACCCTTCGAGGGCGACCCGCGCCGCGTCCTCAAAAACGCCCTGCAGCGCGCCCACGACATGGGCTACAAGGTCAACGCCGCGCCCGAACCCGAGTTCTTCCTCTTCGAGGAAGACGAGGACGGCCGCGCGACGACCAAGACCAACGACGCCGGCGGCTACTTCGACCTCGCGCCGAAGGACCTCGCGAGCGACGTCCGCCGCGACATCATCTACGGCCTCGAGGACATGGGCTTCGAAATCGAGGCCAGCCACCACGAGGTCGCCCGCGGGCAACACGAGATCAACTTCGAGTACGACGACGCCCTGACGACCGCCGACAACGTCGGCACCTTCCGGACGGTCGTCCGCGCCATCGCCGCACAGCACGACCTCCACGCGACGTTCATGCCCAAGCCCATCCCGAAGATCAACGGCTCCGGCATGCACACCCACCTCTCGCTTTTCACCGAGGACGGCGAGAACGCCTTCCACGACGAGGACGACGAGTTCAACCTCAGCGAGACTGCCAAGCAGTTCCTCGGCGGCATCCTCGAACACGCGCCGGCCATCACCGCCGTCGCTAACCCGACGGTCAACTCCTACAAGCGTCTGGTTCCCGGCTACGAGGCCCCGGTCTACGTCGCGTGGTCCGACCGGAACCGCTCGGCGCTCATCCGCAAACCCGCCGCGCGCGTTCCCGCGTCCTCTCGTGTCGAACTCCGCTCGCCCGACCCGTCGTGTAACCCCTACCTCGCCTTCGCGGTCATGATTCACGCTGGCCTTGACGGCATCGAGAACGATATCGAGGCGCCCGACCCGGTCCGGGAGAACATCTACGAGTTCGACGAGGACAAACGCGAGGAGTACGGCATCAACACGCTGCCGCAGAACCTCGGCGAGGCCGTCGACGCCCTCGAAGAAGACGAGGCCATCTACAACGCCCTCGGCGACCACGTCGGTTCCAAGTTCGTCGAAGCCAAGCGTCAGGAGTTCAAGGAGTACCTCATCGACGTCTCCGACTGGGAACTCGACCGGTACCTCGAGACGTTCTGAAACCACTTTTTGCACGCTCGGCGCGGCGAAGCCGCGCCTCGCGGTCATCAGATTCCGCAGGAATCTGATGGGCAATCAGACCGCTATGCGGTCTGATGACGGCAAAAACGTGGGGAAAATATGCGCGAGCGGTTCCAGCCGCGCGCCTTCGGCGCGCGTTAGTCACCGCTCGCTACGCTGGCTCACTTCGTTCACCAGCGGGAACCACCTCAGGGGCGTTCTTCGAACGCCCCTCGGCGGATGCTACTCTTGTTTCTTGAACGAACGCCCGCGCCTCCGTGGTCGGTTTCGCGGGCCGACTTTATATACGGCGAGCGACGGCTTCGCCGACGACCGGCGCCGCGACGACGCCGCCGAGGCCGACCGCCATCGTCAGGAAGGCGACGTGGGGTGCGGCTTCGATGGCGTATGCGAGGCCGCCCGGTGCCGCGACGATGCCGCCGAAGACCGCTGCGACGACGGCGCCCACTCGTGTCGTCTCCTCGTGGAGAACGGCATCGCCGATGCTGCCCCACATGATGCGCGCGCCGAGGGTGAGGCCGAGGACCGCCATCGTATCGAAGGTGTACTCGCCGACAAGGGGGCCGAGAAGCGCGATGACGAGCGCGATAGAGAGGACTCGTCCGGGTTTGTCGCCCCGGTCACAGCCGTGGTAGGCGACCGCGAGGAAGGCGAGGCCGACGACCGCGCCGGCGGTGATGTCGGCGAGATAGTGGACGCCGAGGACGACCCGCGAGAGTGCGACGACCGCGGCGAGGACGGCCGCGCTGGCGTAGGCCCGTCGGGTACCGACCAGAAGCGCGATACCGCCGTAGACGACGGTGGCCCCGACCGCGTGGCCGCTCGGGAAGCCGAACCCGGTCCCGGTCGCGGCGGCGGCATATATCGGTTTGAGGAGGGCCGGTACGAGGTCGGTAGCCGGTGCCACGTCCGCGTTCGGCGGCCGCGGGTAGGCGAACAGCGCTTTCAGCGTCGTCGCGGTCGCTCGATAGCCCATCGCGAGCGCGAGCACGAAGGCGCCGCGCCGCCTGTCGAAGGCGACCGGTCCCGGGAGGGTCCCGCCGAACCAGTAGAGGAGGCCGACGATGCCGAAGAGGAACCACACGTCGCCGAGTTGCGTGACGAGCGCGGCGAACACGACGACGACCTCCGGAAGCGCTGCGACGAGTTCGGACTCGCCGATACCGCGGTCGTTCATCGGTTCTCGAAGCGCTCCTTCAGGCTACCGGGAAGGCGGGCGGCGCTGACGGTCCCGCCCACGATGAGCATGAGGGCGTACAGTCCGAGCGTCGACAGCCAGATGACCAACATCGCGAGGACGGCCCACCCGCTGGAGAGGTAGGCGAAGGCCCCAAGAGTCATCGCGGTGCCGTACAGCAAGACGAGGTACGGCCCCCAACCGCGGGCCTTGCCGCGGCGGACCTGCTGGCGCACGTAGCGTTTCAGGTCGGCCTCGACCTCCTCGCGGTGGACGGTCCGGTCGTCGATGCGGTCCTCGAAGCGGTCGAGTTCGTCGTAGAGCGTTTCGAGTTCCTCGCGCAACTCCTCGTCCGATACGTCGTCGTCGATGCGGTCCCGTGTCATGATTCCGTCGAGTATCGCGGTCGGTTCGGGTTCCGGTTCGTCGGCCGGGTCGGCGAGGCCGGTCTCCTCGTCGGCACGCCCCGCCAGCACGGCGTTGAGGACGACCCCGAGCAGCAACACCAGCGCGCCGAAATAGAGGAAGGTAACGAGCAGCAGAACGCCGCCCAGAACGCCGTAGGCCTCGTAGTTGCCGGCGTTGGCGGCATAGATTCGAAAGCCGGTCTGGAGGGCGGTCCAGCCGAGGGCGGCGAGGACCGCACCCGGAAGCGCCTCCCGAACGTCGATATCGGCGCCCGGCAGGACGTAGTACAGCGGGAGGAAGGCGACCGTCAGGCCGACGACCAGCGCGAGCGTACCGAGGGCACCGACGAAGGGAACGCCGGCGGCGACCTCACTCACGCCGAGGAGGGCGATTGCGGCGCCGATGGCGACGGTTCCGGCCACGCCAAGCGCGACGGCTCCGAGGGCGACGGTGGCGTCGCGAACCTGATCGAGTATGGAGTCGGGGCCCGGGGCGCCGTAGACCTCCGAGAAGGCGATATCGAGGCCGCGGAACAGTTTGAGACCGGACCACAGCAGAACGGCAACACCGAGGACGGTCGCACCGCCGCGGCCGGCGGCGCCGGTGACGGCGTCCTGTACGAGACTGCCGGCCTGTTCGCCGAGCGTCTCGGCGGCGGCCGCGACGAGCGCGTCGACGGTCCCCGTGTCGCCGAGAAGCGACGCTGCGACGAGCGCAAGCAAAACGAGCGGCAGAAGCGAGATAAAGGCGTAATAGGCGAGGCTGGCGGCGATGAAGGTGATCCGGTCCGACTGGGCGCCGTTGACGACGCCGCGTGTCACCGTGACGGCCCTGTCGAGATGCCCTTTCACGCCCCCGGCTATGCGCGAACAGTACATATAATCGGTGGGAAGCTATTCGCCGGCAAGAGGGTGACTCAGAAAAGTGGCCGTTCGTTCAAACGGTAGCTCACAAAATCACGGCGAGTCAAATACAAAAACGTATTTAGATGGCCTTTACAGACCGTTATCTAGCTCCTGAGCGACGACCTCGAACGTCTCGTCAACGTCGTCGCTGCTCAGATCATCTTGGACGATTTTGACGCCGACTGCGACGGCCTGTCCCGGACTCAGCGATTCACGACTGTTCGTATTAAACGGCGTTCGGTTGCCGGGCGAGCTGCCCGTATAGAACGTGATTCCGTCGATGTTCTCGTTTATCCACACCTCGATTTCACCGACTCCGCTCCCGCTGTTGTTCGAGAGGTTGCGTATTTCGAACGTACCATCGAAGTAGTACGTCGAATCGGGGTTTACACCCTTGCCGCCGAGGGAGTTCCCTTCCTCTGGATCACCACTCCGGGCGCTCGTCGGGTTGTCGCTGGTGAAGTCCAGCGTGAGTTTCTCGTTGTTGTACTCAACGAAGTTCCCATTTCGAGTATCTCCACTGTCACTGAGACCATCTTCGGGACGCTGCAGGGCGATGTAGGCCCTGGCGTCACCGACTGTTTCAACGCCGATGTGACGGTTGCCCGAATTGAATTGTGAAACGGCACCTGTTCCCATTGCAGCAGCCCCGCCGGCAGCGAGCGATCCGAGTCCGACCACGAATTTGCGTCGTTGCATTGTTTTCTACCTCGTTTGCTGCGCCGCGTTTGGGCGGTACCTCACCGCTCGCCCGTCCGCGGCGCACGTTCAACTCATCATCGTGGACCCTCTTTGGAATAGACCGCCAGCGAAAGCCGGAAAGAAATCCTGTGACGGTGACAGAGTCCCTATACACAATAATACACCTCCGTTACTGGCCGACCGATGTGGTCGGGTCGGTTCGGCCGTTATATCAGAATCTAATAAAACGAACTACTGCTCACGAATCCTGAAATAAGCCCAACTTACTGGCATCCTTTGGTGAATTTCCCTCAGCCAAGTAATTATTTGCGTGTTTATATATTTCTATCTTGTCAGTTCACATAAACTGATTGCGAAGCAGGGGGCACTTTATACTAAAGTGAGTGGGTGTTGAGGCCTGAGACGGCATGGCAAGTAGCGGGGACGCGGTCGAAAAGGGGGACGGTGGCATAGCTGAACCGGGTGGAGTCGCGACGGGCCCGCAATCGGTTCGTACTGCGGATTTCTCGCGGGACGTAATGCTGGAAGTGCTCAGCAATCGGCGCCGCCGGTTCACGATTCACTATCTGAAACAACGCAACGGGGACGAGGTCACGGTCTCGGAACTCGCCGACCGGGTCGCCAGTTGGGAGAACGCAAAGGACATCGACCAGCTCACTCATCGGGAACGAAAGCGCGTGCGGAACGCGCTCCGACAGTTCCACCTCTCGAAACTGGCCGAGCACGGCTTCGTCGAGTACGACTCGAACCGGGGGACGGTCAGACTCACCGATGCGGCATCCAGCGCCAACTTCTACGTCGATTCGCTCACCGGTGGTGACATCCCGTGGGGCGTCTACTATCTCGGGTTATCGACGCTCAGTTCCGTCTGTTTGCTCGCCCTCTGGGGCGGTATCTATCCCGTCTCGCTTCTGTCGCCGTACGCGTTTAGCGTCTTTCTCGTGGCCGCGCTGGCCGTCTCGTCGGTCGGACACTTCTACGACAACCACTATCGGATGCGACTCGGCGCCCGGGACTGCCCGCCGGAGGTGGACGATTCGTGAGTCTTCGACGCCCGCTTCTTCTGCTCGCCGCGCTGGCGCTGGTCGTCTCCTCGGTCATGAGTACGGGCGGCGTCAGTTCCGTATCGGTGGACCGAGGGTTAGATGTCGCGGTCGTCGACGACGAGTCGGCGTATCTCGGCTTCGAACAGACGCCGACGAACACGTCGAACGCCACGACGAATCTCGAAGTAACGATTACCAATCAGTATCCGGCCGCCCGCGGGTTTACGACGGTCGAAGTCACCATCGACGAGACGACCGTCGACCTCGCCGCCGACGGTACGGTCGCCCCCGGCGAGGAAACGACACACACGTTCACGTCCGTCCCCTGTGGCGACCGGATTACCGTCGAGGCCTTCGGGGAGGGCGTCAGCGTCCGACTCAATCGTTCCGTCGCCTGTGAGTGACGACGCGATTCACGATACCGTGTCACGAATCTCGCTGATGTCGGCATCCAGTTTAAACGTCGTCCCACCGGAGTGGGTTCGAGACGTTTCGTGGACGGTGTCTTGGACGAAACTGCCGGCCTGTTCGTCGAGCGTCTCGGCGGCGGTCACGAGCGCGAGCAAAACCAGCGGCAGAAGCGAAATGAACGCATAATAGATGTCCTTTCACGCGCCCGGATATGCGTGAACTACATATAATCGGTGGGAACCCACTCGTCGTCGGGGTCGACGTGGCCGCCGAGGACGGCGTTTAGTGCCGCTCCGACGAGCGTGGCGAGGCCGACGATGTAGAGCCACGAGAGCAACAGGACGATGGCGCCCGCGACCCCGTAGGCCACGGTGCTCGCCGACCCCGCATAGACCCGGAAGCCGGAACTCGCGACGGCCCAGACGCCCGCCGCGAGGACGGTGCCCGGCAGAATCTCGCGGACGGTCACGTCGACGTGCGGGAAGATGTAGAAGACGGGCAGAAAGACGGCGATGAGCACAAAAAAGAGGAGGAGAGGAGCGACCAGCGCGGCGGTCCGGCCGGAGAGGCCGAACCAGATGCCGATACCGCCCAATAGCACTATCGCGGCCAGGTTCGTCAGGAAGACCAAACTCGCGTTCCGGAGCGTCGATACCAGCGTAGCGTCGTCGTGTTCACCGTAGATGGCGGCGAACGCCTGGTCGGAACTCCAGTAGAGGCGCATCGAACCCCAGAGAAGTACCGCCAGGCTGCCGAGGGTGCTGGGCAGACCGGCGTTCGTGATGAACCCCTCGTCGTCGAACTGGCGGCTGATCTGCTCGCCGAGCACGTCGGCCAGCATGTCGGCGGCGACGTCGCCGAAGTATTCGCCCCCGAGCGTCGTCAGGACGATGATGACGAGCAATGCGAAGGGAAACAGCGACAGGAATCCGAAATACGCGAGGCTGGCAGCCAGAAGGGAGATCTGTGCGCGGCGAGCGACCGCTACCGTCTCAGAAAGCGTTTCCACGTAGGCGCTGGTCCGGAGCGTTTCACGGAGCGACACGGTGGTCGTTCTCATTGGCAGCCTATAGTTAGCTGAGCGCTATCCGAGGGTACGTCGCCGTTACTCGACCGCGTCGCGAATCTCGGTGACGTCGGCGTCCGTTTTGAACGTCGTCCCGCCGAAGTGGGTTCGGGAGGTTTCGTGGCCGGCCGCCCGGAGGTCTCCCAGGAAGTCGTCCATCGCGGGGTTGGGTTCGCCCCACCGCTTGTAGAGTTTGTGCTGGTCGTAGTGGGTCGGTTGGTGTAGTTCGTCGGCGACCGTCGCCAGCAGGTCCTTCGATTTCTCGGCGGTGCCGAAGGTCGGCGGAATCGCTTCGGACACCCGTTCGACGAACTCGGCGTCGTGGGCGGGGCCGAGCCATATTCGGTCGGCGGTCCACGTCGACTGTCCGCAGTTCGGGCACTCGTCGGTCGGGTCGGCCATCAGCGCCGCCTCGCTGTCGCGCCACAGACACTGCTGGCAGTGGTCGACGTAGCCCAACTGGTTGATGAGTCGGTTGGCGGTTTTCGCGCCGGATTCGAGTTCGAGATACGTGCGCACGTAGTGACTCGTCGCGTGGCTCAACACGGGCCGTGCAGCGACGTCGTAACGGGCGGCCGTCCGGACGAGCGCCGACAGCAACACGCGCAGGCCCATCTCGCTGTGGAACTCGGTGTTGCGGGGGACGGCACCGTAACTCCGAACGCCGCTTTCGAAGTGGGCGCCACAGAGCGGCGCGGTGTCGGTGGCGGTGACACAGACGTACTCGCGGCCGCTCTGAAAGGCCGCGTCGGCGAAGGGAATCGGCGTCCCGAAGGGGTCCAGGTCGATGACGTCGTAATCGGTCTCGTGCATGTGGGCGTTGACGTTCCGGTGGACGACGTCGCCGTCGAGGCCGTTCAACTCGAAGTTCCGCCGTGCCAACTCGACTGCGTCGGGGTCGACGTCGCACCCGGTCGCCGCGTAGCCGGCTTCGGCGGCCCGGACCGCCCGCACGCCGCTTGCGGTCATGGCGTCGAGATACGTCTCACAGTCGTCGGCGACCGCACGGAGGACGCCCGCCGTGATGTCGCGGTTCAACTCCTGGACTGGGTTATAAAAGACGCCGGACCCGGAGCCCTCGCTGGCGCCGTGTCGTTCCTCGGGAACCTCTATCCGTACGTCCCCCTCGCGGACTTCCATGCCTGTGGTTGGTCGGTCCGGCAAGAAAAGCAACGGGTTCCTCGGCCGACCGAACCTGTTTTCCTTTCGGGGGCGTACGCTCCGGTAGTGACCGCGGTCGACGAGTGGGAGGCGATACTGGAGTCCGACGGCGAGTTGAGTAGCGACGCCGTCGACCGCATCATCGCCACCCACGGCGACCGCGGCGTGAAGGCCATCGAGGCCGTCGGCGAGGAGCGAATCAAGGAGTACCGGGATTTCACCGTCGTCGTCGGCCACTCCGAGGAACACGTCGTCGAGGACGGCACCTGCGAGTGTGAGGACTCCCGGTACAACCTCGACCCCGAGGAGCCGACCGACCTCTGTTGGCACGTCATCGCGGTGAAGATCGCCCGCCGCATCGACGCCGTGGACCACCACGACATGTGGTACTCCGAGGTTCGGGAGTTCCTCTAGCCGGTCGCCCCGCCTTTCGAGGTGAGCTCTCGACGGCTGGCGAACGACGCCAATATAAACCAACCGGCTATCCACAGTCCCGACCTCTCAAACTCCAATTTTTGCCGGAGGGCGGCGCTCTCGCGGGACTGTGTAACAAAGCTTAAGCGGATAGCACCACGGGTTTCTCCGTATGCTATCGGTGCTTCCGCTACAGGCGGGGGAAAGCGTTGCCCGCGAGACCTACTGGCAGATCGGTCCCGTCCAGAAGGTCGTCTTCTACTTCCTCGCCACGCTGACCGTCCTCATCGCCGCCATCGGCATCTATCAGCGCTTCGCGCGCTACGCCGAGGGTTCGGACGACTGGTTCGACCGCCTCGATGACCTGCCCGAGCGGGTCGTCAGCGCGGCGAAGATCGTCGCATCGAACGAGAAACAGTTCAACCGCGACCTGGTGGGCGGCCTGATGCACGCCTTCATCCTGTGGGGCTTTCTGACCCTGCTCATCGCGACGACCATCCTCTTTATCGACATCGACATCTACCGCATCGCGACGGGCGAGTCCTTCTGGGTCGGTGACTTCTATCTCTCATACCAGCTCGTGACCGACGCCCTCGGCCTGCTGTTCGTCGTCGGCCTCGGCGTCGCCCTGTGGCGTCGCTACGTCGCCCGCAACGACCGCCTGTGGGGCAAACACACCAACTGGGAGGACGCCTTCCTCGTGTGGTCGCTGTTCTTCCTCGGCGTCGGCGGCTTCCTGCTCGAAGGCATCCGCATCGTCGGGCAGGGCCCCGAATCCGTGAGTTTCGTCGGTATGGCCGTCGCGGCGTCGCTGGCCGGTTTCGGCCTCGATGCCTCGAGTGCCGCGGCCGTCTACCCGCTGGCGTGGTGGTCCCACGCGCTGCTGGCGTTCGTCTTCATCGCCGCGATTCCCTACGCCAAGCCGTTCCACATGTTCTCGTCGTTCGCCAACGTCGTCGCCCGCGACGAGAAGGCCGGCGCTCGCCTACCCGGCGTTCCCTCGGACCTCGATGCGACCAACGCCGAATCCATCGACGACTTCACCTGGAAGGAGATGCTCGACCAGGACGCCTGTACCAAGTGTGGTCGCTGTTCCTCGGTCTGTCCCGCCAAGGCCTCCGGCCGGCCGCTGGACCCGCGTGACGTGATTCTCGACCTCAAGGAGTACCGCGAGGAACTCGACGCTGGCGGCGAGACCAAGGAGATCGTCGCCGACGGCAGCGGCGTCATCGACACCGAGACGATGGAGTCCTGCATGGCCTGTATGGCCTGCATGGACGCCTGCCCCGTCGAAATCGAGCACCTCAAGAGCTTCACCCGACTCAACCGGCAGATGGCAGACCAGGGTGACATCCGCCCCGAGATTCAGGACACCTTCCAGAACGTCATGCAAAAGGGCAACACCTTCGGCGACTCGCCGTCGGACCGCGGCAACTGGACCGAGGAACTGGAGTTCGAGGTGGCCGACGCCCGCGAGGAAAGCGTCGAATACCTCTGGTACGTCGGCGACTACCCGAGTTACGACGAACGGAACAAGAAAGTCGCCCGTTCGCTGGCGAAGATATTCGAACACGCCGACGTCGAGGTCGGCATCCTCTACGAGGACGAGGTCTACGACGGCAACGACATCCGGCGCATCGGCGAGGAGTTCCTCTTCGTCGAGCAGGCCGGCACGCTCGTCGACACCTTCGAGGAGTGCGATTACGACAACATCGTCTGTACGGACCCCCACTCCTACAACACGTTCAAAAACGAGTACCCCGAGGTCGACTTCGACGAGTTCGCGGACGACCCGATGATGGAGTTCGCCATCGAGGGCTACTGGAACCGCGACGGCGACGTCGAGGTCCAGCACTGGACCCAGACCGTCGAGGAACTGGTCGAGGCCAACGCCCTCGGCCTCTCCGGGACCGAACTCGACTACACCGTCACCTATCACGACCCCTGTCATCTCGGCCGGTACAACGACGAGTACGAGGCCCCGCGCGAACTCGTGCGTGCGACCGGATGTGACCTCCACGAGATGCCCCGCAACCGCGAAAACAGCTTCTGCTGTGGCGGCGGTGGCGGCGGCCTCTGGATGGACCTCGAAGAGGAGACCAAGCCCAGCGAGGAACGCCTCCGCGAGGCGCTGGAGGACACTGAAGCCGGTCAGGCCGTCGAGAAGTTCGTCGTCGCCTGCCCGATGTGCATGACGATGTACGAGGACGGTCGCAAGACCGGCGGCTTCGAGGACGACATCGAGATCGTCGACGTCGCCGAACTCATCGTCGAGGCGCTGGAAGCAAACGGCGCGACCATCGCCGCCTCCGCCGAAAGCGGCACCGGCGCCGCACCCGCCGACGACTAAGACTTCCGACGTCGCCAACGCTTTGTTTTCCCGTCGTAACGCTCGTCCATGAGCGACGACGCCCCTGCTGTCGGCGACACCCACACCTACGAACGGACCTTCACTACCGAGGACGTCGAGCGGTTCGGCGAGATTTCGGGCGATACCCAGCCCATCCACACCGACCCCGACGAGGAGGGCCGACTCGTCGTTCAGGGGCTGCTCACCGCGACGCTGCCGACGAAAATCGGCGGCGACCTCGAAGTGCTGGCGACACGGATGGAATACGAGTTCCACAAGCCGGTCTACACCGGTGAGACGATTACCTGCGTCTGGACGAACGAAACCGTCACCGAGCGGGCGGACCGCTACGAACTGTCGGTCGGTCTCTCCTGTACGAACGACTTCGGTACCGAGGTCATGTCCGGCGAAACGGACGGCGTCATCTGGAAGGAGTAGCCACGCGAGCGCCGCGTATTTATATACTAGCACGCACCCAGACGCCGCGTGCAGACCTTCACCGACCTCGCGACTGCGGCCTACTGTCCGCGAAAACTATACTACCGGCGCAAACACGACGACGGCGCGGCACCTGACGATGTCGAACGCGTCCGGGAACTCGCCTATCGGTACGAGGACCTGCTGGCTCCCGAAACGGACCTCGCCGCCGAACCCATCGACGTGACGCCGACCCAGTACCGCGCCAACCTCGGGGCCGCGAAAGCGCGACTCGACTGCTGGGAGGGCCTCGCGAATCCGCCGAAACGCGACGTCCTGCTGGAGGGCAAGGACTGCCGCGGCATCGCGCACAAACTGCTCGCCGAACCGGCTGTCCCCGTTCTCGTCTCTGCCGGCGAACCCCCAGAACAGGGCGTCTGGCAGCCCCAGTCCGTCCGCGTGACGGCGGCCGCGAAGGCGCTTTCGTGGGAACGAGAAGCGCCGGTCGAACGGGGATTCGTCGAGTATCCGGCTCACGGTATCGTCCGCGAGGTTCGACTGACCACACGGAAGAAGGCGCTGTACCGCCGTGCGCTTCGGACCGCGAGGTCCATCGACGGACCACCGCCACGCCTGCACGACGATTCCCGATGTGGTGCCTGCGAGTACCGCGAGGAATGCGGAACGAAAACGCGGTCGCTTCGGTCCCGGCTGTCGCTTTGAACCACTCGCGGCGAGGATTTAAATACGGGAACGCGGCCATCGGCGCTATGCGCTGAGTATCCGCCGATAGTCCGCCGAGGCTGGAGCGTGGGACACGGGCTGTCGGAGCGGTCGTCCTGCCTGCTCGCTATCGCTCGATACGTACGTCGTCGTAGTCGAGGAGCGGCGCGCGCTCCCCGAACGTGTCGCCGGGCCACGATACGTCTCCCCCGAGGGCGTCCGCCTCGTCGACACGAGAAGGATAAAACCGGCGGCGAGCGAACCCCCTCCCTGTGTGCGAGCGCTTGCTGTCGGTGTGGCGTCGGGTCCTCTCCCTGTCGTGGCCGGTGATGGTCGAACAGACCACCCGGACGCTGATGCGGACCGTCGACATCCTCGTGACGGCGGTGTTCTCACCGGTTGCAGTCGCCGCTATCGGACTGGCCGACCTCTATGCTCGGTTCCCGCTGTGGGTCGGCCTCGGGATGGGAAGCGGCGCCATCGCGCTGTCCTCGCAGGATACCGGCAGCGGGGCGACTGCCAACCGCGACGAAGCGATTTCACAGGCGCTCGTCGTCGGTGGAATCATCGGCGTCCCGTTCGCTATCGCCGGTCTCCTCTTCGGCGAGCAGGCAATCGCGCTGCTCGGCGCCCCGGCAGAGGTCGCCTCCCTCGGTGGCACCTACCTCGCCATCGTGTTGGCGACCGCTCCGGCTCGCCACATCGGCCTCATCGCTGCCCGGTCACTACAGGGGACCGGCGATACGCGGACACCGATGTACGTCAACATCGTTGCGAACGTCCTCAATATCGCTGGCTCGGTGATTCTTGGTCTTGGCATGCTCGGGGCGCCACGACTCTCGGTCGTCGGCGTCGGCATCGCGACCGCGGCGGCCAACGTCTTCACTGCCGTCATGTTACTCGGGGCGCTCGCGACGGGATTCGCCGACGCTGGCCTGACCCGCCCCCGGGACTTCGTCATCACGAAACAGCTGTTGCAGGTGAGCGCACCCTCGGTCGGCGAGGGACTCGTCTCGACGCTGGTAGAGTTTCCGCTGAACGCCATCCTGCTCGGGTTCGGAACGGAGGTCAACGCTGCGTTCCACATCGGCCGCCGCCTCTACCAGCAGTTGACGGGGCCGATATCCCGCGGCTTCCACGTCGGCGCGAGCGTCCTCGTCGGACAGGCACTCGGCGACGGCGACGCCGCACTCGCGCGGTTCCAGGGCTGGGCGACGGCCGCGTTGGGCGCTCTCGCAGTCGGGGTCTTCGGTATCGTGCTTGCCCTCGTCGCGGAGCCGTTCGTGTCGGTGTTCACCGACGACGTGGCGACGATTACCTACGCGACCGGGTTCGCGCGCGTCTACGGCCTCACGGCGGTCTTCCTCGTCACCTTCGCCATCCTGCAGGGGGCCTTCGCCGGGGCGAGCGAAACACGCATCCCGTTCGTCGCCCGGACGTCGGGACTGGCGATATTCATGCTCGGCTTCACGTACCTCGTCGGCGTCGTGCTCGACTACGGCGTCGTCGGCGCCTATTTCGGTATCGGCTTGGCCTACGTCTGGATGGCCCTCGTCGTCGTGGTGAGCTTTCATCGGGGCGGGTGGGCCGAACGGGCGGCGTCGATGCTGGCCGAACGCGGGAGCGTCGCTCCGGACGACGGATGAACTGTCGACGAACGTTATCATACGCGTCACTCGGTCGAAGCGCTGAATACGCGGCAGGTAAATCTACGGACGAATGCTTTCGTCCTCCTGGAAGCGAGATATCGCGAGCGGGCTCATCGTCCTCGTCCCGCTTCTGGTGACCGCGTACGTCGTCGCGTTCATTTACCAGTCGATCGCCAACCTCCCGCTTCTGGAGACCACGCTGGAGGGCCAACCCGTCGCCGTTCGGGTCGCGATTACGCTGGTGCTTTTCGGACTCCTCGTCCTCTCGGTCGGCTATCTGATGCGGACCGCGGTCGGGGACTTCCTCGAGGAGGCCCTCGACGGCGTCATGAACCGGCTGCCCGGTCTCCGCGTCGTCTACAACGCCTCGAAGATGGCGGTCGAAACCGCGGTCTCGGGGCCGGAGGACCTGCAGACGCCCGTGAAACTGGAGACGTGGGACGGGATGCGCATGACCGCGTTCAAAACCGGGAAGACGACCGAAGACGGCCTCGACGTCCTCTTTTTGCCGACCGCGCCCAACATCACGACCGGCTACGTGGTCGAGGTCGAATCCGACCGCTACACCGAAACCGACGAAAGCGTCGAGGACGCGCTTACCCGAATCCTCAGTGCCGGCTTCGGCGAGAGCCACGAACAGAGCATCCACATCGACGTGACCGAAGAGACCACGGCCTCCCGCGATGGTGACGGCGACGGCAACGAGGATTAACGACCGAGAACGGCCCGAAGCGCGAACAGCGCGTTCTCCTTGCGCTCCATGACGCGCCGGTAGAAATACGAGAGCCACCTGTCGCCGTAGGGCGCGTACTGATAGACGGTGATGCCGTCGGCAGCCAGTTCCCGCTGGGCGTCCTCACGGACGCCCATCAGCATCTGCACCTCGTAGGGTGTGTCGTGTACCTCGTGGAGGCCAGCGGCGTAGTCGAGCATCGCGGGGTCGTGGCTCCCGACGGCGATGCCGGCGTCGAACGCCCGAAACGCGAGTTCGAGGTTCTCACGGTAGGCCTCGTCGATCCGGGCCTTGTCGGTGTATGCGATATCCGGCGGTTCCTCGTAGGCGCCCTTGACCAATCGCACCTTCCCGGGCAGGCCGGCCAACCGCTCGATATCGCTCGGGGTTCGCTTGAGATTCGCCTGCAGACACAGGCCCATCTTCGGATAGGTCCCGACCTGCGCCTCGAAGGCGTCGAGGGTCGCGTCGGTCGTCGTGTGGTCCTCCATGTCCATCCAGACGAAGCCGTCGTTGGCCGCCGCGGCCTCGACGATGCGCTCGAGGTTCTCCCGGAAGACGCCCTCGCCGACGTCGAGGCCGAGTTGTGAGGGCTTGACCGAGATGCAGGCGTCGAGGTCGGTCTTCCCGATTTCATCGAGGAGCGTACAGTAGGTTCGCGCGTCCTCGTCGGCCGCTTCCCGTCCGTCGTAGTGTTCGCCGAGGAGATTGAGTATCGCCCCGATACCGTCGTCGTTGAGCCTCCGAGCGTGGTCCATCACGCTCGCGGCGGATTCGCCGGCGACGAACCGCCGGGCGATTGGCGGTATCATACTGGCAAATACTGCCGCCCTCCCCAAGAGCGTACTCCTTCGGGTCGCGTTCCGCCGTTCTTATACTCCCGCCGGGTCCAGACGGCGTATGGTAGTCGAGACGGTCGTCATCGCGGTCTGGGCCATGCTGCCCGCCTACATCCCGAACAACGTGGCCGTGTTGGCCGGCGGCGGCCGCCCCATCGACGGCGGTCGGACGCTCGACGACGGCAAACGTATCCTCGGCGACGGGAAGACGTGGCGGGGGACCGCCTTCGGCACCGCGGCCGGCGTCATCGTCGCCCTCCTGCTCAACCAACTGCATGACGGCTTCGTCGGCCTCTCCGGCATCGGCGTCCCTGAGTTCCCCATCCACGCCGCCGTCGCGCTCGCCTTCGGCGCGATGCTCGGCGACATCCTCGCCTCGTTTCTCAAACGCCGCACCGGCCGCGAGCGCGGGGCCGTCTTCCCCGGCGTTGACCAACTGGATTTCGTCGTCGTCTCGCTCCTCCTGACGTTCATCGTCGCTACCGGCTGGTTCCGCGTCACCTTCACCCTCCCTGTCATCGTCGCCGTGCTCGTGCTGACGCCCGTCCTCCACGTCGGCACGAACGTGCTCGCCTACGCGTTCGGGCTGAAAGACGAGCCATGGTGACCCACTTTTTGCACGCTCCGGCGGTTTGGTTCGAGAGACACCAAAGGCGTCTCTCGTCATTGCGGGAAATCAAAGATTTCCCGCTTGCAGTCAGAATCCTTTGGATTCTGACGACATCACGAAAGGCGCTTCGCGCCTTTCGAACGACGGCGCGCAAGACGCCGAACCCGCCTCCGCGGTCATCAGATTCCGACGGAATCTGATGGGCAATCAGACCGCTTCGCGGTCTGATGACGGCAAAAACGTGGGGAAAATATGCGCGAGAGCCTTCAGCCGCGCCTTCGGGCGCGTTAGTCGGCTCTCGCTACCGGACGCTCGCTTCGCTCGCGTCCGGGGAACCGCTCGCGCCCTGCGGACGCTCGCGGATGCTCCAGATGTTTTCTCGATCCGTCGTATGTACTCGGCTTACCGACTGGCTGGATTTAGCAGCCTTATGGGTGTTGACGCAACGCTTTCTATATCTCCGTTTGCGAAGGCACGAATCGCATCGTCGTCGTGCGGTCCGTGGTCGAGATATCGGTCGCCGGAGCGGAGATACAGGAGCGTTTCGCAGTCCGTACAGTAGCGATAGCCCGTCACACCGACCCGGCCGTGGGCAGCCTGCCGAACCGTCTTGCAGAGCCGGAACTTCCCCCACCACTCGCCGCAGTCGGGACATTCGACGACGTAGTTGTAGTCGCCCCGGCCTCGCTCGTAGGGTGTCGAACACCGACCCGAGAGGTCCAGCGGGTCGACCCACGCCTGAAACGAGAGGCCGTGGCCCGGCTCGATGCGGACCGTTTCGGTGGTCGCGTCTCCGTCGATGATGCTTGCGCCGTCGTCGGAAATCACAGCCTGTTCGCCGCGATGCTGGTGTTGCCACGCGTGGACGAGCTCGTGGCGGACGATTTCTTCGCAGGCCGCAAACCCGCCCCGCTCGTAGACGTGTTCGCCGATGGTGATGACACACCCACCGTCGGGTTCGTAGGCACAGCGACCGTTCCGCCGTCGGGTACGGGTCGTGGTCGCCCACGCGATATCGGAGCAGTCGAGAGCCGACAGCGGCCAGCCGTCGCTCCGGACCACGGCTTCCCCATACGTTCGCGCTCGCTCGGAGAGGGGGTGGTCGTCACGCAGACTGCCTCGCCGTCGACCGCTCGAACGTCCCGTCACTCGGGTGTACGTCCGGCGGTTTCGTATATAAAGAATCGGCTCCGGGCGAGGCTACCGCTACGCGGCTAATAAATAAGAGAAGCGTTCGGAAGGCGGTGCGAGAGCGAAGCGGCAGGCAGGTGAGATGGGCATCCGCGAGCGCCCGTAGGGCGCGAGCGGTTCCCGGCGACGAGGCGCGAAGCGCCGAGTCGCCGTAGCGCGCGCGGACCGGAGCGGCCGAAGGCCGCGAAGGGAGCACGCGCGCATATTTTCCCCACGTTTTTGCCGTCATCAGACCGCGAAGCGGTCTGATTGCCCATCAGATTCCGACGGAATCTGATGACCGCGGAGGCGGGTTCGCGGCCGAAGCGCCGCGAACCGCCGGAGCGTGCAAAAAGTGGGTTTACATCATGCCGCCCATGCCGCCGCCCATACCGCCCATGCCGCCGCCCATACCGCCCATGCCGCCGCCGGGGCCGCCGGGCATCTCCTCGTCATCGTCGTCGTCGGTGCCGCCGCCCTTGAGGTCGCCGGCAGCGATGACGTCGTCGATGCGGAGGATCATGACGGCTGCTTCGGTCGCGGACTCGATGGCCTGGGTCTTGACACGGAGGGGCTCGACGACGCCCTCGTTCTCCATGTCGATGACGTCGCCGGTGTAGGCGTCGAGGCCGAAGGCGGAGTCGCCGTCGGCGTGCTGGCTGCGGAGGTCCACGAGCGAGTCGATGGGGTCGAGACCCGCGTTCTCCGCGAGCGTGCGCGGGATGACGTCGACGGCGTCGGCGAAGGCCTCGACGGCGAGCTGTTCGCGGCCACCGACGGAGTCGGCGTAGTCACGCAGGCCCAGCGCGAGGGCCGTCTCGGGTGCGCCGCCGCCGGGGAGGACCTTGCCGTCCTCGAGGGTGGTGCGAACGACGCCCAGCGAGTCCTCGATGGCGCGTTCGACCTCGTCGACGACGTGCTCGGTGCCGCCGCGGAGGATGAGGGTGACCGAGCGGGCCTCGTCGACGTCCTCGACGAAGATTTTCTCGTCGCCCGCGATGTCCTTCTGGGCGACGGAGCCGGCGAAGCCGAGGTCCTCTTCGGTGATGTCGTCGAGGTTGGAGACGATGCGCGCGCCGGTCGCACGCGAGAGGGCCTTCATGTCGGACTTCTTCGCACGGCGGACGGCGATGATGCCCTCCTGTGCGAGGTAGTGCTGGGCCATGTCGTCGATGCCCTTCTGGCAGAAGACGACGTCGGCGCCGACCTCCTTGAGCTGGTCGACCATCTCGCGGAGCTGCTGTTCTTCCTGCTCAAGGAACTGCTCGAGCTGGTCGGGGTCGGTGACGTTGACCTCGGCATCGATCTCGGTCTCCTTGACCTCGATGGGGCTGTCGAGCAGCGCGATGTCGGCGTCCTCGGCGAAGTAGGGCATGTTGTCGTGGACGCGCTCTTTGCCCACGATGACGCCCTCGACGAGTTCGGACTCGTCGACGGAGCCGCCGACGACCTTCTCGACCTTGATGTTGTCCGTGTCGACCTCGTCGTCGTCAGCGACGGCGCTGACGGCGTCGACGACGAGTTCGGCCAGCAGGTCCTTGGAGGCCTCGGCGCCCTTGCCGGTCATCGCCGTCGCGGCGATGGATTCGAGGATGTCGGTGTCGTCGGCGTCGACGTCGATGGCGATGTCCTCGAGAATCTCTTTGGCTTCGGCAGCGGCCTGACGGTACCCCTGTGCGAGGATGGTGGCGTGGATGTCCTGCTCGAGCAGGTCCTCGGCCTGCGAGAGGAGTTCACCGGCGACGACGACGGAGGTGGTCGTACCGTCGCCGACCTCTTCCTCCTGCGTCTCGGCGACCTCGACGATCATGTTGGCCGCCGGGTGCTCGATGTCCATCTCCTTGAGGATGGTGACGCCGTCGTTCGTGACGACGACGTTGCCCGTCGAGTCGACGAGCATCTTGTCCATCCCTTTCGGGCCGAGCGTCGTCCGTACGGACTCGGCGACCGCCTTGCCGGCGGTGATGTTCATCGACTGTGCGTCCTGTCCGGAGGTACGTTGGCTGTCCTCCCCGAGAATGATGAGGGGCTGGTTACCCATCTGCTGAGCCATAGTCACTCGAAAGATTGTCTGTGGTTCTATATAAAGGTTGCTGAAACGGAAGCAGAAAACCACGGTACGGGGGCCGGACAGTCGTGTGAACATGTGACTAACAAGATTTATATATGTGATTGTGGCGGTTCGGGTGATGGCGGTCGTGCGGCGGTCTTCCGGCTTCCCACCGCTTATATAAATATCACGAGTGTGTGACCCTATGGCAACCAAGACAGCGGCCTACGATTACGTCGTCGTCGGCGCCGGGTCCGCGGGCTGTGTGCTTGCGGGTCGACTCAGCGAGCAACCGGATACCTCGGTCCTGTTTCTCGAAGCGGGCAAGCCCGACGAGAAACGTGAAATCTCGATTCCGGCCGCATTCTCGGAACTGTTCAAGACGGAGTACGACTGGGAGTACTACACCGAACCACAGTCGGCGATGAACGGCCGGGAACTCTACTGGCCCCGCGGGAAGACGCTGGGCGGTTCCAGTTCCATCAACGCGATGATTTACATCCGCGGACACGCCCGCGATTACGACGAGTGGGCCGCCCTCGGCAACGACGGCTGGGGCTACGAGGACGTCCTTCCCTATTTCAAGCGGAACGAGGACTTCCGTCCGGGCAAGAAAAGTTCCCTCCTCGGGCGGACCAAGGGTAGCAGGGCCGACGAGGAATACCACGGCACCGACGGCCCGCTGGCGGTGTCGAATCCCCAGTCGCCACACCCCCTTTCGGAGACGTTCGTCGAGGCGGCCGTCGAGGCCGGCTACGACCGCAACCCGGATTTCAACGGCGACACACAGGCCGGCGTCGGGACGTACCACCTCACACAGCGGGACGGCAAACGACACAGCGCCGCCGACGCGTATCTCGAGCCCGCGTTGGACCGACGGAACCTCACCGTCGAGACGGGCGCGCAGGCCACCGAAATCCGCTTCGACGGCGACCGGGCCACGGGCGTCGAGTTCCAGCAGGACGGCTCGGACCTCTATGCGGAGGCCACCGAGGAGGTCATCGTCTCCGCGGGCGCGGTCAACTCCCCGCAGTTGCTGCTGTTGTCGGGCATCGGCGACCCCGAGCACCTCGCCGAACACGATATCGAACCGACGGCGGAACTACCCGGCGTCGGCCGCAATCTTCAGGACCACCTCTTTTCGTTCGTGGTCTACGAGACGACCGAGTCCGAGACGCTCGACGATGCCGGCCGTGTTCGGGACCTCGCGAAGTTCTTCCTGCTCAAGCGGGGCCTGCTCACCTCCAACGTCGGCGAGGCCGGCGGCTTCGTCCGAACCGACCCCGACCTCGACGCGCCCGACCTGCAGTTCCACTTCGCGCCGGGCTACTTCATGAACCACGGCTTCGACAACCCCGCCGACGGCCACGGCCTCTCGCTCGGGGCCACACAGCTACGCCCCAAGAGCCGGGGTCGCATCTCCCTGCAGTCGGCCGACCCCTTCGACGACCCGGCCATCGACCCGAACTACCTCGACGCCGAGACGGACCTCGAGGTGCTGGTCGAGGGGGTCAAACGCGGCCGCGAAATCATGCAGGCCGACGCCTTCGACGAGGTCCGCGGCGAGGAGGTCTGGCCCGGCGAGGACGTCCGGACCGACGAGGAAATCGCCGAACACGTCCGGGAGACTGCCCACACGGTCTATCACCCCGTCGGGACGTGCAAGATGGGCGACGACGACATGGCCGTCGTCGACGACCGACTGCGCGTCCACGGCGTCGACGGCCTGCGGGTCGTCGATGCGTCGGTAATGCCGACGCTCACGGGCGGGAACACGAACGCGCCGACGATGATGATCGCAGAAAAGGTGGTCGATATGATCCGCGAGGACTGGTAGTCGGTTTCAGCCGGTCCGCTGGGTGTAGCTGATGTCGTTGGCTTTCATCTCGTTGTGGCGCCGTTCGAGGAACGAGTAGACCGCGCCGTGGGGCGCGCCGTCGAGGATCATCTCGGTGGCGCTGCGGACGGCGTCGATCTGTTCGGGCTTACCGATGGCACCCAGCGTCGACCCGTAGATGACGACGTCGGCACCGCTGAGTTCCTCCATCAGTTCGCGAGTTCGGCCGTCTTCACCGATGAGGCGGCCCTTCTTGCGGCGGAGGTCCTTTTTATTGCGAGTGGCGGCGTCGAGGTCGACCATCTCGAACATCTGCATGTCGTCTTCGAGCAGGCGCATCGCGTCCTCGGGGGCGAAGCCGCGACCGATGGCCTTGACGATGTCGGGGCCCTTCAGACCGAGGATGGGGTCGCCGACGGATTCGACCTTCACCGATCCCGTCTCGGAGTCGATATCCAGACGTACCTCGGCGCGCGATTCGATTTCGCGCATGGTCTCACCTCCCTCACCGATGAGCGCGCCGATACGGTCGCCAGGAATCGTGACGTGTTTCATACCCTTTCTTGGATATCCCCCCTTTTAAGCGTTCGCCGAACCGGACGTTGCCGTGTCACATCCTTTCGCCCCGTCGGTGCGTATATGGGGCGGCCGCGCGATTGGGACGATATGTCACGTCCGGATACGACGCCCCCTGAAACCCCCGCCGACGGCGCCGAGGCCGCCGACGAGCGCGCGCCGAACACGGCTCTCAACGGCGTCATCGGCGGCGTCATCGCCGTCGTCCTCTCGTTTATCCCCCTGTCGCCCATCCTCGGCGGCGCGGTGGCCGGCTACCTCGAAGGCGGCGAACAGCGCGATGGCCTCGTCGTCGGCGTGATAGCCGGCGTCGTCGCGCTGATTCCCCTCGTTCTCATCGGCATGGTCGCCGCCGTCCTCCTCATCGCGCCCGGCGGCGCCCGATTGCTCCCGCTTCTGGTCGTCTTCCTCGTTTTGACCGCCATCTATACGGTCGGGCTCGCGGCGCTCGGGGGCATCGTCGGCATCTACGTCAAAGACGAGTTCGACCTATAGCTCGTACTCGAACTCGTGTTCGGCGTGGAGTTCTCCCGCGACCTCGCCCTTTGCTTCGGTCCCGCGCTCGAAGCCCAGCGATTCGAAGAACTGCGTACCGACGGTGTTGTCCGAAAAGATGGCACACGCGATGCGGTCGACGCCCTGTTCGTCGGCCCACGCTTCGATTTCCTCGAACAGTGCCGGGCCGATGCCCTCGCCCCAGTGGTCGGGATGGACGTAGATGGTGTGTAACTCGACCTCGTCGGCCCACGTCTGCTCGGCGCTGGCGAAGCCGACCACCTCGTCGTCGCGTTCGGCGACGTAGAAGGCGATGTCCGCGTGGTCGACCGCGGCTTCCAGCAACTCGGCGTCGTAGTACTCGGTGAGGGCGCTCTCGATGGTCGACGGCGCGAGGAAGCCGCCGTAGGCGGCGTACCACGCGTCCCACGCCACGTCGCGAATCGCCTCGATATCGTCGCCGGTCGCCGGCCGTACCTCGATGCTCATACCGACTCCTCGACGCCGACGAACTCGACGGTGTCGCTATCGGTCTCGATGACGGCGACCGTTCGGTGCTCCTCGGGAATCGTCGGGAAGTGGCCGCCGGGGTTGATGACCGTCGTCCCGTCGACGGTCCGCTGTTCGCGAACGTGCCAGTGGCCGTGGACGACGTAGTCGTACTCCTCGGAGCCCGCAAGCGCCTCGATGACCGGCTTGTCCTCGCCGTGGAGGACGGCGAACTTTCGGCCGTCGAGTTTGAGTTCGGCGAAGCGGCCGTGCAACTCCCCGCCCTGCAGGTTCTCGAAGGCCGAAACCAACCCCTCGCGCTCGCCGTCGTTGTTCCCGCGGACGGCGTGGACGTCGATGCCCTCCCGTTCGAGATGCCGGACCGCCGGCGGCGCGACGAAGTCGCCGCAATGGATGACCGTCCCGACGCCACGGTCCGCGAAGATGTCCATCGCGTCCTGAATCGCTGGTACGTTGTCGTGGGTATCGGAGATGATGCCGACCTGCATGTTCGGGGATTCGACGCGCTCGGAAAAGAAATCTCGGGCACGGCCGGGGCCCACAGCGCCGGTGCTTTTGAGGCCGGCGTCCCTCTCGCCGCTATGCCCGAACGGAACGTCCTCGGCGAGCCGCTCCAGCCCTGCAGTACCGACCCGATGACCGGCTTCGAGCGCGACGGCAACTGCTCGTGTCACGACGCGGACCACGGTCGACACGAACTCTGTGCAATGATGACCGAGGACTTCCTGCAGTTCAGCAAACAGCAGGGCAACGACCTCGTGACGCCGCGACCGGAACTGGAGTTTCCGGGCCTCGAACCGGGCGACCGCTGGTGTCTCTGCGTCCCGCGGTGGGTCGAGACGCTTGAGGCGGTGCGGCGGCGACACATCCCCGAGACGACGGTCCCGCCGGTCATCCTCGAAGCGACGAACGAGGCCGTGCTGGATACCATCGAGTTAGAGACGCTGCAGGCTCACGCCTACGACTGAGTTTCGTCGAGGTCGGCGTTCGGGGTCGGGTCGGCCTCGGTCACGTAGTTGAGCAACTCCTCGTCGCTGACTTCGAGTCCCTGCCGGCGGAAGAAAGCGGCGACGTTGTGGCAGTCGCGTTCGAGGTACTCCCTGGAGTTGGGGTGGTGGACGGTGATGGCCTGTCCGAGGTCGAGAAAGGCGAGTTCGCTCTCGGTGACGACGATGTTGTACTCCGAGAGGTCACCGTGGATGAGACCGGCCGCATAGAGCCGTCGGGCGTACTCGCGGACGACCTCGTAGGCTGTCTGTGGATTCTCGACGTGGACCTCGTTGAGCCGCTGGGCGCGCTGGGTCTCACCGCCCAGATACTCCATCACCAGCACGTTGCGTTCGACGGCGAGGGGTTCGGGCACGCGAACGCCCGCCTTGCGCGCGCGTTCGAGGTTCGCGAACTCCTTTTTCGTCCACGCGACGACGACCTTCTTCTTGTCGGAGCCGATGCCCTCGAATCGGGGGTCGCCCTCCAGATACTCCCGCATCTGCTTGAAGTCGGAGGCGTTGATGCGGTAGACCTTGACCGCCACCTCGCCGTCCGGCGCGAGCGCGGTGTAGACGTTGGCTTCCTTACCCGTCGAGATGGGGCCACCGAAGGCGTCGATGTAGCCGTCCTGGACGAGTTTATAAAGCGCGCCGAGGGTGGCGTCGTCGAAGACCGACGCCTCGACTTTGAACTGCTCGGTGTTCTTGATGCGCTTGCGGAACTCGAGGAACTCGCGGTCCTGCTTGCGGGCGATGCGGTCGGCTTCCGTGTCGGCGACGTCGATCTCCTCCCACTCGTCGCCGGGGGCGCCCTCCTCGTCCGGTTCAAGCAGGCCGTACTCCTCGGTCATTATATAATAGGTAGATGCGCGGGACGGAAATCCCCACCGGTCGGGAGAACTTAGACGCTGTCTTGGATGTGGCCTTCCTCGCGCAACTGGTCGGCTTCCTGCTTTTCGTAGCGCCAGGTGATGTCGGCTTTCTCGTCTTGCCAGTCCCACGGCTCGACGAGGACGACGTCGTCCTCGCGGATCCAGACGCGTTTCTGCATCCGGCCCGGAATCCGGGCGGTCCGTTCTTTCCCGTCCATACAGCGGACTTTCACCCGGTTCGCACCGAGCATGTTCGTGACGACAGCGAATACCTCGTCGTCGTCAGGCATCCGGAGGTTCTTACGCCCCTCGTTGTCGCTCATACCTGACGGTTGGGTAGGAAGCCCTTTAACTTTAACAGGCTACGTTCCCGCCCTCGGACCGCGCGCGACCCGGCGCGGACGCGCTCGTGGCTACGTTCCCCGAAGAATATGGCCCGTTCTCCCGCCGACCCGATTTCGATACATAACCTCGCGGCCTGCCAACTGCGGGGCATTCATATGCGGTGACAAGGGTTAAATCGGTGGCAGGGTAGTGTACGTCCGTCATGAGCAAAGCCGACACGGAGCAAGACGCGGACACGATGCGAGCGGTCGTCTTCGAGGAAGCCGGCGAGATGATGGAGGTAGAGGAGGTCGAACGCCCCGAACCCGACGAAGACGGCATCGTCGTCGAGACTGAAGCCTGCGGCGTCTGCCGGTCGGACTGGCACGCGTGGCAGGGCGACTGGGACTGGGTCGGCGTCATGCCCACCCCCGGCCTCATCTTCGGCCACGAACCCGTCGGCATCGTCAAGGAGGTCGGCGAGGACGTCGAGAACTTCAGCGTCGGCGACCGGGTCTGTGTGCCCTTCAACCTCAGCGACGGCACCTGCCGCTACTGCAAACAGGGCCGCGCCAACATCTGTGAGCGGGTCGTCCCGCTCGGGTTCGTCTCCTTCCAGCCCGGCGCCTTCGCCGAGGAGTTCCCCGTCCGCAACGCCGACCACAACGTCATCAAACTCCCCGACGGCGTTGACCCCGTCGACGTCGCCGGCCTCGGCTGTCGCTTCGCGACGGCCTTCCACGGCCTCGTCCACCGCGTCGACGTCACCGCCGGCGACTGGGTCGCCGTCCACGGTTGTGGCGGCGTCGGCCTCTCGGCGGTCCACATCGCCGACGCCCTCGGCGCCAACGTCATCGCCATCGACCTCGACGACGACAAACTCAGCAAGGCCGAGGAGTTGGGCGCCGACGAGACGGTCAACGTCACCGAGGTTCAGGACGTTCCGCAGGCCGTCAAGGGCTACACCCCGAGCAGTCGCGGCGTCGAGGTCAGCGTCGACGCCCTCGGCGTCGCCGAGACGTGTCGCAACTCCGTCAACTCACTCGGGAAGGGCGGCCAGAACCTCCAGATCGGCCTCACCACCAGCGAGGAGGAGGGCGAGGTCTCCCTGCCGGTCGACACCATCGTCATGGACGAACGGGAGTTCATCGGCTCGTTCGGCATGCCGCCCCACGAATACGAGGAAATCTTCTCGATGATGGAACAGGGCAAGATCGACCCCGGCAAAATCGTCTCGAAGACCGTCTCGCTGGACGAGGTCCCCGAGACCATCGCCTCGATGGGCGACTTCGAGACGGTCGGGATTCCGGTCTGCGACGAGTTCTAACAGCCACGAACTTTTTGCACGGGTCGGCTTCGCCGACCCGGCAAAAACTTCGATGAAAAAGACACTTCGACCCTCCCTCTGGTCGGGTCTCGGTCCCGCGCCTCGCTGACGCTCGGCGCGGCGGAACCGCTCGCGCCCTGCGGGCGCTCGCGGATGCTATCTCTGGCACTTCTCCTCCCAGCGCGTAGCGCCGGCTGCTTGTCCCGTTCGCGTAGCAACTGCCGACCGCGCCTTTTTAATTCCCGCTCGGAAAACCCTCGGGTATGGACATCGAGTTTGTACGGAAGGCGGTCGGGGACATGGGCGTCGTCGGCCTGCTATTGGTCGCCGTCGGTACCGTCGTGTTCGGTCGAAAGAGCCTCCGGGAGGGTTTCGGCGCGCTCGCTATCGGGTCGGGGGCCGTCCTTGTCATCTTCGGCCTGTTCGGACAGTTCCTGAAAGAGATGGGAATGGAGTTTTCGGACCTGACCTAATCGCGCTGCCAGATGTAGACCGCCAACGTGAGCAGGCCGCCGAAGAGGGTCAGATACGTCAGGGCGCCGACCGCCACCGCCCACAGAGCAGCGTTTTCCTCGCCGCGACGCTCGGCGTCGTTGTACACCCAGTAGGCGAGACCGAACGGAATTATCAGGAAGATGACACCGAGTATCAGCAACTCCGGACCGCCTGGAATGGCGAACTGTAACGGGAACATCGGCCCGAAATTCGACGCCGAGGTATATAAAGGTCGGCTGGTTGGCGCTTCGGTGCTGCTCGGCCGTCTATCGCTCGGTCGGGTTCGCGACGGTCAGCCGTGTTCGGGGTCGCGAGCGCGGTGTTCGCTGATGAGCTGGTCGAGTTGCTCGGATTTTTCCTCCTTGCGGCGCTCCTCGGCGCGGGCCTCCCAGTCGTCGATGACGGCCTCGACGTCGCCTTCCTCGGCGACGGCGAGTTCGTCGATTTCCTGGATGTCGACGCCCTCGGCGGGGCCGACCGGAACCTCGTGGTCGAAGAGCACCTCGTCGGCCTGCTCGGAGAGGCCCCCCTCGCGGAGGACTACCCGGGGCTCCCGCTCGGCGAGCAGTTGGGCGGTCGTACGGCCGGCGCCGCTGGCGTCCCGGAGGTAGACCACGTCGCCGGGTGCGATGCCGTATTCCGCGTCGGCCGTCTCGATGGCGTCCTTGGTGAACTGCTCGATGGGCTTGACCGGAACGAGGCCCTCCTTCGCTTCGGAGACCTCGGCGAAGTTCGAGTGGTCGATTTTCCACAGTTCCTTGAGGCGTTCGAGTTTGCCGTCGAGTTCCTCGTTGGCCTGCTCGGCTTCGGCGAGTTCGCGCTTGAGGCGTTCGTTCTCGCGTTCGAGTCGGGTCACCTCTCGGCGCTCGCGGGCCTCCTTGCGCTCCTCGCGTTTGGCCGCCGAGAGTTCGGCTTCGAGGTCGTCGACGCGGTCGTCCTTGCTCGCGATGGTGTCCTTGAGGTCATCGACGTGACCCTCCAGCCGGTCGATGCGGGCCTGCAGGCGCTTGATCTCCTTCTCATCGTCGGTCAATTCGCGGGGGTCGTGTTCGGTCGTCTCCTCGTCGGTCTCGCCGTCCTCGGAGAGGTCCTCGAGGACGGTCTCGACGCTTTCCTCGCCGGCGACGACGCGGGCGATGACCTCCCCGCGGTCGAACTGCGGCGGCGTCTTGGCGGTGATGCGCTCGAACTGGTCCTCGTGGCCGTCGAAAGAGAAGAGGGCGGCCGCAAGCGCGTCCCGCTGGTGGTCGTTGTCGTAGCTCTCCTTGCGCGTGCGATGGAGTTTCTCGTCGACCGGCAGGTCCCGTTCGGGAATCCAGCCGGCGGCGTCGAAACTCCGGCGTATCTTCTCGACGGTTTCGGGCATCGGTTCGACGTCGGCGGCGACGACGACCGGCCGGCCGTGTTCGATGATCCACTCGATGACCTCGGCGGTGTCGCTGGTGCGACTCGACCACACGTCGAGGGTCTTGCCGTCCAAATCGAGCAGGGCGACCGCGGTCGTCGTCCCGGGGTCGATACCGACGACGACGTGGTCCTGTCGCTGAGCGAGCGGGCGGTATTCGATGCCGTCCCGGCGCTCTCGTTCGATTTCGATGCGTGTATCGCCGGACCGTCGGGCGGAGACGGGAATCTCGGAGGGCTTGGCTTCGACCTCGAAAACTGCCCGGGAGTAGCCGCCGTACTTCTCGGTAACCTCTTTCTCGTAGTCGAGGGCGGCTTCGTCGAGTTTCGACTCGACGTCGCGGGTGGTCGTCTTGACCGAGCCGTGAATCCGACGGGTAAAGCGGTCCTCGCTCCAGCCGCCCCCGCCGCCCGTCGAGCGCCCCCGCGCGACCTTGATTTCGGTCGTGTTCGTGAACGCCGACACCTCGTAGCCGACGTTGTGGGCGGCGAGGCGGGCGGCGGCCTCGGCCTCCTGCATCGGCTTCTTGCCGTAGGGGACGCCGTGGCGGGAGGCGACCCGTGAGAGGGGTTCGGGTCGCTCGTCGCCGGTCACCTGCACGAGTTTGGTCTCGGTCGGCAACTCACGGAGGAAGCCGACGAGCGCGCCCTTGTCCTCGGCGAGTTCGTAGGTGTTGTCCGTCGCGACGATGGCCGGCTCCTCGTCGTCGATGCGTCGCAGGAGCTTCCGGTGGGAGACCACGTCGCGGTCGAGCGACTCCCCGTCGTAGGTGACGAGAGCATAGGAGGGCGAATCCCCCCGAACGTCGCCGCTCTGGATGTCGACCCCGAAGATGCGGGAATCGAGGGCACTCGTTCGCGTACTCACACCCCCGGGTAGGGAGTGGGTCGGTATAAACTCCGTGCCGGGGGCCGCGTGCGGGTTTCCGGGGCAGGCGGCTTTTTATCACCGGGCGTCGAGGCTCCGTCAATGGCACGCTATTTCGAGGACGCCGAGGTCGGCGAGGTCTACGCACTCGACGACCGCTACGAGGTGGCCGAGGAGGAAATCAAGGAGTTCGCCGAGAAGTACGACCCACAGCCGTTCCACCTCGACAACGAGGCGGCCAAGGAGTCGATATTCGGCTCGCTGGCGGCGTCGGGGTGGCACACCGCTTCCATCTGTATGCGCCTCGTGGTCGACGGTTTCCTCGACGAGGAGACGTCGATGGGCGCCCGCGGCGTCGACGAACTCCGGTGGAAACAGCCGGTCTATCCCGGCGACACGCTCCGCGTCGAGGTCGAGGTTCTCGAAAAGCGCCCCTCCGAGAGCAACCCGGGGATGGGCCACGTCCGGACGAAGGTGACCGGCTACAATCAGGACGACGAAGCGGTCATCGAGTGGAAGGCCCTCGGGATGGTCCGGCGTCGGAACGCCGAGGAGTAGCCGGCGGGGCCCGGTTGGACCCCGATTCCGGGAGCCATCGCGTCAGTGGTCGCCCCCACTCTGATGGTGTCGCCCGAACCGACGCCTTCTTGGGGTCGACGTACGAAATCCGGTTACTGCTCGCCGTTCGCGCCCTTCTATTCCAATTCTGTGATGATTTCCACATTCGTTACGCTTATGCGAGGAACCCACGTAGCCACAGGTATGTCACAGTCAACCGGGCGCGTCGGATACGACGAGTTGGCGACGCTGAAGCTCGTCGCCCTCGACGGCGCGCTCGAGGGCCGGGTCACGGTGACGTGTGCGACGCTTGCCGACCGGCTCGATGCCTCGAACCAGACCGCCTCTCGGCGCCTCCAGCAGCTCGAAGACGCCGACCTCCTCGAACGCGAGATGGCCGGTGACGGCCAGCGCGTCGCCGTCACCGAAGCGGGCGAGCGCGCCCTCCAGCGGGAGTACGCCGACTACCGCCGCCTCTTCGAGGGCGACGCCGACGTCGAACTCGCCGGCGTCGTCACCAGCGGCATGGGTGAGGGACGCCACTACATCTCGCTTTCGGGCTACATGGAGCAGTTCCGCGACCGCCTCGGCTACGAACCCTTCCCCGGCACGCTCAACGTCGACCTGGACGACGACAGCGTCCGCGCCCGCGCCCGGATGGACGCGCTGGACCCCGTCGGCATCGACGGCTGGGAGGACGACGAACGCACCTACGGGCCCGCCTTCTGCTGGCCCGCCACAGTGGAGACGGTCGACGGCCGACGGTACGAAGAAGCCCACGTCATCGCGCCCGAACGCACCCATCACGGTGAGGACCAACTCGAAATCATCGCCCCCGACAAACTCCGCGAGGAACTGGGCCTCGAAGACGACGACCACGTCACTATCCATGTCTCAGAGCAGTAACACCCCACAGCCGAAACGCGGCGTCGACGACGCTATCGCCGCCTTCGCGGCCGGCCGGCCCGTCCTCATCCACGACGCCGCCGACCGCGAGGGCGAGGTCGACCTCGTCTACCCCGCCGCATCCGTCGACACCGACGCCGTCGCCCGCATGCGCAACGACGCGGGCGGCCTCGTCTGCGTCGCGCTGGCCGACGACGTCTGCGAGCGCTGGGAGTTGCCTTTCGTGCAGGAGGTCATCGACCACCCCGCCGGCGCCTCCCACGAACTCGGCTACGACGAACGGTCGTCGTTCTCGCTGACGGTCAACCACCGCGACACCTTCACCGGCATCACCGACGAGGACCGCGCGCTCACCATCTCGAAACTCGGCGAAGCAGCCGCGAGCGTCCGCCGAGCGACCGAAGTTGCCGGTGACGCCGCCGAGGATGCCATCGCCCCCGACGCCGACGCCTTCGCCCAGCAGTTCCGCGCGCCGGGCCACGTCCACCTCCTCCGTGCGGCCCCGGACCTGCTTGACGACCGGAAGGGCCACACCGAACTCGGCCTCGTCCTCGCGGCGGCGGCCGACGTCGAACCCGCCGTCGTCGTCTGTGAGATGATGGACGACGAATCCGGCGGCGCGCTCTCGCCCGCGGCGGCCCGCACCTACGCGGACCGCCACGGCCTCCCCTACGTCGAGGGCAGCGAACTCATCGCCCGACTCGGATAACCCGTCGCGGTTTCACGGTCTTTCTCGTCTCACACCGGCAGGAACGGCAGCAACGCGACCGCCAGCAATGCGACCGTCAAAATCAGTGCCGGCACGTCCAGCCGCGAGAACCGGAGTTCCGGTAAGGTCGGGTTCCACGAGAAACACCGGGCCTGCAGGGCGAGCGCGAAGGTATCGGCCCGCTCAAAGGCCCGGTTGAACGCGGCGACGACGATGTTCCGGGCCCGCTCCGAGAAGGACCGCTCCGTGCCGAGGCGGGCGCGGTGGGCGTCCCGAATCCGCCCGAGGTCGGCCCGGAGGACGGGCAGAAACCGGAAGACGAAGGAGACGCCCATCCCGAGGAACTGCCCGGGTTTGCCGGGGACGGCCCACTGGATTGCCGCGCGGGACTCGCGGACGGGCGTCGTCCGGACGTAGGCGGCCGCCACCAGCAACACGAGCAACACGCGATACCCGGCGAGTGCGGGCGCGACCGCGTTCTCGACGACGAACCACGGGGAGCCCCACGTCACGCCGTCGAGGACGGGCGCCGCCAGCAGGAACGGGAAGACGAACCGATACTCCCAGAGGACGCGATGCGGCGCGGTTCGGGCGACGGCCAGGATTCCGAGCGTGAGAACCGTTAGCACTGCCAATCCTCGTGGGGTCGTGTAGACGAAGGCGGCGACGGCGAAGGCTACCTGCACCGCGAGTTTCGACCGCGGGTCGAGACGATGGGCCGGCGAGGTGCCCGGTTCGTAGCTTAGCACGATTGCACCTCCGCGGTCAACACGGTCGGATATCCGCATCTTCCAGACACTTTCGGGCGTTTTCGGGCGATTCGTCGAAGGCGATACGGCCGTCGGCGAGGGCGACAACGCGGTCGGCCCGCGAAAGCAGGTCCCGGAGGTCGTGGGTGACGACGACGATGCTGGTCCCGCTCGCGGAGAGTTCGTCCAGCCGTTCGAGGACCGCCTTCTGGGCCGGCCAGTCCAGTCCCGTAAAGGGTTCGTCGAGGACGAGGTGGTCGGGGTCCATCGCCAAGGTGCCGGCGATGGCGACCCGGGCCTGCTCGCCGCCAGAGAGCTGGTCGATGCGAGCAGTGCGCTGGTCGGCCATATCCACCGCTTCGAGCGCGGCGTCGACCCGCGATTCGATTTCCTCGCGCGGGTGGCCGAGGTTCTCGGGGCCGAACGCGACGTCCTCGGCGACGGTGGCAGCGACGAAGCAGTCGCGGGGGTTCTGGAACACCATCCCGACGGTCGTCCGCGCGAGGACGGGGTCGTCCTCGACGGATTCGCCGTCGATGCGGACCTCACCCTCGTCGGGTGAGAGCAGGCCGTTGAAATGCCGGACCAGCGTCGTCTTGCCGGAGCCGTTCGCCCCCGCGAGGACGACGAACTCGCCGTCGTCGATGCGCAGGGAAACATCGTCGAGAGCGACCGCGTCGCCGTAGCGGTACGTCAGGCCTTCGGCGGCTATCATTCGGCGCGGATGGCGTTACTGCGGACGAGGCCGATGGCCGCGGCCATCTTGGCCGCCTCGGCCGGAACGAAGACGACGGCGCCGCTGACGATGGCCGTCGTGACCGTCATATCGAGGTTCCACCACATGAAGGGAACGCCGATACCGTAGATGACCAGCGTGCCCGCGGCCATGCCACCGACCAGTCGGGGGACGGAACTCTCCGCGAGCGAGCGGAACTCGAAGCCACCGTGGGCGACGTAGCCGACGGCCGCGGCCGCCAGCGGGTACGAAAAGATGTAGCCGCCGGTCGGCCCGACCAGCACGCCGAGGCCGGCCGACCCCTGTGCAAAGACGGGTGCGCCGAGGGCGCCCGCGACCAGATACAGCACCAGTGCGGCGGCGCCCCACACCGGACCCAACAGGAGGCCCGCGAGGAAGACGCCGAGGACCTGCAGCGTCACGGGTGCCGGCGACAGCGGGTACGGAATCGCCACGTACGCGAACGCACCGATGAGCGCCGCGAAGACTGCCGCCTGTGCCACGTTCCGTGCCACCTCGTCACCGACGAGGTCGACGTCGGCTGTCGAAGTCCGTGTCATACCCGACGATTCTGGTCAACCGACTTGGTAGTGTCGGTTAACGGCAAATTCGGCGAAGGGTTTTATATAGGAACCGCATACAAATTTTCGCTCACAATGGACGAAAAAACCGAGGAGCTTCGGGAACTGTTCGTCGAGGTCACGGACGAGGAGACCGTGACCGAACGGCAGGCCGAGCCCCGCGGCTCCATCGCCGATGACGACCCCGACCACGAGCGTCTCGGCGACATCGTCTCGCGGATGCGCGAGGCGTTCGACTTCGACACCTCGCTGTCTGACGCGGAACTCGTGACCGTCGTCGAGGGGTTCTACGGTGGGGACTCGGATACGAAAATCGCCGAGGAACTCGACGTCTCCCGAAAGACCGTCCGTCGCGCCCGACTGGACCTCCATCTGGTTCGCGAACAGGACGCCGACGCCCCCTTCGACCTCGCCGACCTCCGTGGGCTCCTCCATGACGACGCCTCCACGAGCGATATCGCCGAGGAACTCGACGTTTCGCCCTCCACGGTCCGCCGCTATCGACGCGTCGTCCGCGCCCGCGAGGAGGCCCGCCGCGTCAGCGACCGCTTCCGCAGCGAGTTCGAGGACGTCTTCACCGAAGCCGACCTGACGGCTCGGCTGACGACCGACATCACCGAGGACGGCCTCGAAGACGCCACCGATGGGATGGAGACGAACGTTTCCTTCTAGCCACTTTTTGCACGCTCGGCGCGGCTTCGCCGCGCCTCGCGGTCATCAGATTCCTGCGGAATCTGATGGGCAATCAGACCGCTATGCGGTCTGATGACGGCAAAAACGTGGTGAAAATATGCGCGCCTCCCTCCAGCCGCTCAGCCTCCCTGCGGTCGGCTGAGCGTTAGTCAGTCGGCGCTACGCTGGCTCGGCCTTCGGCATCGCCAGCGGGAACCGCCTCGGGGGCGACCTTCGGACGCCCCCGAGGCGGATGCTTCCCATCGAGTGTTAGGATGTCATCGCGGAGCCGGGTCGGCTTATAAATAGTCGCGTCCGCCCGCCGAATTCCACGCCGCTTTTTACCCGGTGCCGCCAGTTGCCGGTATGGCCAACCAGCAACTCATCGACGCGCTCCGCGACGCGGATGCCGTCAAGTTCGGGGAGTTCGAACTCTCCCACGGCGGGACCTCGGAGTACTACGTCGACAAGTACGTCTTCGAGACCGACCCCGACTGTCTGGAGCAGATCGCCGAGGCCTTCGCCGAGCGACTCGCCGACCTCGGTGCTGGTGACACCAAACTCGCCGGCGTCGCGCTGGGCGCCGTCCCGCTCGTGGCCGCGACGGCCGTCGAGACGGCCACCCCCTACGTCATCGTCCGCAAGAAGGCAAAGGAGTACGGCACGGGCAACCAGATAGAGGGCGACTTCGCCGAGGGCGAGGAGGTCGTCGTCCTCGAAGACATCGCCACGACGGGCCAAAGCGCCATCGACGCCGTCGAGGCCCTGCGGGACGCCGGCGCCGTCGTCGACCGCGTGCTGGTCGTCGTCGACCGCGAGGAGGGCGCCCGCGAGAACCTCGCGGAACACGACATCGAACTCGACGCGCTCGTGACCGCCTCCGAGTTGCTGGCCGACGCCGACCGATAGTAGTCGGCCGGCCCCACTCGCCGCGTCTATCCATTTCTCTGCCTACATTTGCGAAATTCCACACCGAAGTATTCATACACGTGCGGGGACGGCGTCTATTTATGAACCGCTCGGAGAAGGCAGCCCTCCAGTTGCGCGCCGTCGACGTGTTGCGGACGCTCAAGGAGACGCGCACCTACGAGGAGCTCGCTGCGGAGACGGGCCTGCCGGCCGGCGACCTCAACCGCTACGTCAACGGCCACGTCCTGCCCAGCGAAGCGCGCGCCCGGGAGGTCGTCGAGGGAGTCGGCGAGACGCTGCTCGCCGAGGAACTCGACGCCCGCATCGCCGTCGACGAGGAGGGCTACGTCGATAACTCACGGGTCGTCTTCGACCAGTCGTTCCTGTCGCTCGTCCCGCCGGTCGCCGCGGAGGAACTCGGCATCGACCCGCCCGATGTCGTGTTGACCGCCGCGACCGACGGCATCACGCTGGCCGCGGCGATGGCCCGGTATTTCGGTGCCCGGTGTGCCTACGCCAAGAAGTCCCGCGAGACGGCCGTCGAGGAGTTCATCGAGGCCCGCCAGCGGCTCTCCTCGGGCATCGAAATCGACTACTACCTCCCCGCCAACGCCATCGAGGCCGGCGAGTCGGTGCTGGTCGTCGACGACCTCATCCGGTCGGGCGAGACACAGGAACTCCTCTTGGATATCGCCAAATCCGCCGACACCGAGGTCGCCGGCGTCTTCGCGCTCATCGCCGTCGGCGACGAGGGAATCGACCGCGCGAAGCGCCACACCGACGCCCCCGTCGGCGCGCTCGTCGAACTGGATTGACCCGCTCGGCGGCCGCCAGTCGGCCGTATAATACACGTTCGTGTATACGGGTGCGGAATTTTAGACGACAACCCTTAAGTCTCCGTCCCGTGGTATGCCCGAACGTGAATTATGGCGCTTACTGATACGCTCGCTGACTTCTTCGAGTTCGACGAGCACGACACCGACTTCCGAACCGAGAGCCTCGCGGGCGTGACCACGTTCCTCGCGATGGCCTACATCATCGTCGTCAATCCGAACATTCTCGCGCCGGCCATCGTCGGCGGGTTCCCGGACGGTGACGAGGTACCGACGACGACCATCAACGGCGCCACCTACGACTTCTTCCAGGTCGTCGAGATGCTGACCGTCGTCACGATACTGGCGTCGGTCGTCGCCATCCTCGTGATGGCGCTGTACGCCAAGCGGCCCTTCGGACTGGCCCCCGGGATGGGGCTGAACGCCTTCTTCACCTTCACCGTCGTTCTCACGCTGGGCGTCCCGTGGCAGGTCGCCCTCGCGGCCGTCTTCGTCGAGGGCCTCATCTTCATCGCCCTGACGGCGGTCGGCGCCCGGACCTACGTCATCGAACTCTTCCCCGAACCGGTCAAGTTCGCGGTCGGGGCCGGTATCGGTATCTACCTCCTGTTTCTCGGCCTGCAGGAGATGCAGGTCGTCGTCAACGACGACGCGACGCTCGTCACGCTGGGCAACGCCCTCCAGAGCCCCGTCGCGGCGCTGTCGCTGCTCGGTCTCGTCCTCACCCTCCTGCTATACGCCCGTGACGTGAAGGGCTCTATCGTCATCGGTATCCTGACGACGGCCATCGCGGGCTACGTCCTCACGCTGGCCGGCGTCGTCGAACGCGGGGTCCTCGAACCCGGCACCGTCAGTCAGGTCGAATCCGAAGGCGTCGGTGCGCTCCTGTTCGGCGTCCAGTACGACTTCACGCCGCTGGTCTACGGCTTCGTCGAGGGTCTCGGCCTCATCACGCAGGACCCACTGACCTTCGCCCTGGTCGTCTTCACGTTCTTCTTCGTGGACTTCTTCGACACCGCCGGCACGCTCATCGGCGTCTCCCAGATCGGCGGCTTCCTCGACGAGGACGGCAACCTCCCCGAGATGGACAAGCCGCTGATGGCCGACGCCATCGGGACGACCGTCGGCGCCGTCATGGGTACCTCGACGGTCACCACCTTCATCGAATCGGCGACGGGTCTCGAAGAGGGTGGCCGAACCGGCTTCACCGCGCTGGTCGTCGGCCTCCTCTTTGCGGCCTCGCTGCTCGTCGTCCCGCTCGTTTCGGCGATTCCGCAGTACGCGACCTACATCGCGCTGGTCGTCGTCGGTATCATCATGCTGCAGGGTGTCGCCGACATCGACTGGCAGGACCCCGCGTGGGCCATCGCTGCCGGCCTCACCATCACCGTCATGCCGCTGACCGCCTCCATCGCGAACGGGCTGGCGGCCGGCATCATGAGCTATCCGGTCGTCAAGGCCGCCGTCGGCGAGCGCGATGACGTCTCGCTCGGCCAGTGGACGCTCGCGGCCGTCTTCGTCCTCTACTTCATCGTCTACTTTGCCGTGCAGGCCGGCCAACTGACGTTCTAGGTCGGGTCTCCCTCCTTCCCTGCCGAACCGTAACACATTCCTTTCGCTCCCCGCCCAGAAACGGTATGGACCGCCCGTCCCTCGACGCCTACCCCCGTCGCACCCTGATTCGCGCGGGACTGGCCTTTCTCGTTGCCGCCCTCCTGCTTCCGGCGGCCGTCTCGTATGTCGGCTCCGACTCGCTCGAACTCGGCCCCGGCGAGGTCGAGCAACCCGCCAACAACACCACCTACGTCAGCGTGCAGGGCTTCCACTTCGCCGGCTACGGCGCGGCCAAAAAGCCCGCCCGTCTCGTGGCCGCCGACGGGAACGCCAGCCTCGAGTGGCACTTCGGCGGCGACGAGGTCGGCGCCAACTGGTTCTACGAGGTCGACATCCGCGAGAACGGCAACCTCTTCGTCACGTCGACGTACTCCGACGGAACGATCGTCTTCGAGTTCGACCCCGAAACCCGTGAGGTGGTCTGGACCCACCGGCTGCCGGGCCTCATCGACACCCACAACGTCGACCGCCTCTCGGAGGACCGCATCCTCGTCGCCAACATGCGCGAATACGACGGCGAGACAAGCGGCGACCGCCTCTACATCGAGAACACCGACACCAACGAAACCGAATGGGAGTGGGTCTTCCACGAGCACTACCCCAACAGCACCGACGGCGGCTTCAACGCCGACTGGACCCACGTCAACGACCTCGATACCATCGGTGCCGAGGACCGCTACGTCCTCACCTCGCCCCGCAACTTCGACCAGGTCATCGTCGTCGACCGCGAGACCGACGATATCGCCATGCGACTCGGCGAGGACGACGACTACGACACCCTCAACGAACAGCACAACCCCGACTACATCGAGCGGGAGGACGGCACGCCGGTCATCATCGTCGCCGACAGCGAGAACGACCGCGTCGTCGAGTACGAACGGGACTGCGGCGACGCCGACCCGCGCCTCGGCGCCGGGACGCCGCCCGAGGACTGCGAGTGGGATCTCGTGTGGTCGGTCGACGGTTTCAACTGGCCGCGGGATGCCGACCGCCTTCCCAACGGCAACACGCTGGTGACCGACACGCTCAATCACCGCGTCGTCGAAATCAATCCGCAAGGCGAGGTCGTCTGGGAGTTCTACGCCGCGTGGGCGCCCTACAACGCCGAGCGCGGCACCGACGACAGCCACGGCCCGACGATGAGCGACCACGGGACGACCGGCAACTACACCGTCTCCGGCGGCGGCGACGCCGGCCCGGCCTCCCGGTATCAGGTCGCCAACGGCATCAACGACCTCGGGTCCTACACCCCCTTCGAGGCCCAGTTCGAGTCCCTCGCCTCGACGTACGCTCACGTCGAACCGTGGTTCCGTCCCGTCGGTATCGGCTCGTGGGCGTTCCTCTCGGCGATAGTCGGCCTGCTTCTCGCCGCCGGATGGGGCGTCAGCGAGGTCGTCGTCCGGCGAAAGCGCCTCGTCCGCGGCGTCAAACGCCGGGTTTCGTAACGCGCGAGCGCCCAGTGGCGCCGATTTTGAGCTTCCGCGGTCTGGTCGTCGCCCGACACACCACCGTCGGTCTCTTAACCGATGGCTGCCTACTCGCCGGTGATGGCGAACATCACCCTCTACGAACTGCCGGGTTGTCCGTACTGTGCGAAGGTCGTCAACAAACTGGACGAACTCGGCCTCGAGTACGACACTATCGAGGTTCCGAGCGCCCACAGCGCACGCACCGAAGTCGAGGAGGTAAGCGGGCAGACGGGCGTGCCCGTCATCGTCGACGAGGAACACGACGTCGACGGGATGGCCGAATCCGACGATATCGTCCAGTTCCTCGAAGAAACGTACGGCGCTTAAATGGCCTTATAAGGCGGATTTGTAGGCTTCGAGCGTCTCCTTGACGTCCTCCTCGGTGTGGCCGTAGGAGACGAAGTTGGATTCGAACTGGTTCTGCGAGACGAGGACGCCCTCCTCTATCATCTGCGGCCGGAACAGTCGCGCGTAGCGGTCGGTTTCGGCGCCCTTGACGTCGGTGCCGCGCTTCGGACAGGAGCCGTAGCGGCTACAGGAGTGGTCCTGCCGACAGCCGTTCGCACAGCAGTCGTCCTGTGGGCCGTCCTTGCCGCGGGTGAAGACGACCTTGAAGATGGAATCGGTGCCGACGACGGTGTATTCGGGCGCCTGGTCGGCGAGGATGTCCGACAGGCCCTCCCGGAGTTGCTGGCCGAGTTCGTTGACGTGGTCGTGGACGTCGTGTTCAGCGCAGTATTTCAGCGTCTCCAGTCCTGCGGCCATCGTTACCGGATGGCCGGAGAAGGTGCCGGCCTGGAAGACGTCGCCGGCGGGGGTAAACTGCTCGATGTACTCGGTCTTGCCGCCGATGGCGCCGACGGGGTAGCCGCCACCGATGATCTTGCCGAACGTGGTGATGTCGGGGTCGATGTCGAACTTCCCCTGCGCGCATTGGAGGCCGCCGATTCGGAAGCCGGTGATGACCTCGTCGAAGATGAGCAGCGACCCGTGTCTGTTCGTCAACGACCGCAATTTCTCGTGGTAGCCGTCCTCGGGATAGACGATGCCCATGTTCGCCTGAACCGGTTCGACCAGCACGGCGGCGATGTCGTCGCCGTGTTCCTCGAAGACTTCGCGGGCGGCATCGGTATCGTTGAACGGGATGGGGATGGTGTGTTCCGCGAAAGACTGGGGGATGCCCGCGGTGGAGGGCTTGGGGTGGTCGGCGTCGCCCTCGACGAGCGTCGTCTCCTGAGCGCCGTGGTAGCCGCCCTGCATGACGACGATCTTGTTCCGTTCGGTGACCCCTCGTGCGAGGCGACAGGCCGAAACGGTCGCCTCGGTACCGCTGTTGACGAAGCGGATCATCTCGACGCTGGGGACGTGCCGGCAGACGAACTCGGCGTGTTCGACCTCGATTTCGCTTGGCATGCCGTACATCGGCCCCTCGGCGGCCCGCGACTGGACGGCCGACTGGACCGGCTCCGGGGTGTCGTGGCCCAACAGGAGCGGGCCGAGACCCTGTACCCAGTCGATGTAGCGGTTGCCGTCGGCGTCGATGACGTGGCCGCCGTCGCCCCGCTCGACGAAGAGCGGATACGGCTGTGGGGCGGCCCGCACCGAGGAGTTGACGCCGCCGGGCATGACCGACAGCGCCCGACCGTACAGCGAACGCGAGGCTTCGTGGTTCATACCTCGACGTTTGATTGCCCACCCGAAAGGCGTTACCGTCCTTTCGTGGCCTGCCGTCCCTCGGTGTCCTACTGTCGGTGCGCTATATAAAAGAGGAAAGTCGGGAAGTTGTGCGGATAGTAATTGTACATATGTCTCTAAAAATCCCGCAACGTTCTAGATGTTGCTGTATCGAACAAGGTGTTTACGATGAACGTCGTATGGTCTCTGTCGCGGGCAACCGCGGCTGGTTGTATCGACCGCTCAGAACGACCGCTCGGCTGGCACTTTGCGGTTCCTCCGTCGGGGCCTGGCGGCCCCGCATTCGCTTTTCCGAGTCCGACGGCGATGGTGGGCTAAACCTCGGTTGTATTAGTCAGTTATATCACGAGCGAATACTCACAACGAGACGATATGGCGTTCAGCGACCGACTGCTCGATGCGGGCGAGCACATCTGGACTGCACAGAAGAACCACCCGTTCGTGACCGAACTCGCCGCCGGCACGCTCGATGCGGCGGCCTTCGAAACGTGGGTGCGGCAGGACTACCGGTATCTGCTGGATTACGCCCGCCTGTTCGCCATCGCGGGCACGAAGGCCCGCGACGAGGACACGATGACGCACCTGCTGGGCATCGCTCATCAGGTACTCGACGAGGAGATGGACCTCCACCGTTCGTTCGCCGCCGACTACGGAATCGACGAGACGGCCCTGCAACGGACCGAGAAGGCCCCGACCTGCGTCGCCTACACGAACTCCCTGCTTCGGACCGCCCACGAGGGCTCGCTCGCCGAAATCGCGGCGGCGCTGTACCCCTGCATGCAGGGGTATCTTGACATCGCCGAACACATGGCCGAGGTAGCCGACGGTGACCACCAGTATACCCCGTTCATCGAGAACTACACCAGCGAGGCGTTCCGCGACTCGGTGGCGTGGTCCCGCGCCTTCGTCGACCGCTGTGGCGAGCGGTACCCCGGCGAACACGACGCGATGGAGGACGCCTTCCTCACGAGCGCGAAACTCGAATACCGCTTCTGGGAGATGGCCTACATCCAAGAAGGATGGGGCCTGTGAGCGAAGCGGCTGATTCGGCGGCTTCGTCGTCGAGTCGCGTAAAAAGTGGGGTTACAGCGGGCACTCGGCCTCGCTGATGACATCGGCGCGGACCACGTCGACGACCCGAATCGCGGCGTCGGCGTGCAGTTCCTGCAAGCAGGCCCCGATGGCGTTCTCGTCGCCGAACTTGCCGACGGCGACGACGGTGTGGTGACCGCTCGTCTCGTAGACGGTGACGAACGCCGGCTTCTCGCGAAGCCGGGCCGTCACGTCGTCGATGGCGCCGTGGTCGACTGCCAGCCGGAATATCGCCGTCTCGAAGCCGAGCCGGTCGTAATCCAGTCGGGCGGCATAGCCCGTGATGACGCCGCCGTCTTCGAGGGCCCGCAGGCGGTCCTGCACCGTCGTCGCGGCCGTGTCGGTTTCGGCGGCGAGCGACCGGACGTCGGCGCGGCCGTCCGCACAGAGCGCGGCGACGAGCCGCCTGTCGAGCGCGTCGGTCACGTTAGACCGCGCTCGGTCCGTCCTCGCCGGTGCGGATCTGGTAGGCGTTCTCGACGGGGAGGATGAACACCTTTCCGTCGCCCGGTTCGCCGGTCTTGGCCGAATCGCGGATGGCCTCGGCGACGTCTTCGGCGGGGATGTCCGCGACGACGCATTCGACCTTCACCTTCTGGTGGAGGTCGACGGTGAACTCCTCGCCGCGCCACTGGCCCTTCTTCGCGGGCTGGGAGCCGCGACCCGAGATGTTGGTCACCGACAGGGAGGGCGCGCCGGCTTCGGCGAGGCCCTTCTTGACGTCCGAGAGTTTGTCCGGACGGATGAACGCCGTGACCATCTTGATCTGACCGTCGTTGGCGACGCCGCCGTCGGGGCGGACGATGCCGTTCTGCTCGCGGAAGCCGCCGTCGGTGGCGACCGTATCGCGGCCACCGAACTCGGGGTAGGTGTCGACGCCGTGTTCGGCGATGTCGAGGCCCTCTTGTTCGTGCTGGGGAGTGACGCGAGCCTGCCCGAGTGCCTTGAACACGCCGAAGACGATGGCGGTCGCGGCGACAGTCCACACCGTGATGGCGACGACGCCAACGAGCTGTGCGATGAACGCCTGTGCGATGCTGTCGACGACGCCCGGTGCGGCGACGAACGGGAACAGCAGCGTCCCGAGGACCCCGGCCGAGCCGTGGACGGGGAAGACCGCACACACGTCGTCAATTTTCAGCGTCCGTTCGACGAACTCGAAGACGAGGGGCAACTGGGCACCGGCCAGCAGGCCGACGACCAGCGCGCCCCACCACGCCGCGACGTTCGGAATCGCGGTGATGCCGACGAGGCCGGCCAGCAGGCCGTTCGCGACGTACAGCGTGTCGACTTTCCCGGTCTTCAGCACTGAGACCGATCCCGCACCGACCGCGCCCATTGCCATCGCGAGGGTCGTCGTCAGCGCGACGCGACCGAGCACGGCGCCGTTGAACACCATCTCACCGGCGGCGTTCTCGACGAAGATGGACGCCGTCCCGACGTTGAATCCGTACCAGCCGAAACAGAGGAGCAGCGTCCCGAGCACCGCGAACGTCATCGAGTGACCGGGGATAACGTTGACGCTGCCGTCCTCGTTGTAGCGGTCCATGCGCGGACCGAGCACCCAGGCAGCGGTGAGGCCGGCGATGCCGCCCATGCCGTGGACGATCATCCCGCCGGCGAAGTCCTGGAAGCCCGAACCGATGTACTGACTGATGTACGCCCCGCTCCACGTAATGCCCGTGACCACGGGGTAGATGATCGCTGCCAGCAGAATCGTGTAGCCGACGTACGCACGGAGTTTCGCGCGGCCGGCGACGGCCCCGGAGACGATGGTCGCCGCGGTCATCGCGAACACGGCACCGTAGAGCCATCCGCTGCCCCACGAGGCGGGGTCGTTTCCGGCGACCCAATTGAAGCCGCCCCCGCCGACGAGACTACTCACGCCTGCCCCGACGAGGAAGAACACGACCACACCGACACTCCAGGTGAGCATGTTCTTCGTCAGCTGGTTGGCGACGTTCTTCGAGCGCACCTGCCCGGCCTCCAGCATCGCGAAGCCCGCGTGCATGAAGAAGATGAGGAACGTCACTACCAGGATCCACGTGTAGTTGAGCGCCCCGGCAACGCCTGCGGGGTCGACCTGCAGCGCGAGATCTAGCATACTTCCACCTCGGTACTGTTACTGCACATATCTGAATGCATGTCCACGCTTTCTTCAATTTGCTTCATGATTGTCTTTTGCTTCACGCGAGAACCTTATCGAATCACCCTACATAAATCTATGAGTTGGGAATGTTCAATTTCGAACTCTCTTAGTGAACGGTCGTCGGATATTGGGTAGGATAATATCTGTATAAGGTCGGCTCTCGTTCACGAAATCGCTACTGAAGCTGAGTATTTCTGGACAAATACAAACTGCAAAGCTTGCCAACTACCTGAATTGGAACTCGTTTACGTCGCGCGCGCCGGCTATCCACGGGCATCGAGCAGTTCGTGAAGCAGCCTGATGGGGTAACCGACCACCACGACGATGCCCAGGAGGACGCCGAAAAGAAGCGCGGCGTTCCCGAAGAGTTCCCGATACCACGGACACAGGAGTTTGGCAGTACCGATGTAGGCCGTACAGTCGGGCGATTCGGGAGTCAACAGTACCGTAGCGACGAGCACGGCCGCGGTCACGATGACGATGCCGACGGCACCGACCCACCCGTCGCTCAACGAGCGTGTGTCCCTTCCATCGTCGCTCTCCGCATCACCCATACCGGTCGCAGAATCGGCGGTAATAAAAACGACCGGCCGTTCAGAGAGCCTCGGCGACGTCCTCGGCGAAGTACGTCAAAATCAGGTCGGCACCGGCGCGTTTGATCGACAGCAGCGACTCGTGGGCGACCTCGTCCAGCGAGAGCCACCCGCGGTCCGCGGCCGCATGCAGCATCGCGTATTCGCCGGAGACGTTGTAGGCCGCCACCGGATGGTCGAACTCCCGCCGAATCTCGCTCACGATATCCAGATACGGCAGCGCGGGCTTGACCATCAGCACGTCGGCGCCCTGCTCGACGTCCAGTCGCACCTCGCGCATCGCCTCGCGTGCGTTCGCGGGGTCCATCTGGTAGTGCCGGCGGTCGCCGAAGGCCGGCGCGCCGTCGGCGGCATCGCGGAAAGGACCGTAGAAGGCCGACTCGTACTTCGCGGCGTAGGACATGACCGGCAGGTTCTCGTAGCCCGCCTCGTCCAGCGCCTCGCGAATCGCGCCGACCATGCCGTCGGTCATGCTCGAAGGCGCGACCATGTCGGCGCCGGCCTCGGCGTGGGAGACGGCCGTCTTCGCGAGGAGTTCGAGCGTCTCGTCGTTTTTGACCGTCAGCCGCGGGTCCGCCTCGGCACCCTCCTCCAGCACGCCACAGTGGCCGTGAGCGGTGTACTCACAGAGACAGACGTCGGTGATGACGTAGGCGTCGGTGGCGTCGACGATTCGCCGGACCGCGCGCTGGACGACGCCCTCGTCGGCCCACGCGCGCGAGCCCGTCTCGTCTTTCGACTCCGGGATGCCGAAGACCATCACCGCCTCGACACCCGTCTCCATGACCTCGCGTACGCGGTCGACGCTCTCGTCGACGGGGACGCGCTCGTGGCCCGGCATCGATTCGATCTCGACGCGCTCGTCGGTCGTCGCGTCGACGAATATCGGTGCGATGAGGTCCGACGCCTGCAGTTCCGTCTCGCTGACTAGCGGGCGCACGCCGTCGGTGCGCAACCGCCGCGGGCGGTCCGTGAAGTCCATATGCGGTCCTCCGAGCGCATCGCTCAAAGGCGCGTCGCTCCCGGCGACACATCTACGGCCCCACCCGCCGTTTATATGCTATGGCACTCCTACAGGGTCGCTCGCGTCGCGACCTGCTCCTCGCGGTCGGCATGGTCCTCGGCGTGAACCTCGTCGGCGCCGCCCCCGCCTTCCTCTTCGGCGCCGAAACCGACTGGATCGAACGCCCGTGGTTCTACCCACCGGAGATCGCCTTCCCCGTCGTCTGGACGCTGCTGTTCACGCTTCTCGGAATCTCGCTGTTTCTGGTCTGGCGGCAGGGTCTCGACCGCCGACCCGTCCGCGTCGCTTTCGCCGCCTTCGGCGTCCAGTTGTTCCTGAATCTCCTCTGGACGCCCGTCTTCTTCGGCCTCCAGCGACCCGGCCTCGGCCTCGCCGTCATCCTCGCGCTCTGGGTCGCCATCGTCGGCATGATCGCCGCCTTCGACCGCGTGGACCGACGGGCGGCCGCACTGCAGATACCGTATCTCCTGTGGGTCTCCTTCGCGTCGGTCCTCAACTACGCCATCTATACCGGCTGACCAGCCCCCTGCGGCTGTGGGCCGACGCGCGGCGGGTGCGGTCACAACGCCTATAAGCAGTCTCCGCCGAACGTGAATTGAATGTCGCACGGTCGTCCCTCCGCCCTCGAACGTGCCCGGAGCTTTCTCGAACGCCACCTCGTCCACATCGTCGTCGCCCTGACGCTTTCGTGTGCCGCCGTCGGCATCTACCTGTTTCTCGTCACGGATTCGGCCTACGCCGCCGAACTCCTCGAACGGTACGGCCTCGCCGCGCTGTTCTTCATCCTCATCCTCGAGGGTGCGATGTTGCTCTACTTCGCGCCCAGCGAGGCGCTGGTTCCGGCCGGCATCGCGCTGTTGACCGCCGGCACCGGGGACCTGCCGGGTATCGCCGCGGTCATCGGCGTCGCCGTCGTCGGCGCTACCATCGGCCAGTTCGCGCTGTTTACCATCGCCAAGCGCGCCGGCCGGGAGTACCTCCTCGAACAGTCGTGGTTCCGCGTCTCGGAGGCTCAACTCGCGCGGTTCGACGACTGGTTCGACCGCTGGGGGCCGCTGGCGATTCCCGTCTCGAACGCGCTCCTCTTTACGCGGGGCATGCTCACCGTTCCGGCCGGCGTCGCCGACATGGACGACCGACAGTTCGTCCTGCTGTCGGCGCTCGGCAGCCTGCTCTTCCAGTCGTGGCTCGCCGCAGCGTGGCTGTTGGTCGGCGTTCGGCTGGCCGGCCTCTGAAACCGCACTACTCCCGCTAAAGGGCGTGAGGGCGACGAAAAGGAATTCGAGCGACTCGCCTTACCGTTCGTCGATGGGCGTGACCGTCTGGTCCTTGGGACCGACGTAGCGCGCCCGCGGGCGGATGAGGCGGTTGTCGTCGTACTGTTCGAGGACGTGGGCGATCCAGCCGCCGACGCGGCTCATCGCGAAGATGGGCGTGTAGATGTCGACCGGGATGCCCATCTGGTAGTACGTCGACGCCGAGTAGAAGTCGACGTTCGGGGCCAGCCCCTTCTGTTCGACGAGGTAGTCCTCGATGGTCGTCGAGTACTCGTACCACTTCATGTCGCCGGCCTCGCCGAGGGCCTTCGACTTCTCGCTGAGGATGCGAGCGCGGGGGTCCTTGACGTTGTAGACGCGGTGTCCGAACCCGGGGACGCGGCGCCCGTTCTCGAGCGCGTCGGTGACCCACTGGAGGGGGTCCTTGTCGGAGGCGTCGACCTCCTTGAGCATCTCCATGACGTCCTGATTGGCGCCGCCGTGGAGGCTGCCCGAGAGCGCACCGATGGCGGAGGTGACGGACGCGTGCAGGTCAGCCAGCGTCGACGAGGTGACCATCGCCGAGAACGTCGAGGCGTTCAGGCCGTGGTCGGCGTGCAGGACGAGCGCCATATCGAACGTCTCGGCGAGCACGTCGTCCGGTTCCTCGTCGTTGAGCATGTAGAGGAAGTTCGCGGCGTGGTCGAGGTCCTCGCGGGGCTCGACCGGGTCGTTGCCGTTGCGCTGGCGCGCGAAGGCGGCGAGCGCGGTCGGAATCTTCGCCGTGATGCGGCGGCCCTTCCGGAGGTTCGCCTCCTCGTCGGTCGGGTCGGCGTCGGTGTCGGGGTCGTACGCCGAGAGGTTCGAGACGATGGTCCGCAGCGCGGCCATCGGCTCCTCGTCTGCGGCGGCGAGGTCGGCAACGAGGTCGTGGACCTCGTCGGCGATGTGGCGCTCCTCGGCCATTGACGCCTTGAATGATTCCAACTCGTCGGCGCCCGGCAGTTCGCCGTGCCACAGGAGATAGACGACCTCCTCGAAACTCGCGTTTCGCGCGAGGTCATCGATGGTATAGCCACGATAGACCAACTTCCCCTCGTCGCCGTCGATGTAACTCAACGACGACTCGGCGACCAGGACACCCTCTAGCCCTTTCTTGAGCTCCTCGGACATGTGCTATCGGTTTCTATGCCCGGGAGAAAAGGGTTATCGTTCACGTAAGACCCATATGGATTCGCTCAATCGCCCGACAGCGATGCTCTTGCGGCAATACCAGCCGCGTTCCCGACCGCCGCGACCGTTCCGAGGACGACCGGCAGATACAGCGCCGTCGACCGGACGACATCCGGCGACGCCGCAGCGGCCGCCACGACCGGCAACACGCTCAGGGCCGCGACCACACCCGCGAAGAAGCCGTGCGGCGGCGACGCTCCACGTAAGCCGAGACCAACCCCGACGATGGCTCCGCCGCCGAGCGCGACCATCGCGTAGGCTGGCGGGGCGGCACTCGCCTGCAGGCCGACCGTCGCCGCGACCAGCGAATCGGGCGTCCCGAGACAGATTCCACCGGACGGACAGCCGACGGCGGGCGCGGCGACGGCGAGGGTGTACGCTGTCGCCCCGAGGACCGCTTCGGGTGGCCGCCAGACGTGTTCCAGAGTGAGGGCGCCGACGACGCGCACGCCGATGCCGCCGACGGTGAGCGCGACGAACCCGCTTGTCAACAGCGCGATGGCGAGTCGGAGGCTTTCCGAAGGCACGTCGAAGGCGAGCGTCGCCACGACCGGGACGAGTACCCATCCGAGCAGGCCGAAGACGATAGCCAGCGTCGACGGCGAGCGTCGGCCCGGCTCGCGACCCCTGACTTCGAGTGTGCGACGGTAGGCCGCGATACCGACCAGTACCGTCGCGACCAGTCCGAACACCGAAAACGCGAGGACGAAACTCAGACCCGCCCAGAAGACCAGCGACTCGTCGGTCCCCGGCAGATACGCGAACAGGAGGAACACTACGGCGGCGAAGCCGATGCCGACCGCGAGCGCGGTGCGCGCGTGACGGCGGACCTCTAACTCGGCGACGAGCGCGGCGACACCCGGGCGGTCGGGGCGGTCAGCGGACACACCCTACCTAGCGGCGGCGGCCACATAGCCGTACAGGTTTGCGGCCGACACGCCCGGTTCGCTCGCGGCTCACTTCGTTCACCGTCTGCTTGCGGCTTCGCCGCTCGCACGGTCCGCGGGACCTCCGGTCCCGCGCTACTCGCATTTCCGAGACGCTCCCTCCGGTCGCGTCTCGCTACCGCTCGCGGACGACCACGAACCGCGCGAGGTCCTCCAGATAGCCGGCGGCCTCGGAGTCGGTCGAGTCGGTCGCCTCCAGCGCCGCCAGCGCCGCGTCGGATTCGTCCTGAGCCCGCCCGTTGGCCTCCTCGGGGGTCAACTCCGTAATCTGGACCAGCGAGGGCCGTTCCATCTCGGCGTCCTGTCCCGTGGGTTTGCCGAGTTCTTCGGGGTCCGCGGTTGCGTCCAGCACGTCGTCCCGAATCTGGAAGGCGATGCCGACGCGTTCGGCGTACTGGCCGAAGGCCTCGACCGTATGCGGGTCCGCGTCGGCCGCGACGGCGCCGAGTTCGGCCGCGGCCCGGAACAGCGCGCCCGTCTTCCGGCGGGCCAGTTCCATGTACTCCGATTCGCTGGCGGGCTGTTCGACCAGTTCGGTCGCCTCGCCCTCGCCGAGTTCGACCATCGACTCGGTGACCGCCTGCATCGCACGTTCGTCGGCCGAAAACAGTTCGAACGCCTCGCCGAGCAACCCGTCGCTGGCGATGATGGCCGCACCGTGGCCGAACGCCGACCACGCGCTGGCGACGCCGCGACGGAGTTCCGACTCGTCGATGATATCGTCGACGACCAGCGAGGCGTTGTGCACCAACTCGATGCCGACGGCGAAATCGACCGCGTTGCGTGACGCCTCCGAAGCCAGGCCGTCCTCACCCGCTAACTCGCCACCCGCGGCCTCGAACGTCAGCAGCGTCACGATAGGTCGGACGCGCTTGCCCCCCGACAGCGAGACGTGTTCCAACCGATCCGTCATCGTCTCGGGTTCGGTGGCGTCGAGGACCGCCTCCATCCGGTCGTCGACCAACGACCGGCGGCGCTCCAGATACTCCATAAAAGCGATAGGTCTGTTCCCCGCAAGTACCTAACGGATGCGGTCCGAACTTTTTGCACGGCGCGCTTCGCGCGCCTCGCGGATGCTAGCATCAAGTTCTGTTCGGTAGTTGCAGGCGAGTGGTTGATTTTCCGGCAGAAACTTGATTTATAAAAGAACGAGAGATAGCATCCGCCGAGGGGGGCGTCCGAAGGTCGCCCCCGAGGCGGTTCCCGGCGCCGACCGGAGGGAGGCGCCGTAGCGCGCGACGACTAACGCGCCCGAAGGGCGCGGCTGGAGGAGCGCGCGCATATTTTCCCCACGTTTTTGCCGCGGAGGCGGGTTCGGCGCCTCGCGCGCCGAACCGCCGGAGCGTGCAAAAAGTGGGGTTTCAGACGTCAGGCGCTTCGCCGCCGAACTCCTCGATGAGTTGCGGAACGACGTCGAAGAGGTCGTCGACGATACCGTAGTCGGCGATGTCGTAGATGGGCGCGTTGGGGTCGGTGTTGATGGCGATGATGGTGTCGGCGCCCTTCATGCCGGCGACGTGCTGGACGGCCCCGGAGATGCCGATGGCGATGTAGACGTCGGGCTCGACGACCTTGCCGGACTGGCCGACCTGCCGGTTCTTCGGCAGCCAGCCGTTGTCGACGATGGGACGCGACGACGACAGCGTCGCACCGAGCGTGTCCGCGAGGGCCTCCACGAGCGGGAGGTTCTCCTCTTCCTCGATACCGCGGCCGATGGAGACGAGCACGTCGGCCTCGGTGATGTCGACGTCGCCGCCGCCGACTTCCTCGAAGCCGTTGACGGTCGAGCCGAGTTGGCTCTCGTCGATGTCGGCCTCGAAGGATTCGATGGCGGCGTCGCCGGCGTCTTCGGCGACCGGCCACTCTGCCGAGCGGATGCTGATGGCGTACTGGTCGGCGTCGATGTCGTAGGTCGTCTCGACCTTGCCGCCGTACTGCTCGCGGGTGACTTCGACGGGCTGGCCGCCCTCGAGGGCGACGGCGTCAGTGACCAGCGGAAGGTCGAGGCTCTCGGCGACGGCGGGGGTGTAGTCGAGGCCGTTGACCGAGTTCGGCGTCAGCAGGGCGGTCGGCTCCAGTTCGGCGTGGAGCTGTTCGATGGCCTGTGTGTAGACGCCGTGGTTGAACTCCTCGCCCTCGTCGACGGTGTAGACCGTGTCGACGCCGTCGCGGTTGAGGGTCTCGGCGAAGCCGTCGACGTCGCCGCCGATGACGACGAGGTTCAGTTCCTCGCCGAGTTCGTCGGCCAGTTCGCGGCCGGCGGTGATGATCTCGAAGGAGATGTCGCGGAGTTCGCCGCGGCGATGTTCGGTGACTGCGAGCACGCTCATCCTTCGACCACCCCTTTGTCGCGGAGGAAGTCAGCCAACTCGCCGGCGGTGTCCTCGGCGCTGCCCTCCCAGAGGGTGGCGTCGCCTTCGGATTCCGGTTCGTACATGTCGGTGCGCTCGATCTCGGAGTCGACGACGCTGGCGTCGAGGCCGATGTCGTCGAGGGTCTGGACGTCGAGGGGCTTGCGCTGGGCCTGCCGGATGCCACGGAGGCTGGCATAGCGGGGCTCGTTGATCCCGGTCTGGATGGTGAGGACGGCGGGAATCTCGATATCCGTCAGCTCTTCGACGCCGCCTTCGAGTTCGCGGTGGACGGAGGCGATGCCTTCGTCGACGTCGAGGTCGAGGGCGTTGACGACGGCACCCCATTCGAAGCCGAGGCGTTCGGCGACGGCGACGCCGGTGGCGCCGTTGGCGTCGTCGCCGGCCTGAACGCCGGAGAGGATGAAGTCGGGGTCTTCCTCCTCGGCGACGGAGGCGATGATTTCGGCTTTGGTGTCGACGTCGAGGAACTGGGCGTCCTCGATGGAGTCGTCCCACACGCGGATGGCGCGGTCGGCGCCTTTGGCCAGCGCCATGCGGACCGTCTCTTCGGCGCGTTCGGGGCCGATGGTGACGGTGACGACTTCGACGTCGTCGTGTGCTTCGCTGAGCTGTACGGCTTCCTCAACGGCGTAGTCGTCCCACTCGTTGAGGTCGTATTCGAGGGAGCTGTCGGCGATGTCGAGACCCGAGATTTCGAACTGGTCTTCGACTTCAGCCACCTCTTTGACAGTGACAAGTATCTTCATGCGGCTATCACCGGATATGACGACTGTTCGTGGTTAAACGTTTCCGAATCGTACAGCGTTTGTCGGGGTCTTATACGGCCGTAAACGCTGTTCAACGGAAAACGAGATGTCTTCGCATCGGTCGGCTATCCTTCGTTTTCGGTGATCTCGCCGAGCCCCTCGTCGGGGAGGCTGATGAGGTTCTCCCGGCCGATGCGGAGTTTGTCGACGCGGCCTTCCTCCTCCATCGACGAGAGGAGCTGTGATACTTTGGCGTTCGACCAGCCGGTCTCCTTGACGATGTTGGCCTGTTTCATCCGCCCGCCGTTCTGTTCGAGCAGGTATTCGACCCGCTCCTCGTCCGAGAGGAGTTCGAGGTCCGGCTCCTCGTCACCGGCAGCACCGTTCGTGGGTATAGATGCCGGCTCGGACCCGGTACCGGGGTCCGGCGTCGGCTCGGCCTCGTCGGGTTCGGCCTCGGTCACAGTCGCGATCGGGTTTCCGTCCCCGTGGCGGCGCCAGAGGAGATAGAGCCCGATTATCAGCGCCGCGGCGCTGAACAGCAACGCGCCGACGAGCAGTATCGTCGAGAGGTCCATCATCGTATCGACTGGCCCGGTCGAATGGGGCTGATACTCGATTTCGAAGTAGCCCGGTTCGAAGGTCTGTGGCCCCTCCCACCGGAGGTCGCCGCCCTCAGCGCCGATCGGCGAGGTCGTCGGGCTACCGTAGCCCGGCGGCGACCGGATGACGAGCGTCTGGTCCCGTTCCAGTCCCGGGAGCCACGTCCCGTCGGTCGTGTTGAACGCGTCGCCGACGTACATCGTTCCGTTCTCGCCGATGCGGGCGAAGGAGGTCCACGTGAACGACACTCGCAACTCGCCGTACCCGGTCGCGTTGCCTGCGACGGTGTCGTTGACGACGGCGGCGGTGCGGTCGGTCGATCGAATGGCCATCTCCCGGCCGGTCGCGGTCGAAGCCTCCCCGGCGGCCTGCTCGAAGACCTCGACCCCGACCGGGAAGTCCTCCTCGTTGCTCTCGAACCGCTCGCCGAACGCGCGGAACTCCTCCAGGTCCTGCTGGTCCTCGATGGGAGTCCCGATAACGATGGTCCATCGGGCGTCCCCGTCGTCTTGGAGTTGTACCTCGAAGGTGGTCTCCTCGCCGGCGGGTTGGGCGCTCGCCGGGACGGCACCGACGGTCGCGGCCACGAGGAGGAGGGCACACAGCAGCACGGGGCGGCGGTACCGCATTGGGCGATTTATGCACACCCGCGCGGGAAAACGCTTTCCATCGGGTGATAAAATGTTTCCACGTCTTATAAACGGTCTCGGCGGCTCTCGACCCGTCGTGTGGACCGAGTGGACCGCGATACCGGACGGCCGGATTTTTGGTCTCGCACGTCGTCCACTGGAATATGAACGGTCTCCGCGCGGTCGCAGTTGCCCTCCTCTGTTGTCTTTCGATGGTCGCTGGTGTGCCGGTCGCCACCGACGGGGTGCAGGCCTCGGCGGCGACCGACCACGGCGGCTCCGTCGTCAGCCCCGGCAATACGAGCGAGTACCTCGCGATTTCCGGCGCGCCCGACCGCACCACCACGACCGACGGCCAACTCGACGTGGCCGCCGCCGTCGGGAGCGAGACGGCGGCCGTTCGTGCGGAATCGACCGAGATCACACTCCGGAGCGTGATGCGTGGCTCCGACAACGAAACCGAACGGCGGGAAGCCGTTCGTCGGGCCGCCGAGCGCGTCGGGACGCGAATCCGGCGGCTCGAAGCCAGAGAGCGACAGGCGGTCGACGACTATGGGTCGGGCAACCTGACCGAAACGCAACTCCTCCGCGCCATGGCCGTCATCGACGCCGAGGCCCGGCAACTCGACGGCCTCGTCGAGACGCTCGACCGACAGAACAGCCGACTCGACGACCCGGTCCTGACGAGGGCGGAACTCGGCGAGTTCAGGGCGAGGCTGCTCCCGCTGTACGGCCCCGTCCGTCAGCGAATCGGTGAGATAGCACGAACGGGCGCAGGACAGCCGATATACGTCGAAACAGCGGACACCGACGTCGTACTATCGACCGTCGACGACCCCGAACTCGACGACTCACAGTACGTTCGGGAGGCACACATCCGCGATGCCCGCGGTCCGTCGCGACCGTCCTCGCTCAGCGCCGAAGAGGTCGAACAGCGGTTCGGCGAGCTGTACCCGTGGACCGACGAGAATCAGGAAGGCGGCATCCAGATCGGTCGATACGGTGGCCGTCCGCACGTCTTCCCGATTGCGGGCGTCTGGCCCCTCGACGTCGGCCACGCCCACGCGGCGACGACGCCCGGCCTCGTCATCTTCTTCGACGGCTCGACCGGGGACGTCTTCCGGGAGTTCCAGTTCAACGACCCCTCGGTCGTCCCGACGACGACCGTCGAAAACGAGACCGCCGACGGTGACCTCCGAGTCGTCGTCGAGACGACCAGAGCCGGCGGTCCCCTCGGCGTCGCCGTCGTCGACAACGGGACCGACGAGCACGTCGACGCCACCGTGGACGTGAACGGCGACCCCATCGGGTCGACGGACGGCGAACGCCTCTGGACCGTCGGCCCCCACGGCGACGTGACGGTCAACGCGACACACGACGGGCGGACGCTCACCGTCGAGACGCAACTCGACTGAGACGGGTCGTTGTAACGAATCACCGGCAAGCACTAAGCCGCACCGGGCGCTCGCCGATGAAAGCCGGCAGCAATCGGTATGGCCGGCGGTCGCGCCCGAGCCCTTTTATACGATGCCGGGACCAGACCTCCCGTGTCCGAACGGGCGCTGTCCCCAGTGGTCGGCTGTCTGCTGTTGACGGCGATAACCGTTGCCGGCGCCGTCATCGTCGGCGCCGCGGTCGCCGTCGACCCGCCCAGCACCGCGCCCGCCGCGAGTTTCGATGCCGAGGCCGAGGCGGACGGCACGGTTCGGCTCACCCACCAGAGCGGGGCCGCGATAGCCCCCGAGTCCCTCCGCGTGCGCGTTCGAGTCGACGGCGAGCCGCTGGATACACAGCCGCCCGTGCCCTTCTTTTCGGCCCGCGGGTTCGAAAGCGGCCCGACAGGTCCGTTCAACAGCGCCACGACCGGCGACTGGCGGGCGGGCGAAACGGCGAGTTTCCGTATCGCGGGGACGAACGACCCGACGCTGTACGCGGGCGCGAGCGTCGAGATACGGCTCTACGCCCGTGGTCACGAAATCGCAGAACTGACCGTCACCGCTCGGGGGTCGGAGTGAGGGTCAGGCGGTCGACGCCGTCTCGGCATCGGTCGCGTCCTCGTCGCTCGTGTCCGTGCCCTCGGGGACGCGAGCGACGGTCGTGATGGCCCGCGGCGTGCCGGGCGCGCGCTGTTGGACGTGGTGGTCGAACTCCTCGAAGCCGGCCTCGGCGAACATCCGGTCGGCCTCCTCCTCGTCGTAGAACAGCATGATGGCGTCGGCGAGTTTCTGGAACAGCGTCGAACTGGGATAGTCGGGGCCGACCACGAGCACGGTACCGCCGGGCTCGGTCACACGGCGGGCCTCACGGAGCGCCTCGACGGGGTTCGGCCAGTATTCGATGGAGCCCGACGACCAGTAGGCGTCGAAACTGTCGTCGTCGAAGGGGAGGCGTTCGGCGTCGCCGCGGTGGAACTTTACCGTTCCGCGTTTGCCGAACTTGGCGAAGGCCTTCTCCAGTTGGTGGGCCGACTGGTCGAGGGCCCACACGTCGTCGGTGTGCTGGAGGAGGCCCTCGGTGGCGAAGCCGGTCCCACAGCCGACGTCGAGGACGCGGTCACCCTCGTCGACGTCGAGCCATTCGAGCGCCTCGTCGCGCATCTCCTCGTTCCAGATGAACGGGTTGATGGTGTCGTACGCCTTCGAGAGGTACTTGTAGAAGACCCGCGCTCGCGCCTTGTCTTCGAGGACTCCCATTACCCACCCGTTGGGACGGTTCGGGCATAATTCTGCTTATCCCGACGTGTCTTCCATGTGGGTCTATAACACGGCAAACCGGCTGAACACGGTTAATCGCTTTCGCAACTACCAAATAGGCGCTTTCCGAACCGTCAGATGATATAATTATGGCCAGGCCAGAGGTTCTTGACCGAATCAAGGAGGCCGAGCGTGAGGCCGACGAGATCGTCGCCGACGCGAAAGAAGCGCGCGAAGAGCGCATCGCGGAGGCGCGTGAGGAGGCCGAACGCATCCGCGAGGAGGCTCGCGAGGACGCCTCGGAGCTCAAAGACGAACGGCTCGAGGAGGCTCGCGAGAGCATCGAGGCCGAGCGCGAGAAGATCCTCGCGACGGGTGAGGAAGAACGCGAGGCCCTCGAAACGCACGCCGAACAGCGTCGGGACGAGGTCGTCGACCACGCGGTGGACCTATTCAAGGAGGCGGTGAATGTCCAGTCTCAGACCTAAGAAAATGAGTCGGGTCTCGGTGACGGGATCCAAACGGGTCATGGAGGAGACCATCGAGGCGATTCATTCGGTCAACCTCCTGCACGTCACCGATTACGACGACGCGTGGGACGGCTTCGACCCCGGCAATCCCATCGAGGGCGCCGACGAGGCCGCCGAGAAACTCGTCACGGTTCGGGCACTGGAGTCCACCCTCGACGTTACCGAGGAGGACGCCGGCCGGACGCGCATCCTCGACGACGAGGAACTCGACGCGGAACTCGAGGAGACCCGAACGCGGGCCAACGAACTCGACGACCGTCGCTCCGAACTGGAGGCGGAACTCCGCGACATCGAGGAGAAGGTCGAGACGGCCCGACCGTTCGCCGAACTCGGTATCGACCTCGATCTGCTTTCGGGGTACGAGTCGCTGACCGCAGCGGTCGGCGAGGGCGACGTCGAGGCGATTCGACGCTCCCTCGCTGACACCACCGAGATTACCGGGTACGAGATATTCGAGGAGGACGGCTACCTCGCCGTCTTCGCCTACCCGGACGTCGACCTCGAAGACGCGCTCGTGGGCACGGCCTTTACCACCTACGAGATTCCGGACCTCGGCGACGGCGACGAGGCGACGAGCCCCGAAGCCTACATCGAGGACCTCCAGCACCGCCACGGACAGATCGAATCCGAACTCCAGACGGTCGAAAGCGAACTCGAGGACCTCAAACACGAGGTCGCCGGGTTCCTCTTGGCCGCCGAGGAGAAACTCAGCATCGAGGTCCAGAAGCGCGAGGCGCCGCTTACCTTCGCGACGACGGAGAACGCCTTCGTCGCCGAGGGCTGGATTCCCAGCGAACAGTACACCGAACTGGCGGAGACGCTGAGCGCCGAGGTCGGCGACCACGCCGAAATCGAGGAGCTCGAGCGGGCCGACTACGAGGACGGGCACGCCCACGACCACGACGAGGTCGAACACGGCTCGACCGACGAGGGCGAGGCCGTCGCGGACGGCGGTCAGGCCATGAGCGGCGGCGACCCGCCGGTCGTCCAGGACAACGCCAAGACGGTCAAACCGTTCGAGACGCTCGTCGGCGTCATCAACCGACCGCGATACGACGAGATCGACCCGACGTTCGTCCTGTTCCTGACGTTCCCGGCGTTCTTCGGGTTCATGATCGGTGACCTCGGCTACGGGCTCCTCTACATGGGGCTCGGCTACCTGCTGATGAGCCGGTTCGAGTCCGAGGGCATCCGGTCGCTCGGCGGCGTCGGTATCTGGGCCGGGCTGTTCACCGCTATCTTCGGCGTCCTGTACGGCGAGGTATTCGGACTCCACCAGCTCGGGGAAATCGTCTGGGGCGGTAGCCCGCCGATGCACAAGGGGCTCAACCCCGCCTACGCCGACTACGCGCTCGGCTGGCTCGCCATCAGCCTGCTGGTCGGGATGGTCCACCTCGCTATCGGGTGGATTATCGACTTCTACCAGAACCTCTCGCACGGCTTCAGGGACGCGGTCCTGGAGAGCGGTTCGTGGCTGATGATGCTGTTCGGGTTCTGGGCGTGGATCTTCGCCGACGCCCCGCCGTCCGGCGCCGCGCCTGACCTGCTCGTCAGCGCCGACGCCGGCGTCTTCGCCGGCCATCCGTTCTCGCTCGGCTTCACCGGCCTCCCCGAGGTGGTCGGGTTCGCCGGACTCGCCGTCTTCGCGGTCGGCCTCGTGCTGCTCGTCGTCGGCGAACCCATCGAGGGCGTCGAGTTCCTCAACGTCCTCGTCAACGTCCTCTCGTATACCCGGATCGCCGCAGTGCTGCTCGCGAAGGCCGGAATGGCCTTCGTGGTCAACCTGCTGGTGTTTGGGGTCTACGTCACCGAGGAGACCCACGGCGGCGAGACGACCGATTACTGGCACTTCGGCATCGGCGGGATGCCCTCGGAGGTCGGAACGACGTTCCACGGCAACGAGGTCGTCGAGATCATGTCCGCCGGACTGATTCACAGCAGCATCGCGGGCGTGGTCGTCGGCATCCTCATCCTCGTCATCGGGCACCTCCTCGTGTTGGTGCTTGGTATCACGAGCGCCGGCCTACAGGGTGTGCGTCTCGAGTACGTCGAGTTCTTCGGGAAGTTCTACGAGGGCGGTGGCAAGCCCTACGAGCCCTTCGGCTACGACCGGCAGTACACGACCGAGGAGTAGCGACCCCTCCTCGTTTTTATATTTTCGGAGTTCTGAGAGGTAAGTGAGCCGTTAGGCTGTGTAACGTTCACATACCGACAGGACGGCGGCTTTCGAGGGCGTTTGGGAAGTTTTATGAACTCAGTACGAACATATCCGTCTGTTCGGATAGCAGTCAATCCACCCGACGGAAACTCAAACCATGCTTGAACTTGCCACGGTCCTGAGCAGTGTTGCACCGGTTCTCCAAGAAGGCGCGACGGGCGGCCCCGCCCTCGAACCCGCGGCGGCTGCGGCGCTCGCGGTCGGTCTGGCGGCCTTCGGTGCGGGCTATGCGGAACGCGGCATCGGCGCGGCGGCGGTCGGCGCTATGGCGGAAAACGAGGACCTCTTCGGTCGTGGCCTCATCCTGACGGTCCTGCCGGAGACGCTCGTGATTCTGGCGCTGGTCGTCGTCTTCGTCGTCTAAACCGCATCCAACTTTTCCAAACAATGAGCCTTGATACGGTCGTAGAGGACATCCGAGACGAAGCCCGCGCGCGTGCGGAGGAGATTCGCGCAGAGGGGGAAGAGCGTGCCGAGGAGATCGTCTCCGAGGCCGAGCAGGAGGCCGACGACATCCGAGCGGAGGCCGAACGCGAGGTCGAGAAGACGGTCGATCAGGAACGCGAGCAGAAACTCTCCAGCGCGAAACTCGAGGCCAAGCAGGAGCGCCTCGAGGCTCGCCGCGAGGTTCTCGAGGAGGTCCGCAACGACGTCGAAGCACAGATAGCCGACATCTCCGGCGACGAACGCGAAGAGCTGACGCGGTCGCTGCTCGATGCGGCGGCCGAGGAGTTCGAGGACGCCGAGACGGCTCGGGTCCACGGTCGTGAGGACGACCAGGAACTCCTGGAGTCGGTCGTCGCCGACTACGACGGCTTCGAGGTCGGCGACCCCGTCGATTGTCTCGGCGGCGTCGTCGTCGAATCCGACGAGTCGCGCGTTCGTGTCGACAACACGTTCGACTCCGCCCTCGAGGATGTCTGGGACGACAACCTGCGCGAGATAAGCGCACGCCTCTTCGAAGAATGAGCATCAAAACGGAAGGGAGTTCGAACTACGAATACGTCACGGCGCGAGTCCGTTCGCGGCGGGCGAAACTCTTCGACGCGGACGATTACCGCAAACTGGTCCGGATGGGCCCGAGCGAAATCGCCCGCTTCATGGAGGACACCGAGTACGAAACCGAGATGAACGCCCTGGGTGCGCGCCACTCCGGGGTCGACCTCATCGAGTACGCCCTCAACCGGAACCTCGCCAAGCACTTCGACGACCTGCTTTCGTGGTCCGAGGGCGACCTCTACGGGTACATCGCGAACTACCTCCGGAAGTTCGACGCGTGGAACGTCAAGACGGTCATCCGTGGCGTCTACACGGAGGCCGACCGCGAGGACATCGAGGACGACCTCACCCGCACGGGTGAGTTCTCCGAGCAACGCCTCGACCGCCTCGTCGAATCGACGAGCATCGAGGACGTCGTCGAACAACTCTCCGATACCATCTTCGGCGACCCGCTGGAGGAGGCCTTCGAGGACTTCGAAAGCGAGGGCGTCCTCGTGCCGCTGGAGAACGCCGTCGACCGCGCGTTCTACGCGCACCTGATGGACGATATCGGCCAGCCGGAACCCGACACGCCGAAGGCGCTGTATCGGGAGTTCCTCGAAGCCGAGATCGACTTCCGGAACCTCCGGAACGCCCTGCGTATCGCACGCAGCGGCGCCGACATCGAGCCGACCGCCTACTTCATCGAGGGTGGCCAGTTGTTCGGAGGCGAGGAACTCCGTCAACTGGCGACGAATATCGACGAGTTGGTCTCCCGCATTCGTGAGAGCACCTACGGCGACGACCTCGAGGAAGCGCTGACGAAACTGGAGGACGCCGACAGCCTCATCCAGTTCGAACACGGTCTCGACGCGGCGCTGTTGGAGTACTCGAGCAAGCTCTCGAACCGCTACCCGCTTTCGGTGTGTCCGGTTCTCTCCTACATTCTCGCCAAGGAGCGGGAAGTCGAGAACATCCGCGCCATCGCCCGCGGCCGCGAGGCCGGACTCGACGTCGAGGAAATCGAGGAGGAACTGGTGATAGAATGAGCCAGGAGATCGCAGTCATCGGCAGTCCGGACTTCACGACCGGCTTTCGCCTCGCCGGCGTCCGCCGGTTCGAGAACGTCCAGGACGCCGACAAGGAGGAGCAACTCGACGACGCCGTCGAGTCGGTGCTGGACGACGACAACGTCGGCATCGTCGTGATGCACGACGAGGACACCGAGTACCTCTCCCGTACAGTTCGACAGCGCGTCGAAACGAGCGTCGAACCGGTCGTCGTCACGCTGGGTGGCGGGACCGGTTCGGGCAACCTACGCGAGCAAATCAAACGCGCCATCGGCATCGACCTGATGGAAGACTAATCATGAGCCAAGCAACTGCAAGCGAAATCACGGACGAGGGCGTCATCGAGAGCGTCAGCGGTCCGGTCGTGACCGCGGTCGACCTCGACGCCCGGATGAACGACGTCGTCTACGTGGGCGAGGAAGGCCTGATGGGCGAGGTCATCGAAATCGAGGGGAACCTCACCACCATCCAGGTGTACGAGGAGACCTCCGACGTCGCCCCCGGCGAACCGGTCGAGAACACGGGCGAACCGCTGTCCGTCGACCTCGGACCGGGGATGCTGGACAGTATCTACGACGGCGTCCAGCGTCCGCTGGACGTCCTCGAAGAACAGATGGGCGCCTTCCTCGACCGCGGTGTCGACGCCCCCGGTATCGACCTCGAAAAGACCTGGGAGTTCAACCCCGAAGTCGAGGAGGGCGACGATGTGTCCTCCGGCGACGTCGTGGGTATCGTCCCCGAAACCGAGAGCATCGACCACAAAGTGCTGGTACCGCCGGGCTACGAGGGCGGCGAGGTCGTCTCCGTCGAGTCGGGTAACTTCACCGTCGAGGAGACGGTCGTCGAACTCGACAACGGCGAGGAAATCCAGATGCGACAGGAGTGGCCGGTCCGAGAGGCCCGACCGACCGTCGAGAAGGAGACCCCGACGACGCCGCTGGTGTCGGGCCAGCGCGTCCTCGACGGCCTCTTCCCCATCGCGAAGGGTGGGACTGCGGCCATTCCGGGCCCGTTCGGCTCCGGGAAGACGGTCACCCAGCACCAACTCGCCAAGTGGGCCGACGCGGACATTGTCGTCTACGTCGGCTGTGGCGAGCGTGGCAACGAGATGACCGAGGTCATCGAGGACTTCCCGGAACTGGAAGACCCCAAGACGGGCAAGCCCCTGATGTCTCGGACCTGCCTCATCGCGAACACGTCCAACATGCCGGTCGCGGCGCGTGAGTCCTGTGTCTACACGGGCATCACCATCGCCGAGTACTACCGCGACATGGGCTACGACGTCGCGCTGATGGCCGACTCCACCTCGCGGTGGGCCGAGGCCATGCGCGAAATCTCCTCGCGTCTCGAGGAGATGCCCGGCGAGGAGGGCTACCCGGCATATCTGGCCGCGCGCCTCAGCGAGTTCTACGAGCGCGCCGGCAAGTTCCAGAACATCAACGGCAGCGAGGGCTCGATTTCCGTTATCGGCGCCGTCTCGCCGCCGGGCGGGGACTTCTCCGAGCCGGTCACCCAGAACACCCTGCGTATCGTCAAGTGCTTCTGGGCGCTGGACGCCGACCTCGCGGAGCGTCGGCACTTCCCATCTATCAACTGGAACGAGTCGTACTCGCTGTACAAGGAACAGCTCGACCCGTGGTGGCGGGAGAACGTCCACGAGGAGTTCCCCGAGGTACGCCAGTGGGGCGTCGACGTCCTCGACGAGGAGGCTGAACTGCAGGAGATCGTTCAGCTCGTCGGGAAGGACGCTCTGCCGGAAGACCAGCAGCTCACCCTCGAGGTCGCCCGGTACATCCGCGAGGCGTGGCTCCAGCAGAACGCGTTCCACGACGTGGACACCTACTGTGAGCCGGAGAAGACCCACGAGATGCTCGTGGCGATCCAGCACTTCAACGACGAGGCCTTCGAGGCGCTGGAGGCCGGCGTTCCCGTCGAGGAGATCATCGACGTCGACGCCCTCCCGCGGCTCAACCGGATGAACACTCAGGAAGAGTGGGAATCGTACATCGAGGAGCTGAAAGACGACATCACCGAGCAGCTCCGGGAGCTGTACTAACGATGCAGAAGGAATACAAAACTATCACGGAGATCAGCGGACCGCTGGTGTTCGCCGAGGTCGACGAGCCGGTCGGCTACGACGAAATCGTCGAGATCGAGACGCCGAACGGCGAAACGCGACGCGGCCAGGTGCTGGAATCCACCTCCGAGTACGTCGCGATTCAGGTGTTCGAGGGTACCTCGGGCATCGACCGCAACTCGTCGGTTCGGTTCCTCGGTGAGACCCTGCAGATGCCGCTGACCGAGGACCTCCTCGGCCGCGTCCTGTCGGGCTCCGGCGAACCCATCGACGGCGGTCCCGAAATCGAACCGGACGAGGAACAGCCCATCGTTGGGGCGGCTATCAACCCGACGGCCCGCGAATATCCCGAGGAGTTCATCCAGACGGGTGTCTCGGCCATCGACGGCATGAACACCCTCATTCGGGGTCAGAAGCTCCCCATCTTCTCGGGGTCGGGGCTGCCGCACAACGACCTCGCACTGCAGATTGCCCGTCAGGCGACGGTGCCCGAGGAAGAAGGGGACGACGACGAATCCGAGTTCGCAGTCATCTTCGGTGCGATGGGCATCACGGCCGAGGAGGCCAACGAGTTCATGGACGACTTCGAGCGCACCGGCGCGCTGGAACGGTCGGTCGTCTTCATGAACCTCGCGGACGACCCCGCAGTCGAGCGGACGGTCACGCCGCGGATGGCCCTGACCACCGCCGAGTACCTCGCCTTCGAGAAGGATTACCACGTGCTGGTCATCCTGACGGACATGACCAACTACTGCGAGGCGCTGCGCGAAATCGGTGCCGCGCGTGAGGAGGTCCCCGGCCGCCGTGGCTACCCCGGCTACATGTACACGGACCTCGCACAGCTCTACGAGCGGGCCGGCCGCATCGAGGGCCGTGAGGGTTCCGTCACGCAGATTCCCATCCTCACGATGCCGGGTGACGACGACACCCACCCGATTCCGGACCTGACCGGCTACATTACCGAGGGGCAGATCTACATCGACCGTGACCTCAACAGTCAGGGTATCGAACCGCCCGTCAACGTCCTGCCGAGTCTCTCGCGGCTGATGGACGACGGTATCGGCGAGGGGTACACCCGCGAGGACCACGCCGACGTCTCCGACCAGTTGTACGCCGCGTACGCAGAGGGTGAAGACCTGCGTGACCTCGTGAACATCGTCGGTCGTGAAGCGCTCTCCGAGCGTGACAACAAGTACCTCGACTTCGCGGACGCCTTCGAGGAGGAGTTCGTCCAGCAGGGCTACGACACGGACCGCGACGTCGGCGAGACGCTCGACCTCGGTTGGGACCTGCTGAGCGAGTTCCCGAAAGAGGAACTCAACCGTATCGACGAGGACCTCATCGACGAGTACTACGTCGAAGAGGAAGAAGCGACTCAGACCGCGGACTAACCTGCTGAGTCGGCCAACGCCTTCTTTACCGACCGCTCGGATAGGAAACGTACATGGAAGAGCACCTCGTGGGGGGTATTCCGGACGATGCCACGACGGTGCTGGTGTTGTCGCCGACTATCGATAGTGACGCCGGCGTCTGTTCGGCGCTCTCCGCGCGCGCGAAGGATATCCTTCTGGTCGGATACGCCGGCGCCGACGTGGCGACGCTCCGCGAGCGACTCGCGGCCGACGGCTCCGAGGGGCCGCGAATCGATACCCTCGATATCGGGACGGACGTCGAGCCGAACGACCTGACCGGACAGGGTATCGCCATCACCGAGGCGCTGAGCGCCGGAACCGAGGTGTGTTTCGACTCCCTGACCGCCCTCCTGCAGTACGCCGACCGCGAGCGGTCCTTCCAGTTCCTCCATTCGCTCGGCGAGCGGTGTGTCGACGCCTCGGCGACGATTCATTACCACCTCGACCCCGCAACGACCGACGACAGGACGGTCGCCGCGCTGTCGATGTTGATGGACGCGGTCGTCGACACCGAGGCCGACGAACTGCGTGTTCGGCCGGAACTCCAGAAGGATTAACCCGGTTCGGACAGAATCGCCTCGTAAGAATGGCCCAGGACGTCAAGCCGACGCGGAAGAACCTCATGCAGATCGAGGACCGCATCGAACTCTCCGAGCGGGGCCACGACACGCTCGAAAAGAAGCGTGACGGCCTCATCATGGAGTTCATGGACATCCTCGATCAGGCACAGGACGTTCGCTCCGACCTCGATGCCGACTACGAGCGCGCCCAGCGGAACATCAACATGGCCCGCGCCATGGAGGGCGACGTTGCGGTCCGCGGTGCCGCGGCGGCGCTGAAGGAACACCCCGAAATCACGACCCAGTCGAAGAACATCATGGGCGTGGTCGTTCCCCAGATCGAGTCCACGAAGGTCAAGAAGTCGCTGGACCAGCGTGGCTACGGACTGGTCGGCACCTCCGCGCGCATCGACGAGGCCGCCGACGCCTACGAGGAACTGCTGGAGTCGGTCATCCTCGCCGCGGAGGTCGAGACGGCGATGAAGAAGATGCTCGACGAGATCGAGAAGACCAAGCGGCGCGTCAACGCCCTCGAGTTCAAACTCCTGCCGGACCTCTACGAGGCACAGGAGTATATCGAGCAGAAACTCGAAGAGCAGGAGCGCGAGGAGATCTTCCGCATGAAGAAGATCAAGGCCAAGAAGGAAGAGGAAGAAGCGGAGGAAGCCGCCGAAGCCGAGGCCGCCGAGGCCGAACCGGTCACCGCCGACGACTAAAGCCCGGTTCTTTCCGGCAGTACCTTCATTCCCCTGGGTTCGAAATCGCCACCAACAGATGCTAGTGGGCTGGACCACCGTTGGCGGCGCGGCACGGCGCCCGCGAACGAACGGACGGATGGGGGGTCGAGCGAATGCCGGGCGCTGACCCGCTGTCGGGCGCCGACAACGCGTGGCGGCGACTCGGAGCCGTAGAGAACCTGACGACCATCACCGGCGTACTCTGGTTCGAGGAGCGGATAACCTACGAGGAGTTGTGCGACCGGCTCGAAGCCCGCCTCCTCCGGTTCGACCGGTTCCGACAGTGCGTCGATACGAGCGGCGTCGGTCGGCCACGCTGGACGTTCAACGACGAGTTCGACATCGAGACGCACGTCTACCACCTCTCGCTGCCGGAACCGGGTGATACGGCGACGTTCAAGCGGTTCGTCAGTAGCCTGTTGAGTCGGCCGCTCGACGAGTGCCGGCCGCTGTGGGAGGCCTATCTCGTCGAGAACGCGGGCGACGGCAACGCCGTCGCCTTCCGCATCAACCACAGCATCGGCGACGGGTTCGCGCTGCTGTACGTCCTCTTCGGGCTGGTCGATTCCCCGGGGGAAATCGAGATGCCGATGGGTATCGTGCCGGACCCGCCGAGCGCCGACGCGTTTCGGGACGACGCGGCGGAAGCGGACGGCGGGTTACAGACGGCCGCTGCCGACCCACCCTCGGAGACCGAATCGGCGGTATCTACCGGCGAACAGAGCGTTTCCGTCGGTCCCGACGGGCCGCTCGATGCGGCCCGGTTGGCCGGCAAGGCGGTCAAAACCGGCTGGAACCTGCTGACACAGAAAGACGAGATTGAGACCTCCCTGCGTGGCGACCTCGGGACGGCGAAACGGGCCGGTTGGACCGACGAGATCGACCTCGCGAGGGTCAAGGAGATCGGCGCGGCCCACGATGCGACGGTCAACGACGTGCTGCTCGGGACGCTCGCCGGCGCGTTCCGGCGGGTACTGCAGGCCCGTGGTGACCCCGTCGAGGGGCGGGAACTCCGGGTGAGCGTTCCCGTCAACCTGCGGCCGATGGAGCGGCGGGACGGGACGCTGGGCAACTACTTCGGACTGGCGTTCGTGCCGCTGCCCATCGGCGAGGCCGACCTCGACGAGCGCATCCGCATCATCCACGAGCGGATGGACGCGGAGACGGCCGGCATCGAGGCGTTCCTGATGTACCTGACGCTGACGCTCGGCGGTCACACGCCGGATTTCGTCCTCGACCGACTCCTCGAACAGTTCGAGAATCAGGCGACGGGCGTCGTGACGAACGTCCCGGGACCGATGGAGACCGTCGAGTTCGCGGGGCACGAGGTCAGCGACATCATGTTCTGGGTGCCGCAGGCCAACGACCAGGGCATCGGCATCAGCATCTTCAGCTACGACGGCAGCGTCCGACTGGGCATCGCGGGCGATTCGAACCTGCTGGCGGACCCCGACGAACTCTCGGAGGCCTTCCGGGCGGAGATCGACGCCGAATCGGCGGCAATCGAGTAGGACCGCGCCCCCTATCCGTCGGCGCTGGCTACGGCCGGTATGGACTGTCCGAACTGCGGTGCCCCGATGGTTTCGTTCGCCGTTCCCGAACGGTTCCGCGAGCACGCCCCCGAGGAGAGCGACCACGCTGCGCTCTGTCCCGAGTGTCTCACGCTTTCGGCCGCCGAATCGGCCCCGCCGACGCCGCGCTTCGACCGCATCACCGGTACCTTCCCCGAGGACGAAGCGGCCGTACCGCTGGCTATCGCTATCGGCCTGCTGGACTCGCTGGCGCTGCACCGCCGGGACATCGAGGCCCTGCTGGAAGCCGTCGAGGAGGCGGGAACCGACCCGCTGTTGATTTTCGACCGGCTTCAGGCACAGGGCGGCGTCGACCCCGTCTTCGACCTCGAACGGCGGCGGGTGCAGGTCGAGCAACTGCTGGAGTGACCGACGACTGAATACGCACGTCTGCGAGGGTAAGCGACGAAAAGCGATGGTGGTCGTGGGGAGCCACCTCGACTCTGGCCGTCGTTAGACGCCCGTCGAGTAGCGGAGGATGCCGGCGATGCCGCCGAAGGCGGTCAGGAGCTGTTCGCCCTTCTCGAAGTCCGTCGAGATGAACTGCATATCGGAGCCGCGCTGCTCGGCCAGTTCCATCAGGTGGTCGATGGCGTCCTCGCGTTCGACCACGTCGGCCTCGCCGCCGCCGTCACAGGTGTGGTCGGGCGTGTCGGCGCGGCGGTCGACGAGTTCGAACTCCTCGCGGCCGTCGCAGTCGTAGGTGACGACGTCCTTTCGGAGGTCCTCGCTGATGAGCAGGCGGTCGACAGAGCCCATCATCAGGTTCTGTCGGGTGGCATCGAAGCCGTAGGTCGCCTTCTGGCCGTCGTGGAGTTGCTCGAAGAACTCCTCCATCTCGGCCTTGTCCTGCATGAGTTCGGCTTCGGCCAGCACGTCCTGTCCGGCGTCGACGAGGTCGTAGAGCCCGGACTCGTCGGTGTAGGAGACGTCGAACTTGCCCAACACGAGGTCCTGCAGTTCGTGGTGGAGGTAGTCGCCGTCGAGGAACTCGTCTTTGGTCGGGGAGGGACCCCCCACGAGGATGCCGTCCATCTCGTGGCGCTTGGGGACGAAGAGGTCGTCGGCCATCTCCGCGACCTCCTGATAGAAGTTGTCGATGGCCTCCAGTCGGAGTCGGGCGAACCGCTGGGCTGACTGACCACCTTTCCGCTGCTTGCCGGGGACCAGCGAGGAGGCCGACTTGACGGGCTCGACCCGCTTGCCCTTCAGCCAGCCGACGTTGGCCTCCCGGCGGTCCAGCACGATGAGGCCGTAGAGGCCCTTGTCGCCCAGCATCTCCTGGAGCGGCTCGGTCAGGAAATGCGAATCGCAGTGATACCGGAACGACTCGATGGGGTCCGGCGGCGATTCGAGGACCTCGGTGACCATGTCGGTCTGACCGCCGCCGGCGTCGACCGCCCCGGAGAAGATGACCATCCCGTTCTCCGGCGGGTAGACGTCGTAATACTTCAGACGGTCCTTGATGCTGGTCAGCGCGTCCTGCACCGCGGTACGGGTCTGCTTGGATTTGATGTTGGAGGCTTCGCTGTGCTCTTGGGTGACGTGGGCGACCACGTCGCTTATCTGTCTGTCCTCGGGAATATAAATCGAGACGAGCTGCGTGCCGGACCCAGAGTAGTCGTCGAGTTCCTCGATGACCTTCTGGAATTCGTACTTTTGTTTGTCCGACTGCTCCCCTTCGTCTTCGCTCATTACTTTTCGTTTTGCTCCCCGAACGGTAAAACTCCGTCCTTTAGGACGGGGCCTCGGTCGAGAGGACAAAACCTATCGGTGGACCCTCCCAACCGTCGAATATGGCAACATCGGTGGACTCGAACGGTGGCGTTCCGGTCTCGTGGATAGCTATCTTCCTGCTGTTGGCCCTCGGTATGGGCGCCTCGGCAGTCCTGTACGTCGGTGGGAGCATCCTTCCGACCATCGCGCCGCTCGTCTAGACGCTCGGTGTCCCAATCGGCGGGGCGGCGGCCGTCTCGGTCGTGGTTTTATACGTCTCATCGACGTTGACCGAGGTATGGTAGACCGTCTCCTCTTTCCGACGGACGGCAGCGACGCCGCACAGGCCGGCCTCGAGTACGCGGTCGCGCTGGCGGCGGATACGGGCGCCGAACTCCTCGTTCTCCACGTCGCCGACACCTCCGAAATCAGCCACACGCGCGTCGACGGTGAGGTGGTCGACGCCTTCGTCGACGAGGGCGAATCCATCGTCGAGGAGGCGGTCGCGGGTACCGAAACGAAGGACGTCGACGTGACGACGGACGTGGTACAGGGCGTCCCGGACGAAACGATCGTCCAGTACGCCGAGCAGTACGATATCGATACCATCGTGATGCCGACGCAGGGCCGACAGGGCACCCAGCACCTCGTCGGAAGCGTAACCGAACGGGTCCTTCGGCGAGCGCCGATGCCCGTCGTCGCGCTCCCGCCCGAGGCGGATGCCGCCGCCCACTTCCCCTACGCGGAGGTCCTCGTCGCCATCGATGGGAGCGCTCCGTCGGCAGCGGCGGTAGCGGCCGCCGTCGAGACGGCATCCCGCCACGGCGCATCGTTGCATCTCGTACACGTCGTCGAGGAGTCGCTTCTGGGCGGTCGACTCCCCGGGGACGTCGACGCCGAGGCGGAATCGCTGGTCGAGGCGGCCGTCGAGACGGTCCCGTCCTCGTTTGCGGGGTCGGTGACCACGAGCATCGAGCGGGCGCTGTCGGCCGAGCAGGGCCTGTTGAACTACGTCGAGGCCAACGACATCGACCTCGTGGTCTCCGGTTCCAGCGCGGGGTCGGGACTGAGCCAGCACCTCATCGGCAGTACGACGGAGCGCCTGATTCGGAACGCGTCGGTTCCCGTGATGGCGGTCCCCGAGGAATCGTAGTTCGACGCTTCTTTGTCGCTTTGCTGTGCTTCAACCCCCGACCGCGAGCGAATCGAGGGGGCCGTGCAAAACGTGAGTTAGAACTGGTCGATGTCGGTCCCGACCGAGCAGACGTATTCGCCGGTCGCGACCTGCGGGAGTCGGCGGTGGCGCCAGAAGACGCCCTTGGAGTCGGCGGTGACTTCGGCCTTGACGGTGCCGAAGGGGTCGGTCACCTCGAAGAGGGTGTCGCCGCGTTCGACCTCGTCGCCGAGGTCGACTCTGAAGGAGACGAGGCCGCCGGCGGGTGCGCCGTGCTGTTCGAAACTGGAGGCTCGCGTCTGCGGCTGGCGTTCGATGTCACCATCGAGGAAGCCGTAGTAGTGGAGGACGTTGAAGACGCCCTTGACGCCCTTCTGGATGGATTCCTCGTCCCAGCCGACGGCGCCGCCGAGTTCGGGGTCGATGGTGGGGATGCCCTCGTCGGGCGCGGCGCGGGCGAGTTGGCCGTCGGGGCCCTTCTGGTCGAGGATGTGACCGCAACCGAAGACCTTCGCGAGTTCGAGGCAGTCCCGATGGAGCCGGTGGCGGCTGCCACAGCGAACCCGGGTCTCGTTTATCATACAGGAGGTCGAGCCCTGATGGAGGTCGAGAACGAGGTCGGCGCGGCTGGCGGCGTCGAAGGTCGCCGCCGCGATGCGTTCCGAGGCCGTCCCGGAGCTATCGCCGGGGTAGGCGCGGTTGAGTTTCGTGTCGTCGATGGGGTTGCGGTGTTCGGCAACCTGGAAGCCGTAGTAGTTCACGATGCCGACGATGAGGATTTCGCCGGCCAACTCCGCTGGGTCGAGTTGCGGGACGAGTCGCTGGAGGACGCCCAGTCCGTTGAGTTCGTCGCCGTCGGAGACGGCCTGCATATAGAGGGTCTTGCCGTCCCGGGAGCCGTTGATGACGGCGACCGGCAGCCCGACCTCGGACCCGTCTCTGGCCTCGCCGACCGACAGCCGCCCGGTGTCCATCTCGCCGGGGTCCGCATTCGCCGTGCCGAGGGTCGTCATTACTACCAATCGTCGGCCGTGTGTTCTTAGACCTACTGATACCCGCCGAGTTTTCCGAATGCCGCGCTCGCTTCCTGTTCCCACCCTTTCGACAGGCTGAGGAAAAGGCCTATCCCGACGACCGACCCACCTACCGATAATGAGTGTCGACCTCGCCTTCGACGAACAGGACCTCCTGCCCGCGGTCGCACAGGACGCCGACAGCGGCGACGTCCTGATGTTGGCCTACGTCTCCGAGGAAGCCTTCGAGGAGACGAAGGAGACGGGCTATGCCCACTACTACTCCCGGAGCCGCGACGAACTCTGGAAGAAGGGCGGCTCCAGCGGCCACACACAGGCAATCGAGGAGATACGCGTCGACTGCGACGGCGACGCGCTGCTGTACATCGTCGACCAGGAGGGCGGCGCCTGCCACACGGGCTACGAGAGCTGTTTCCACCGGACGGCCGACGGCGACGTCGTCGGCGAACGAGTCTTCGACCCCGACGAGGTCTACGAATAAGTGTCCGACGCTGCCGCGGAACTCCGAGACGCCTGCGAGCGACTCCGGGAGTACCGCGAGCGCGCCGACGAACGCGAGGGCCTCGACGAGGTGGCCGACGCCTACGAGGCCGTCGAGCGGGTGCTGGACCGCTGGGAGGAGCGGGCCACCGACTGGGACGACTTCGAGGGCTACGTCGAGTTCCGCAACGACATCTCGGAGACGCTCGAATCGATTCCCGAGGACATCCCCGAGAGCGACGCCTTCGTCGAGGCCGACCGCCACGTCAAGACCAAAGGGGTCTCCAAATCGCTCGACGAAGGGGATTTCGAGGCGGCCCGCGAGGCGCTGTCGCCGGCCGCCGAATACGCCGAATTGCGCGAGGAACTGGCGGCCGCCGAAAGCGACCACCGGAAGGCCCGCCAGCGGGCGAAGGACCGCCGCCGCGAACTCGACGACCGCATCGACGACCTCGAACGGCTGGTCGAGTTGGGCGAGGCCGACCTCGACGCGCCGGTCGAGGAGTTACGCGAGCCGATAGCGCGATACGACGAGGCCGTCCGAGAGGACTTCGCGGCGTTTCGTCGCGACGCCTCGGCCCGCGAGTTCCTCGAATGGGTGCGGACCGCGGCCGCGACCCCGCTGGTCGAGTACGACGCGCCACCCGAGCGACTGCTGGAGTACGTCCGCGCGCAGCCGGCCGGGACGGAGTCGGTCACCAAACTGCTGGAGTACGCCGACTACTCGGGGTCGAAACTGAGCCACTACGTCGACGACGCGGACCGCCTCAAGCGCCGCGTGGCGACCAACCGGACGTATCTCGAAGGCCTCTCGGCGGACCCGCTGTGTATCGGGTGGCCGCCGCCGGCCGCCGACACCCTCCGATTTCGGGCCGACGAACTCGTCTCGGTCGTCGGACGGTTCGCCGACGAGGAGACGGTCGCGACGCTTCGTGAGGTGCGGGCCCTGACGCGGCGCGAGGAGTACGACCGCCTGCGGACGGCCGCGGTCGCGCGCGCTGAGATGACCGACGAGGAGCGACGGCGGGTAGCAAGCGGTACGGTCGCCGAGGACCTCGAATCGGCCCGCGAAACGCGACGGCGCATCGAGGCGGCGCTGGAGGATTGCGAGTTATAACCGGTCCGGCCCGTTACTCCCGTGCGGATTCCATCGCCTCGCGCATTCCCGCAAGCAGTTGCTCGGCGCGGTCGCGGTCCCGCGCCTCGGCGTAGATGCGAACGAGCGGTTCGGTGCCGCTGGGGCGGGCGAGCACCCACGCGTCGCCGTAATCCAGCCGGTAGCCGTCGATGGTCGTCAGGTCGGCGTCGGCGTCGGCGGCGTAGGCTTCGGCCGCGGCGAGCATGGCCTCGCGTTCCTCGGCGTCCGCGTAATCGAGGTTGACGCGGACGTTGGCGTAGCCGGCGTGGGCGGCAGCGATCTCGCTGGCCGGTCGGTCGGCGAGCAGCGAGAGGAACTTGGCGGCGGTGTAGGCGCCGTCGCGAGCGATACGATACTCCGGGAAGATGATGCCGCCGTTGCCCTCGCCGGCGACCGGTACCGCATGGCCCTCGTTGCGGAGTTTTCGAATCCGAGAGATGATGTAGGTGCTGCCGATGGGCGCGAGTTCGAGGCCGGCCTCGGCGTCCTTGACGGCGTCGACGAGGCGCTGGGAGACGTTGACCGCCGAGACGGCTATTTCGCCCGCATCGATTTCGGCGGCCGTGAGGGCCGCAAGGGCGGCGTCTCCTTCGATGTGGTCGCCCGTCTCGTCGACGAAGATGGCGCGGTCGGCGTCGCCGTCGTGGGCGATGCCGACGTCGGCGTCGGTCGCCGCGACGAGTCGGCGGAGGTCAGCGAGGTTCTCGGCGACCGGTTCGGGGTTCCGACCGGGGAAGTGGCCATCGGGTTGCCCGTTGACGGTGACGACGCGACAGCCGAGTTCGCGGAAGAACCCGGGATTTGTGAGACAGCCGGCGCCGTGGCCGGGGTCGACGGCGACGGTCAACTCGGCGTCGGCGATGCGCTCGCGGTGGCCCTCGCTGTCGAGGTGGGCCAGCAACTGCTCGACGTAGGCCGTATCCGCGCTCTCGATTCGGCGGTGGCCGCCGGTGTCGTCGTAACTGACGAGGTCGAAATTCTCGGCGAGCAGCCGTTCCTCGATGCGTTCGAGGGTTTCTTGGGGGAGTTCGACGCCGTCACCACCGATGAGTTTCACGCCGTTGTATTCCGGTGGGTTGTGACTCGCCGTTATCATGACGACGGGGATGCCCTCGCGTTCGGCGTAGGCCTGTGCGCCGGGCGTGGGGACGATGCCGAGGCGGTGGACCGTACAGCCGACACCGGCGAGCGCGCTGGCGGCGGCGTCGGCGAACATCCGGCCCGTCGTGCGGGTATCACGGGCGACTGCGACCGCCTCGGCGTCGAGGACCGTGCCGGCGACGGCCGCGATTCGGCCGACGAAGGGTGGCGTCAACTCCTCGCCTGCGATGCCGCGGACGCCGCTCGACCCGAACACTTGCATGTGCGACTACTGGGACGGTGACGGCAAAGGGGTTCCGGGACAGGGGTGAAACCCCGAACTGCTGGAGGGCAGCGCCAGCGGGCGCGTCTATTCGTGGGGTCGGTTGGGCCTTCATGTTACGGCCCGACCGTTGTCTCGTACTGCGAACGATGTTTCGCGAGGCGAAACGTTCAGTATCGCGCCGCCCGAAAACATCGGGAAATGAGCAACCCACAGGACGTGGGCGTCGAGCGACCGGTCGTCGCCGACCTGCTGGACAAGCGGGCGGACCTGCTGGCGTGTCTGGCCGACGGGGCGAAATCCCAACGCGGTCTCCGCGAGGAACTCGACCGGTCGCGGTCGACCGTCTACAAGGCGGTGACCGAACTGGAGGAGGCCGGCCTCGTCACCGAGGGCGCCGACGGCTACGAACTGACCGGTGTCGGGCGGTTGGCGTGGCGTCGCCACGACGCCTACCGGGCGCGACTCGACCGCCTCGTCACGGCCGAACCGATCCTGAACGCGATTCCGGCCGACGCGCGCGTGCCGCTTTCGGCCTTCGAACACGGACGGGTCATCGTCCCCGGCCGACACGCCCCCGAGCGACCGCTTGACCACCTCGAAACCCGTGCAGAGGGCGCCGACACCCTCCGGTGTTTCTCGCCGGCCGGCATGCCCCGATACTTCTCGGACATCCACGAGCAGGTCGCCGCCGCCGACCTGACGGCGAAACTGGTCATCGAAGACGACGGCATCGACCGCGTCAAAACCGCGTACGACCACTTCGAGGCGGCCGTCGAGGACCCCTCGTTCGACGTCCGAATCGCCGACGACGAACTCCCCTTCGCCGTCGTCGTCTTCGACGAGGCCGAACTCGGACTGTTCGTCTACGAGGACGGCAGCCTCGCCGGCGCGGCCTTCTGTGACGACGAGGCCGTCCTGACGTGGGGCGAACGGCTGTTCGAACGGGTCCACGAGCAGGCGAGGCCGGTATAAACGCTTTCGGCGGATGCCGCCCCGTCTACACACATGACCGACGAGGACATCACCATCGACGAAAAGCGGGTCTACGACGAGAAGTCGGGGGCGACGACGACCTACGTGGCGACGAGCGCCGGCCTCGCGCGCGTGAACGTCTCCGACGACATCGTCGGCGAGTTCAGCCTCGACTACCGCGGCGAGACCGTCGACGTGGCGGCCGACGACCGCCTTGCGGTCGCGACGCCCGAGGACGTACTTCTGGAGACCGCCGACGGCTTCGCCGAAACCGGCTTCGGCCCCGCCACCGCGGTCGGCTTCGACGGCGACCTGCTGGCGGCCGGCGACGGCCGACTCGCCCGCTACGATGACGGCTGGGAGCCCATCGCCGACATCGAGGACGTCCGGGCCATCTCCGGCGGCCTCGTCGCCGCGGCCGATGGCGTCTACCGGACCGACGGCACGTCGGTCGGCCTCGATGGGGCCAACGACGTGGCCGCGGACGGCGACCTGCTGGCGGCGACCGACGCGGGACTCTACTACCTCGCCAACGGCTGGATGCAGGCCCGGGAGGGAGCCTTCCTCGTCGTCGCGGCCGGCGACGACCGTGCGCACGCCGCGACCGCTGACGGACTGTTCGAACGGACGGACGGCGGTACCGAGAGCGGCGCCGGCGACGACTGGGTGCCGGTCGACCTCCCGGTCGGCGGCCGGATCGCGGACGTGGCCTACGACGAGGCGACCTATGCGGTCACCGAGGACGGAACGTTCTTCGCGGACGCGGGTGACGGCTGGCGGCACCGCTCGCTGGGGCTGCCGGGCGTCGTGGGGCTGGCGGTGCGGTAACGCTCAGCCGATTAGTTCCGATTCCGACTCGGAGTCGCCGGTCGGCGAGAACCGCTGTTCGGCGACGGCGAAGGCGAGCGTGCTGGCCAGCCCCAGCAGCGTGCCAGCGGTCAGCGTCGCCGCGAGATACGAGAGGCCGACCGACTCGACGTCGAGGAAGAAGGCACTCAGTCCGTGGAGGACGATGGCGATAGCGACCACGTAGAAGGGCGCGTTGAGGTAGCGCCACCGGAAGTTGCCGGCCAGATACTCGTCGGTGATGCGGCCAAGGGCGGCGACGATGCCCGCGGCGGCGACCCACTGAACGGCGCCGAAGACGAAGCCGGCGACCGCCGAGAGCGGTCGGGGGTCGCCCATCCGGTCGACAGTGTCGAGACCGCCGACGCCGCCGACGACCATGAGCGCCGCCGCGACGACGTAGGTGATGAGCTGGGCCCGCCCCGAGAACAGTCCGACGCGGACGCGTTCGAGTGCGCTGTCGATGGCGTCCTCGAGGCCGAGGCCGCGAAAGAGGACGTACAGGCCGATGAGCGCGGAGACGACCCCCAGCGTCGACCCCGGCAGGCCGATGATGTCGGCGACGATGGCCACCGGATAGATGAGCAGGAGAATCCCGAGTGGGATGAGGATGGTCCCGCGGGTCTCGGGGTCCGCCAGCACCTGCTTGAAGGTGTAGTACATCGATTCGAGGTCCTGTGCCTGCCGGACGACGACCCGGCGGACGGCGTCGATGGGCACCCGCGAGCGGATGACCGGCAGGACGGATTCGTCCTGTGCGCCGTCGGTGACCACCAGCGCCCGGACGTCCTCGCCGGTCGACAGCGAGGCCAGCACGGTGTCGACCTCCTCGCCGACCTTCCGGTTCGCGGAGACGTCGGCCTTCGCCGTGCCCGTGACGACCGCGACCTCGACGCTTTCGTCGTCGATGGCGTCGTGGAGGTGGACGCCCTGAAAGCAGACGTTGACGTCGGAGTCCTCGGGGTCGGCGTTCGCGAGGGCGACGGCGGCCGCCTCGACGTTATCGCGGCCGACGACGGGGGTATCGAACTCCGTCTTCCGGCCGAGGTCGTCGTCGAGGTCGACACAGAGGATGAGCAGCATCGCTCGTTGTCACTCCTTTTCACGCGGGCGCTTAAGTTCCTTCCGTCGAACTTTTTGCCGGTCGCTCGCCGCCGGCAAAAACCCACGTGAATCGCCCTCGGCGATTCGCTGGATGACGAGAGTCGCCGGAGGCGACTCTCGAACCACTTCGATGAAACCCCCCCGCCCCCCCCCCCTCCCGGGGGGCGGGGCCCGCGGGGGCCCCGCCCCCCCCCCCCCACGACCATTCGGTTGCGGGCTCCGCCCGCAACCCGCGCCTCCCTTCGGTCGGCGCGGAGAACCGCTCGGTCGCTTCGCTCCCTCGCGGATGCTTCTCCAACCGCGTAAATTCCTGTTACTCGTGCGTGACGCCGCCCATCAGGGTCCGAACGGTCTCCTCGTTTCGGCCGAACGCCGTCGGATGCCCCGCAAGCGTCACGACGAAATCCTCGCCGACCTCGACCGGTTCGCTAACGTAGAGGTAGATCTCGACGCCCTGCCCGATTTCGACGAGGCGTGCGTCGGCCGTAAACCGCGTCACTGCCGTCGTCTCCCCCGCGACCTCGGTCTCGAAACTGGCGTCTTCCTGTAGGTTCCGGATGTTGTCGTACCGCTGTTGAATCATGCCCGCGATGGCGGCGGCGTCCATCTCCGCGACGGGATTGAAATCGCGGCCGAGAATCGTTATCGTCGGCGTCGATAGCGTCGCGAAGATGGCCGCCTGAATCCGCGTCCCGAGGAAGCCGAGTTCGATGGCCCGGTCGTACTCCGAGATGGAACTCGTTACCTCGACGGTCCGGGAGATGCCGAACCGACTGAACTGCCGGGTTCGTGTGTCCTCGACCGTCCGGTGGTGGGAGTAGCCCGTCTCGCTTTGGACGCTCGCCGACAGACTCGCCTCGGCCGCGCCGAAGGCCGCCCCCTCGGCGGTGAGTTGTCCGGTGCAACCAGCCAACCCCGCCGCACCGGCGAGGCCGGCCGCGGCAAGGAACTCGCGTCGCGTCTCCTTCATCGTGTGTAGGAACGTGATTCGCAGTCATGAGTTCGTTGGCTAGGACGGTATCACGCCTCACGCGAGCTCCGTTTATAAGGAAGCGCGGCGAATCGCCGTTCAGAAATCCACAACGCACGACTTTTCCCGTTCGACGGATAAACAGGGATAACGAATGATTTCGAAGGGCTGTGAACAGTGCGCCGTGGGGGGCAAGATGGTACTCTTCGTCTACGGGTACTGCGACCAGCGTGACTGTTTCTACTGCCCGCTGGGCGAGAACCGCAAGAACGTCACCCAGACCTACGCCAACGAGCGGCCCATCGAGAACGACGAGGAGATAATCGAGGAGGCAAAGCGCATGGACGCACTCGGCTCCTCGATTACCGGCGGCGAACCGCAGGAAGCCATGGAGAAGACCTGTCGATACATCGAACTCCTCAAAGACGAGTTCGGCGAGGACCACCACATCCACCTCTATACCGGCATCACGGGCGGCCGCGAGAACATGCGCCGCCTCGCCGAGGCCGGCCTCGACGAGATTCGCTTCCACCCGCCGCTGGAGCTGTGGGGCGACATGCACGGCACCGAGTGGGAGGACATCCTCTATATCGCCCGCGAGGAAGGCCTGACGCCGGCCTTCGAGATTCCGGGCATCCGCGCGGAACCGGAGTTCCTCGAGTTCCTCGACGAGGGCGCCGCCGACTTCTGCAACATCAACGAGTTCGAGATGTCCGACGGGAACTACCGCCGGATGCAGGAGGAGGGCTTCGAACTGCAGGAAGACCACATGTCGGCCGTCGAGGGGTCGAAGGACGACGCCATCCTGGAGGAGATGGGTTCCCACGAGAAGGTCTACTTCTGTACGAGCGTCTTCAAGGACGCCGCCCAGCATCGCTCCCGTCTCAAGCGAATGGCCCGGAACATCCAGCGAGAGTTCGACGAGATTACCGACGACGGCACCATCGTCTACGGGAAGACGTGGGTGACCGAGAAGCGCCTCGAGGAGTTGGGCGTCCCCGAGGAGTTCTACACCGTCAAATCCGACCACGTCGAGTTGGCGTGGTGGCTCCTCGAGGAGATGGTCGAGGACGGCGACGTCGAAGACGGCGAAATCGTCGAGCAGTATCCGACTTACGACGGGACGGTCGTCGAACGGACGCCGCTGGCGTAATCGGCGAATTTATCTAAATACTCCTACGCCGCGAGCACCTGATTTTTGAGGAACGCTCGCACTGAGTTAGTGAAGAACGGGGGATTATCGAGATTCGAGGCGTGGCCGGCGTCGGGAACGGCCTGTACCGTCACGTCGGGGACGGTTTCGGCCAGTGCAATCGCATGCTGTTTTATAAATGGCGGCTCGTTCTCGCCGTAGAGGACCAGCGTCGGGACGGCGATGGCAGCGTGTTCGACGTTGGTTTCGTGAAACGACGCGAGCGCGCGGATGACCTTGGCGAACTCGGCTGTTGCCATCGGCGGGCCCTCCTCGCGCAGTGCTTCGACGCGGCCGTATTCGCCGCTGACGCCCTCGCCGTGGACGCGCTCGTTCACCCAGACCATCAGTTCCTCGACGCGCTCGTAGCCGACCAGCCGAACGATGGGAATGATTCCCCGCATGGACGTCGACCGCTGGAAGCGCTCCCTGCGGCTGAAGTAGGGTGGCGTGAACGTGTCCGCGAGCACGAGACCCGAGAGGCTTTCGGGGTATTTCGTCGCGTAGACCTGCGCGATACAGCCGCCGAGCGAGAGCCCGCAGATGACTGGCCGGTCGAGGTCCAGGGCCTCGACGAGGGCATGGAGGTCGTCGGCGAGGAGTTCGACGGAGTAGACGTTGCGGTCGGAACCGCCGGTTCGTCCGTGCCCCCGGACATCGTAGGTAACAGTAGTGTACTCATCGCTGAGGGCGTCGGCCTGCTCGAGCCAGGCGGCGGAATCGAGAATCGCGCCGTGAACGAAGACGATGGCCGGCCCCTCGCCGTTGCGTTCGTAGTACGTATCGATGTCGCCGGTTCGGACGGAAGCCATAGGTCTACTACGTGCCACAAGGAGATAGCTTGGTCCTCGAACAGCTACGATGCGAGTCGAACGTTTGCAGTGGCCAGTATCCCTTTTATATCCCCAGCGGTACGGCTCCTATGGGAAGCGACAAGCCGCCGCTGTTGGGGCTTTTCGGCATCGGGAGCGACAACCGCATCCCGGCGCGGGTCGACCTCCACGAGGACCTGAATCTGGTCGACGCCGTCGACCGCCTCGAACTCGGTGGCATCCTCCTCTTCGGACAACTGGTTCTACTGGGGCTGTTCACGAACCTGCCGGTCACCGCACAGGTCGGCATCGCGGGACTGGTCGTCATCGTGCTGGACCTGCTGGACCGGAAACTGCTGGCGCGGTACCTCGGTTAGGCGGATTCGGCGCCGAAGGCGACGAACGCGCCGATGACGACCAGCACGCCCCCGGCGGCCAGTCCCTCGGTCGGCCGGCCGGTTGCCGCCAGTACGCCGAAGGCGAGGAGGCCGCCGCCGAGACAGCCCACGAGCGCGATAGTTCGGGTGCGGCGCTCGATTGGGCCGCCCCGCTGGCGCCGATAATCGACCGCCGCAGCCCCGAGGATGGCGGCTGACGCCGACCCGACGAGCAGGCTCGACACCGCGGCGTAGGCCAGCAGGCCGGCAGCCCCGAGCAGGCCTGCGGCGAGGGTTTGGTCGGGCGACAGCGGGTTGACCGACTCGCCGAACCGGGCGTGATACAGGGTCGGCGGGACGCCGACGACGAGCGCGACGAGCGCACCGAAAAGGGCTTGCCCGATGGCGATGCCGTAGAGGAGGATGGGCGCGCTCCCGAGGAACCCGGCGGCGAGGACGTAATCCGGGACGAAGACGTTCGTGGGGTCCGCCGAGCGGACGATACCGAAGGCGACGAAGGGATAGAAAACGAGCGCGCTGACCAGCAGGGTGCCGAGGTGGTTCGACGAGAAGAGGAGGCCGAACAGCGCGAAGGTGAAGGCGAGGACGAGGCCGACGAGTGGGGCGGCCTCGGGGACGCGACGACTCATCTACCCACAGGTTGGGCGTCGACCGGCAAAGCGCTGGCGTTGGCGGCGGACGTGTCCGACCCGCAAGCGTTTAATCGACAGCGGGGCAAGCCAACCGTATGCCGGACTGCCCACTCGCGGACGATTGCCCGCAGTTCTCCGAACGCATCGAGGGCATGGGATGCCAGCACTACGGCGACCGCGGCGGTGCCGAGTGGTGTTCTCACTACAACCAGCCCATCCGCGACCTGAAACAACAGCCCGTGAAGATGGGCGAGACGGTCGTCGTCGACGTCGAGGACATCCACGAGTCCGGCGCCGGCGTCGGCAAGACCGAGGACGGCTTCATCGTCATGGTCGACGGCCTGCTGCCGCCCGTCCGCGCGAAGGTGCGGATTACCGAGGTCCGATCGAGCCACGCCCGCGCCGACATCGTCGAGAAGATTCCTGACGAGGAAGAGGAGGCGGACGACGAGGAGGCAGACGCCGAGGATGCCGACGAGACCGAAAGCGAGGGCGATACCGGGGACGGCGAGGAGAAAAGCGACCGTCAGAAGGCACTCGAACGTGAGCGACTGGGCAGTCGCGAGAACTTCTGGGGCAACTGAACCAGCCGTGCCGTCCCGTCCTCCTGTACCGACCTTCGAACCCGCCGCCGGATACGACCCATGAGCCTGCCGAACGTCGACGACCTGCTCGACCGCGCCGGATTCGACGCCGACGAGAGCGTTCTGACCCGCCGGCAGGCCGAGGTACTCGCGCTCCGCGAGCAGGACATCCAGCAGGCGACCATCGCAGAGGAGTTGGGTACCTCCCGTGCGAACGTCTCAAGCATCGAGGCCAGCGCCCGCGAGAACATCGCCAAGGCCCGCGAGACGGTGGCCTTCGCCGACGCGCTGTCGGCGCCCGTCCAGTTGACCGTCGAGGGCGGCACCGACCTCTACGACGTGCCGAACCGCGTGTATTCGGCCTGCGACGACGCGGGCGTGAAGGTAAACCGGACCGCCCCCGAGTTGATGAAACTGGTCGGCGACGCCGCCGGCGATGCCGTCCACGGCCGCGAGGTCCGACGGGATATCACCGTCACCGTCACCACCGACGGGACCGTTCAGGTCCGCGAGTAACAGAGGCCGCGCGCCGACGACGTGACGCCGACGCTGCCGCGAGGAGCCCTTTTATACTGCCGGCGGGCGATTTCCCGATATGGACCTCGGAATCGACGGTAACGCTGCGCTCGTAACGGCCGGAACCGCAGGATTGGGGCTCGCAAGCGCGGAGGCGCTCGCGCGTGCGGGCTGTGACGTGGCGGTCTGTGGACGGGATACGGACCGCCTCGCGGAGGCGGAGGCCCAACTCGAATCACTCGGCGACGGCGACGTACTCGCTGTCGAGGCCGACATCACCGACGAGGCGGCACTGGAGGGCTTCGTCGGGGAGACCATCGAGACGTTCGGCGGCCTCGACCACGTCGTCACCAGCGCCGGCGGCCCGCCCTCGGGGCCCTTCTCGGAGACGACCGACGAGGAGTGGTACGACGCCTACGACCTGCTGGTGATGAGCGTCGTCCGGACCGTCCGGGCCGCCCAGCCGACCCTCTCGGAGGACGGCGGCGGCACCGTCGTCAACATCACCTCCCGGTCGGTCAAGGAGGTCATCGACGACCTCGTCCTCTCCAACTCCGTCCGGCGGGCCGTCATCGGCCTGATGAAGACGCTGTCCCACGAGTTCGCTCCCGACGTGCGGGTCAACGCCGTCATGCCGGGCGCCCACGAGACGAGCCGCATCGAGGAACTGGTCGAACAGGGCGTCGAACGGGGCGATTATCCGGACTACGAGGCGGGACTGGACGACTGGTCGGAGGGCATCCCGCTGGAGCGAGTCGGCGACCCTGCGGAACTCGGCGAGGCGGTCGCGTGGCTCGCCAGCGAGCGCGCCTCCTACATCAACGGCGCGGCGGTGCCGGTCGACGGCGGGTCGACCCGGAGCGTCTGATACGACTCGATTCGGCCGTGAATTCTCGCCCGCCGTTTAAATATCATCAGCCCTATCCTCCATAACGAATGGACGCGAACGGACCCGACTCGCTTCGGTGGTTTCTTTCGGAGCGGGACCTGCCGGAACGGACGCTCGTCGTCATCAATCGTCGACAGCCCGAGCCGGTACAGCGGCTCTTCGAGGAATCCTTCGGGGCGCTATCGGTCGACATCGAGGAACGGGAACTCCCCGAGGAGACGGACGACGTCGTCGTCCTCCTCGAAGACGGGGAGGTCGTCGCCACCTCGCCGCTCGAGAAGCTCCAGAACGCGGTGCTGTACGTCAACGCCGACCTCTACCGGACGGGGCTGAGCGGCGTCGATAAATACGAGGCGCCCGAGGTGCTGACCGCCCTCGACGAGATGGTCTTCTCGCTCCGTGGCTTCCCGAAATCGAACAAGGAGAAACTCCTGCTTATCGTCATGTCCCGGTACATCGAGAACCGGGCGCTCACGGCCGACGGCGGCCGACTCGACGTCGCGTTTCAGGAACTCTCCCGGATTCGAGACGAGCGGGGAACCGAGACGGTTTATAAACGCTTGGCCGAAAGCGACGTCGAAACCCACATCTACGGTCTGCCGGACATCACCTACGAGCGGGACGGCCTCGACATCCACACCGGCACCGACGAGGAGTACCAGCGGTCGTGGTTCGTCGTGTATACGCCCGATGGGTCCGACGCCGACCCGGCGGCGCTGGTCGCCATCGAGACGGGGCCGAACATCTGGGAGGCGATGTGGACCTACGAGCCCGGGCAGGTCGGGAACATCCAGCAGCACATCATCGAGAACTTCTGATCACGCCGACCGGACGATGAAGACGTCGTATTCGAGGCCGCCCGCGACCGAATCGCCGACGCTGGCGATGGGTTTGACGATGCGGCCGGCGTTGTTGCTGCCGACGAAGACGACATCCGCTCCCTCCTGTCGGGCCGCTCTCCGTATCTTGGTCGCGATCTGTCCCTTGCCGGCATAGCGGTCGATATGCTCGGCGCGGAACTCGGCGTCGGGAGCGATATCCAGGGCCGTCTCCCGGAGGCGGTCGGCGGCGGCCTCCGGGTCGTATTCGTCGCCCTCGACCAGTCCGTACTGCTCGGCCAGCGACCGGTCTGTCGGGAGGACGCTCACGACGACGAGGCGTTCCCCGTTCGTCTCGGCGAACGACGCCGCCCGGCGGAGCGCGGTGCTCGAAAGGTCGGTCCCGTCGAACGCGACGAGATAGCTCATGCTCGTCTCCAGGGACAGGGGCGTAATATAAGACCGCGGTCGCGGGTCGGCCTGCGGAGTGTCTGCCCTCACATCTCGTCTTCGTCCTCGGTTTCCCGAACCACGAGCCAGTAGACCGGCAGCGCGATGGCCAGTCCGAAGGCGACGAGGGCGACGAGGCTCCCGAGGGTCCGTGAGTCGGTCACCTGTCTCACGGCCAGCAGGGTTCCGACGAGGACCAGCACGCTGAAGCCGACCCCGAGACCGACGGCGAGCGTATAGACGAACAGCCGGAGGCCACGACGGGCGAGTGCCAGCGGGCGGTCGACGGGGAAGGGGTCGGTTCGAGCCATCGGGCGGTTACAGCAAGCCGACCGTCCCGTTCCTAATAACGGTTACTGGACCGGACGCCGACGGCGGCCTACCACGTTTCGATGCGGTTCTCACGGATGTCCTCCATACAGCCACGGCAGTCCTGATGGTCGGCGTCGAAACACGCCGGCCGGGCCTCCGCATCCAGGGAGACGGCGCGTTTCTCGGCGTATCGGCGGCAGACGATTCTCGCCCGGCCCTCCTCGTCGGTCGGCAGCCCCGCGAGGGTCGCCGTCTTGGCGCCGCTGTAGGCCTTCTTGGCCTCCTCGTACTGCTGGCCCGCCGACTGCAGTTTCGTCCGCAGGAGCCGTTTGAGGCGACGACGGTTGCTCACACGCGCCGTTTGGAACGCGGACCACAAAGAGCCGTCGGCCCCCCGCGTGTGACCGCGGCGGGGCAGATACCACGGCCAACCACTCGCCTCCGGCCGGTTTTCACTTTCACTACGCTACCGACGACTTTTATATCATCAAGCACCAACCGGCGTACGTCTCCCACTGAAAACACGCGGAGACGGACACACCATGACAGACCTGCGACAGCACGCGGACGAGATACACGAACAGTTCTCCGACTCGCTCGATGTGAGCGTCGACGAAATCGAAACACGCCTCGAGACGCTGGTCTCCGAATACCGCGTTCCCATCGAGGAAGCGCGCCGCAGCGTGGTTTCGACCTACCTCGACGAGGCCGACATGGACCGTGAGGAACTGGCCGGCGGCGGCAGCGAGGCCGCGAACGTCGAGGACATCGACGCGCCCGAAGAGTGGCTCGACCTCACCGTCAAAGTGGTCGATTTGTGGGAGCCACGCGCGGACTCCATCGCACAGGTCGGCCTCGTGGGCGACGAGACCGGGCGCATCAAGTTCACCAAGTGGGCGAAAAGCGACCTCCCCGAACTCGAAGAGGGGACGGTCTACCGCCTCGGTAACCTCGTCACCGACGAGTACGAGGGCAGTTTCTCGGTGAAGCTCAACTCGACGACCACCATCGAGGAGGTCGACGAGGACATCGAGGTCGGCGACAACGCCGACGAAGTCGAGGGCGCGCTGGTGGACATCCAGTCGGGCTCGGGGCTCATCAAGCGCTGTCCCGAGGACGACTGCACGCGCGTCCTTCAGAACGGCCGCTGTTCGGAACACGGCGACGTCGAAGGCGAGTTCGACCTCCGTATCAAGGGCGTCATCGACGACGGCGAGGCCGTCCACGAGGTCATCTTCAATCAGGAATCCACCGAGGAATTGACCGGAATTACGCTCGATGAAGCCCAGGAGATGGCGATGGACGCCCTCGACACCGAAGTCGTCGTCGAGGAGATGGGCGAGACCGTTCTCGGCCGCTACTACCGCGTTCGCGGCCCGACGATGGGCCGGTACGTGCTGGCCGACGACATCGAGACGCTGGGCGCACCGGACGATGCCGAAAGCGTGCTGATCAAAGCGAGGTCCCTGTAATGAGTGAATCCGCACCCACCCGCGAGGTCGCCCGACGCGCCTTCGCGGCCGAGTTCAACGACGCAACGTACACGTTCAAGGAATCCGACGACGAGCGCGCGCCCGTCTACTCGCTGCTTCCCACGGGCGAGCGGGCCAACCGCGTCTTCATCGTCGGGACGCTCACCGAGACGGAGGACGTCGGCGAGGACTCCGAGTACTGGCGCGGCCGCATCGTCGACCCGACGGGCACGTTCTTCACCTACGCCGGCCAGTACCAGCCCGAAGCCGCCTCGGCGCTTCGGGAGGCCGAAACGCCGGCCTACGTGGCCGTCGTCGGCAAGCCCCGGACCTACGAGACCGACGACGGCGAGGTGAACGTCTCGCTGCGGCCGGAGTCCATCACCGTCGTCGACGCCGGCACTCGCGACCGCTGGGTCGTCGAGACCGCAAAGCGAACGCTCGACCGCATCGAGACGTTCGATGGGACGGGCGAGTACGACGCGATGTCCGAAACCCAGTACGGCGTCGACCTCGGCATCTACCGCGACCAGGTCGTCAAGGCGCTGGAGGACCTCGAAGAAGACGCCGAAGTCGCCGCCGAAGCCTAACCTACGCGCTCTTTTCCCCTTTCGAACCGTCGATGCACCGACAAGCGACGCCTCCAGCCCGCTCAGGCCAACCCCACGACCCGCATCAGCACGAACAGCAGGTCGCCGAACGTGAATGCGAGGACGAGGCCGACGAACATCGGGACGATGAACGGGATGCCGGGCGTAATCCAGACCTGCCCGCGGTCGGGGGCGGTGAGCGTCTCCAGCCCATCGCGCAACTGCTCGGGAGTCGTCCCGTAGGCGCTGTGGTCGTCGAGGAAGCGCTCGGCGCCCCACTCGTCGAGCGGCCGGACGGCGGCCGTCGGGGCCTCAACGGTGGCGTCGCCGCCGTCGGTCAACGCGCGCTCGTCGGCGGCGATGGAGCCGTCTCCGGGGTCGTTGCGCTCGGTGGGCAAGGGGTGCCGATACCGGTCGGGGTTCCCACGGAGTTCAGCGAAGGAGACGCCGCGCCAGCGCAGGTACATCCGGAGGGCGTCGATATCGAGGCCACGACGGGTGAAGCCGTCGGCCGTTTCCAGCAGGCGGCCGTACTCGCTCAGAACGTCGTCGATGGCAACCGGCCGGCCGATGAACATCGCGGGCGTGAGTTCGCCGTTCGGGAGGTTCCGCACCGCGAGCGCGACGGGATAGAAGAGGCCGACGAGTACCGTATTCGACAGCACCGTCAGCGAGAAGACGCCGAGCGGCGGCATGGTGGCGGGATAGGCGCCGCTGGCGAGGTAGAAGGTCGGATAGACGGGGACGACCACCGCCAGCGTGATGACGGCCTTGGCGTCGGCGCCGCCGAAGCCGCCGAGTCGCCAGAAGACGTAGCCGAGGGGGGCGACGAGTCCCAACGAGAGGACGACCCGAATCACGAAGAACTGCTGTTCGTAGGCCGAAAGGCCCGTCGCGAGCCACGCGTCCCAGACGAGCGCGAGAAAGCCGACGACCAGAAGCGGCGCCCACGTCCGGTTCGGGACCCGACGCGTCCGAACGTCGCGGTAGGCCGCCCACGCGAAGACGGGTACCGCGAGCAACCGCAGGAGGTCGGGACCGGTCGCGATACCGAAGACGGGCGAGGACACACGCCGTCCTGCGGCGAGCGAGTATATAAACGCCCGGCTTCCAGCCGGCCGAACGGCGTCGGTGGACGGACGTCCACTCGTTCGGAGATACCGCCGGAGAGGGAAGCTATATCCCCGCCGCTCGGGTACCTGTCGGTAGATGCCGTACCGGGATTACGAGACGCTCGACCTCGAGCGGGTCGCGCTGGTGCCCATCGACGTCCAGCAGGGGTTCGACGACGAGCGATGGGGCGACCGGAACAATCCCGACGCCGAACGCCACATCGGGGAACTCATCGCGGCGTTCCGCGAGGCCGACCTCCCCGTGTTTCACGTCAAGCACGATTCGACGGAGCGCGGGTCGCCGCTCCGGCCCGACCGGCCCGGCAACGCGTTCAAGCCCGAGGCGGAACCGGCAGACGGCGAACCCGTCATCACCAAGGAGGTAAACAGTGCGTTCATCGGGACGGACCTCGAGATGCGGCTCCGGGGGGCGGGGGTTCGGCGGCCGGTCTTCGTCGGCTTCACGACCGACCACTGCGTCTCGACGACGACGCGGATGGCGGAGAACCTCGGCTTCGAGCCGTTCGTCGTCGGCGACGCCTGCGTCACCCACGACCGGGAGTTGAACGGGACGCGCTATGCGGCCGAACAGAACCACCGCATCGCGCTGGCGCAACTCTCGGGGGAGTTCGCCGAGATAATCGAGACGGCGACGCTTCTGGCGGCGCTGGAAGCACGCCACTAGGCCTGTCGATACTCGCCGTCGTCGCTCCCGTCTCGACTGCCGACCTGCGAGACAGCCGTTCGATGCGGCCCGTGGGGCGGCTATACTGATTCGTCGTCGGCTTCTTCCTGCGCTTTCGTCTCTCCCCCGCGGTCGGAGTAGCGCTTCCGGCCGATAGCCCCGTCGCCGACCATCCCGACGACGTTCTGTTTGACGTCTTCAGCGGACTCGAACGTCATTTCACCCTGTGGTTCGAGCACGGCCTGGAGCGTCTCGGTTCCGTCCTCGAGTTCGAGTTCGCGGTCCCCATGAGTTTCCAGCAGTTCCGCTCCGGTCATCGGGTACTCGGCGTCTTCGAGGGCCTCGGCCAGCGGCCCGAACTCGACGCCCTGTCGACGGCTGTCGTCATCGTTGGTCATACATGAATAATGGTGGAGGATACGCAAAGGGCTTGCGCAGGCTGATATCGTCGTCGGTTATACGGTCCCCGTGCTACGGGCGTGTTCCGTCATCGCACAGAATCGAGAGAAGTCGGCGTTTAAACGCCTCTGCACGCAAAATCTGCCAGAACCACATTCGCCATGATTCCGGCGATACCGCAGTCGTCGGACGCGGGGAAATCGGCTTAGATGACGCGGTTCTGCAGGTAGTCGAGGTGCTTGGCGTTGTAGACGATTTTGACCGTGTCGGCAGCGGGGCTACCGATACAGGTCAGGCGGACGCCCTTCTCCTCGACTTCCTCGTCCGAGAGGATCTGCTGCATGTCCATCTCGATTTCGCCCTCTTTGATGATGGCGGCGCAGTTCGCACAGGCACCGGCACGGCACGAGAAGGGCCAGTCGTAGCCCTGGGCCTCGGCCGCCTCGAGGATGTACTCGCCCTCGGCGACGTCGAGGGTCCCGTAGTCCTCTCCGTCGAGGCCCGCGTCAGCGGCCTGCTCGAAGAGGTCGTCGTCGTCCATGTCCATCCCGTGGTCGTCCAGTACTTCGTAGTTGAGGTATTCTACCGTGGGCATCAACACGTGAGTTCACGCCCCTGTGTGTTGAAGGTTGCTGTTACAGCCAGTGCACCCTCCGTACACGAACGATTGTGCACTTTCTCCCGACGACGTGAGAAGCATCCGCCGAACGGTCGGGGAAAACATCGCAAACGACCGCGAGGGCGACCGAACACGGAATCCGCGAACAGCGCTTCAGAACGGGAAGAACCGGAAGACCAGAAACGCGCCAGCGGTCGCCAGCGTGGGGACGAAGTTCTGCATCAGGATGACCCGGCCCGTGGTTTCGGGGTCGAAGAGGTCCGAGGCCGCGGGGATGTCGTCGGGCTCCTCCTCGCCGATTGGCGGGGCGTTCTTGCCGCGCTTTTCGGCGTCGCCGACGGTTGCGGCCTCGTCGGCCGCGAGGGCCCCGACCGAGACGTTGGCGCCCTCCCCGCGAACCGCATCGCGGGCGGTCGTCGTCCGGGTCGCCCGCCCCCACCCGAGACCGACGATACTCATCGTCGCGATGATGACGAAACTCGCGGGGATGCCGATGGCCGCCAGCGCCGCCGTCGCCGTTGAGGAGACGACGGCCACGACGATGGCGGCGGTCAGCGGCAGGTCCGTCAGGTCGTTGCCCATCGTATCCAGCGTCTTCCGAGCGATGGTGAAGGCGCCGACGCCGACCGCTCCCACCGCCAGCAGGATGGCGATGTTCATCGAGAGTTCGCCGCTGCCGACGAGCGGCGCGACGGCGTTGGCGGCGTTGGAGGCGCCCGCCGAAAAGGCCATCAGACAGCCGATGGCGATGACGACGACGGCGCCGACCATCTCCCGACGGGTCGCGTCCCCGGAGAAGGGGCTGCCGTCGGATTCGGGGATGGCAATCCACTCGTTGAGCATGGGATAGAAATATCGGCCGATGACGCCGCAGATCCAGAAGGTGATGATGGGCGAGACGATCCACCACGAGACGATGCGGCCCATCACGCCCCAGTTGAGCGACCCCGTCGCCATCCCGAGGCCCGCGATGGAGCCGACGGCGGTCATCGACGTCGAGGCGGGGACGCCGAAGGAATTGGAGATGAACAGCGCAAAGCCGATGAAGAACAGCACGACGATGCTGGCTTCGAGCGTAAAGAGCGCGCTCGGGACGATGCGACCGCCGAGGGTCTCGATGACCTCCCGGCCGATGGTCCAGCCACCGACGAAGAAGAAGACCGTCATGAGCGCGGCCGCGAGGAGCTTCGAGAGCACGCCGGCCCCGACCGCCGGCCCGAAGGCCGGTGCCGTCGAGGAGCCGCCGATGTTGTATCCGACGAACGCGGCGACCACGATACCGACGACGAGCAAGAGTTCCACCATACGGAGCGAAACGATGGGGCGGCAGATAAGCGCCGTGCTTGCGACTAATGGGTGGGTTTTTGATGCGGCGCTGCCCCGCTTCGAACATGTTCCCGGAGTTCGAAGTGATTCCGGCCGTCGACATGCAGGACGGACAGGTCGTCCAGCTGGTTGGCGGCGAGCGCGGCACCGGCACGGAGTACGGCGACCCGGTCGAGGCGGCCGAACGCTGGGTCGACGCGGGCGCCGAGACGCTCCATCTGGTCGACCTCGACGGGGCCTTCGAGGGCGAGCGAGGGAACGCACCGGCCGTCGAGGCGATACTGGACGCCGTCGACGTCGACGTGCAGTTGGGCGGCGGCATCCGGACCGCCGAGGACGCGACGGGCCTGCTGGCGTTGGGCGTCGACCGCGTCATCCTCGGAACTGCGGCGGTCGAGAATCCCGACATCGTCGGCGAAATCAGCGAGGAGTATCCCGGCACCGTGATAGTCAGCCTCGACGCAAAGGGCGGCGAAGTCGTCGTTTCGGGGTGGACCGAGGGGACGGGACTGGACCCCGCCGAGGCCGCCGCCCGCTACGAGGAACTGGGTGCGGGCGCGATCCTCTTTACCGACGTGGACGTCGAGGGGCAACTGGAGGGCATCCGCCGCGAACCCGTCGAGCGAGTGGTCGAAGCGGTCGATATCCCGGTCGTCGCCAGCGGCGGCGTCTCGACGCTGGATGACGTGCGCGCGCTGAAGGAGGTGGGTGCGGCCGCCGTCGTCGTCGGCACGGCCCTCTACGAGGGACGCTTTACGCTCGAAGAAGCGATGGCGGTGTAGCTCACCCCCGGCCTCATCGGACCAGCGCGTGGAACCGCCGGTAGACGGCCGCCGCTCGCGCCAGCAGGCCGGCCTTCGTCGTCGGCGGCAACGCGGGCCTGATGGGGTCGGTGAGGGCTGCCGCGACGGGCAGCAGGTTGCGGGCGCTCATACGCCACTCGTCCTTTATCCGCCCACCACAAAACGTTCAGTCAGACGGCCGTCACGCGGTCGTCGGACCTAGACGGCGTCGTCGACCTTCTTGCCGATCTTCGGGTAGCGCTCGCCGACCCAGTCCCGAAACAGGACGAACCCGACGACGACTGCCAGCGCGAAGACGACGCCGCCGACCGGTCCGAGTCGCTTGACGCTGAGTTTCCACGCCGACCACGCGAGACCGAGCAGTTCGAGCATGCTTCGGATTCGGTCGCTCGGCATAAAAATAGGCGGTCCGATAGAGATGTAGGGGCCGCATACCCCGGCAGTAATCGTCAACACTCATTACGGGCCCGGTCCACAGACTGAGTATGTCTTTCGAGGAAATGGACGTCGACACCATCTGGCAGGACGGTGAGTTCGTCGACTGGGACGACGCACAGACCCACATCCTGACGCACTCGCTGCACTACGGGACGGCCGTCTTCGAGGGCGCCCGCTGTTACGATACGGCCAGCGGCCCCGCGCTCTTCCGGTGGGAGGAACACCTCGACCGGCTGTTCGATTCGGCGAAGGTGCTGGACCACGACATCGAACACACCCGCGAGGAACTCACCGAGGCGACGCTGGAACTCATCCGCCGGCAGGACCTCGAATCCTGTTACATTCGGCCGCTCGTCTACTACGGCTACAACTCGCTGGGCGTCTCGCCGAAAGACTGCCCGACCGAGACGATGGTCGCCTGCTGGCCGTGGGGCACCTACCTCGGCGAGAACGCCATCGAGAACGGCGTCGACGTGATGGTCTCGTCGTGGCGCAAGCACGCCTCCAGCCAGATTCCGACCAACGTGAAGGCCACCGGCCCCTACGTCAACTCCATGCTCGCCGGCGAGGAGGCCCGCCGCAACGGCTACGTCGAGGCCATCGTCCTCAACAAGGAGGGCAACGTCGCGGAAGGCCCCGGCGAGAACATCTTCATGGTCAACGACGGCGAAATCTACACCACGGGTCTCTCCGAGTCCATCCTCGACGGCATCACCCGCGATACCGTCATCAAACTGGCCCGCGACATGGGCTATACGGTCCACGACGATACGGCCATCTCGCGCGGCCAACTCTACACCGCCGACGAACTGTTCTTCTCGGGGACCGCCGCCGAAGTCACCCCGATTCGGAGCGTCGACGACACCGAAATCGGCAACGGCTCCCGCGGTCCCGTCACCGAGCAGATCCAACAGCAGTTCTTCGACCTCGTCAACGGGGAACTCGGCGGCTACGACGACTGGTTCCTGTACGTCTAGCCACTTTTTGCACGACCCGGCGGCATAGCCGCCGGGTCGGCAAAAACATGGGGAAAATATGCGCGACTCGTTCCTGCCGCGCCCTTCGGGCGCGTTAGTCACTCGTCGCTACGGCGCCTCCCTTCGGTCGGCGCCGGGAACTGCCTCGGGGACGACCTCCGGACGCCCCACTCGGCGGATGCTCGTATGCGGATTAATAAATGGGGTGTTGGTTATGCGACCTGCTCGTTGCTCCCCGGTTCGATCGGTGTAGGAGATAAAAATATGATTTCGGAGTACGATTGCACCGTGGATGAGAGAGAACAATATCAAAGAGAGGCTACAGGAGGTACAGGAAGGGGACTATCTATTGTGGAATGGAAGGACGAGTCCACAACCCGTTACAAGCGTCGACGGTGACACGTTTATCGTGGAAGGGAGGCAAGGGGGACGGTATCGGTTCTACACCTCTGGGTTCCCGAAGTTGACTAATTTAAGCAGTAGAAATGACTTCGATATTGACGAATTAACGGTTCTACGTCCTCTCTGCTCGATTGATAGGTAAGAACTTCCCTTCGAACGGACACCTCACCTCAGACCCGCCAGCGAACGACTCTACGAAATCTTCAGACGAACCTACTCAAGCTTTTTCGGTTTCCAGGGCCTGCTCGATACGCCGCTGTGCCTGTTCGAGGCGGTTCTGAACGGTCGCGTTCAGCGTCTCGTCGAAGTCGTTCTTTTGCAGCGCCTCGCCGACCTTCTCCAGCCGCGTTCGGGCCGCCTCCAGCGCGCGGTCGGCGCCCCGCGTGTCGGACTGTTCGGCGCGTTCGACGGCCCGCTGGGCGGACTCGGCGACCGCCTGAAGCGCGCGCTGAAGCCCCGTGACGCCGCTGACGTCGATGTCGTCGGTCGGGCCGCCACCGCCGCCGCCGTCCGTCGGCGTCTCCGTGAGGTCGTCATCGTCGTCGTCGGAATCGCCGTCGTCGCTGGTATCGTCGTCGCCCGAAAACGCGGGAGCCTGCTCGGAGGTCTCGGTCGTGATGTTCGCGACGAACTCGGCCAGCGAGGCCTTCCCGGTCCGTGGGTTCTCGATGGTCCGGCGGTTCTCCTCGCCCGGGTTGACGCGGTAGGCGCCGGGCGTCCCCTCGGTGTCGCGAATCTCGGTCGTGTAGGCGCCCCCGCTGTGGACGTAGGCCGCGAACTTGTCGGGGGAATCCGGCTTGAATTCGAACAGGCGGCCGCCGAAGTCGTCCTCGATGGCGACCCGCTCGATGTCCGGGCCGTCGCTGGAATCGCCGTCGATTTTGACGGCGTTCTCGTTCGCGACGAGCGTGACCTGTCCGTCAGCTCCGGGAGTGGTGGGCGTCTCGCTTTCCTCGCCGACCGAGAGCCGTTCGCTGTAGGGGGCTGTTCCGGGAGCGTTGACCGTCAGGCGGTGCTCGCCGGGGTCGACGTCCTGCATCACGACGGCGCCGCCGACGCTCGGCACGGCCGTCGGGTCGCTTTCCAGCAGACAGAAGGCGAGCGTGCCGGTGGCCGCCGTCGTCACGCCGTTGCCGTCCGGGGCCTCGGCGTCCTCGACGGCCTCGCCGATGGCGCCCACAAGCGAGGTGGTCGGGCCGCCGTAGTCGATGGCGTCGTAGCGGTCCGCCAGCATCCGCCGGTGGTTCGGGTCCGTGATGTCCGCTCCGGGGTTCTCGTAGCGCGGTTGGTCCCACGGGACGCCGGAGGTGGTGAGGTGGCCGGCGATGGCGTCCTCGGCGAAGTCGGGAATCGAGAACTCGAAGCGGAGCATCGGCCCGACGAAGCCGCCGATGTCTTCGAGTTCGGTCGAGGGTTCGAGTCGGTACTCGTGGTCCGGGTCCGCGTCGTCGTCCACCTCGGCCGCGAAGTGCAGGCCCGTCTCCCGCGTCGGGAAGTCGGTCGGCGGGGCGGCGAGGTCGCTGAAGGACCGGACCGTCAGGTCGGCGTCGATGAACGCCTCGCGGGGCACGTCGGGCAGGCGGTCGTCCTCGTAGAGGGGTTGGCCATCGAGGGTCGGCATCGCGAACGCCAGCGTCAGGTTCTCGTCGCGCGGGAGGCCGTAGGCGAGCGGAATCTCGGCGAGTTCCTCGACGCCCTCGACGAGCTGGTTCGTGATATCGGCACCGAGGTCGCCGGTCGGGAACCGCTGGAAGCGGTCCGGGTTGGCGTTGACGCCGAGGCCGCTGGCGTGGGCTCCGAGTTCGGTAACGATAGCGGGTTGGGCGTCGGGGTCGAGATATTCGTTGTTCGGTATCTTCCGACTGTGGGCGCTGGCGACGTAGAGTTGGACCTCCTCGGTTTCGGTGTCGACGAAGACGTGCAGCACCTCCCAGTCGTGCCAGTGGAAGTTCGTCGCGAACTGGTCGAAGGCCGAGTACATCCAGTACTGGACGACCGCGAGCGGTGAGTCCTCGTACTGGACGGCGTTGTAGAAGACGACCGACTCGGGCGGTTCGCCCGCCTCCTCGAAGGCGCGGGTGTAGTCGTTGAGAGCGGCGAAGCCGTCGACGACCGTCTCGCCGTCCCGGTCGGTCGTGTAGGGACGGGGGTCAGTCATGAACCACTTCTCGTAGCGGTCGTAGTAGACCTCGGGGGCGAACTGCTCGGCGAGCGCGCGGGACTCCGCCTCGTCGACCGAACTCGTCTCGGCGTCCTCGGGGTCGGAGAGCATTCGCCCGCCGACGGCGGCGCCACCGAGGCCGCCGGCGCCGAGGACCGCGAGCAACTGGCGTCGGGTCCACTCGCGCGGGTTCGCACGAGCAGGGAGGGACGCGTCGGAGCCCGATGTCATCGTAACCCCTGTTAGCGGGAGCCAGCGGAAGTACCTGCCGGCCACGCGGTTCCGACCTACCACCCGCACACCGAAGCGGGTTTATCCGCGCCGCCGCTTGCCCCGGGTATGTCTCTGTGTGTGACGTTCCTCGGGACGGGTGGGGCCGTGCCGACCACCCAGCGGAACACGAGTTCGGTCTTCGTCCGCCGGGAGGGCGACCGCTTCCTCTTCGACTGCGGCGAGGGGACCCAACGGCAGATGATGCGCTTCGGCACCGGCTTCGCCGTCGACGAGATGTTCGTCACACACCTCCACGGCGACCACGTTCTCGGCATCCCCGGCCTCCTTCAGACGATGGACTTCAACGAGCGGGAGGCGCCCATTACCCTCCACGTTCCGGTCGGCACCCAGCCCGACATCGACCGTCTCATCTCGGCGACCGGCACCGACCCTTCCTTTCCCGTCCACATCGACCCCGTCACCGACGGCGACGTGGCCTACGAGGCCGACGACTACGAAATCCGCGCCTTCGAGACCGACCACGACGCCCGGTCGGTCGGCTACGTGCTCATCGAGGAGAAACGCAAGGGCCGGTTCCACCGCGACCGCGCCGAGGAGTTGGGCGTCCCCGTCGGCCCGAAGTTCCAGCAACTCCACGCCGGCGAAAGCGTCGAACTCGAAGACGGCACCGTCGTCGAACCCGAACAGGTCGTCGGCGACCCCCGCCCCGGCCGCCGACTCGTCTACACCGGCGACACCCGCCCCTCGGACCGTACCATCGAGGTCTCGGAGAACGCCGACCTGCTGATTCACGACGCCACCTTCGCCGCCGACAACGCCGGCCGCGCCGGACAGACCGCTCACACCACCGCCGCCCGCGCCGCCGAACTCGCCAACGAGGCCGGCGTGAAACAGCTGGCGCTCGTTCACGTCTCCTCTCGATACGCCGGCAACGTCTCGCCCATCGAGCGGGAAGCGCGTGAAGTGTTCGAAGGAGAGCGTGCTTTCGTGCCCGACGACGGCGACGAAATCGAGGTTCCGTTCCCGGAGTAGTTTCAGGCTCTGTCTATGGCGGTTGTTTATAAATGAAGTCTGGTGACTGCGTGACCGCCAACAGCCAGAAAGCCCTCGGCGCGCTGGCGGTCGCTCAGCGACATATCCTCACTACGTTCGGATAGGGGTCGCTGAGACGACTATATAAACGCCAGCGCGCCTCGCCCTTTCATTCCACCAAGGACTGCACAGCCCTGCCCTTCCCCGGGTTGCGCGGGCCTGCGGCCCGCGGACCTACATCGCGGCGCGTAGCGCCGCGCATGTCGCGCGACGGCCTCCGGCCGCACGCGCTCCCGGCCGATTGATTTTATAAATAGCGCGCGCTGGTCGACCGCCGCGAGGCTCACCCGAGCGGCGGTCGGACGAAACCGTGCGAGGGACGACTGAACCCGAGCGAAGCGAGGGTGAGGGAGTCGGCTGGGGAGGTGTGTGGATGCGGTTTCCTGGCGGACTCGAAGGGCGAGGTGGTTCGAGAGAGCGAAGCTCTCTCGTCATCACGAAAGGCGCGGAGCGCCTTTCGAACGACCGGGTGGACGAAGCACGGCGACGCAAGCACCGAGCGAACAGGGTGAGCGAGGCGCGCAGCGAGCCGCGCGAGTCGACCCGGCCGAGGGCTTCGGAGGCGTTGCTACCGGGAAAGAATACTGAAAATCAGCCCAAATCCCAAGAAAACCAGACTCCTAGTCGCTTTTCGCGTAGGTGCCCTCACTCCAGAACTCGGAGCCGCCCTTGAGTTCGGGCACCCACGTATCCTCCTCGCGCGCGAGCAGCGCCACCCGAGACGCCTCGATGTCCCGAATCACGGGGAACTCCGGCAGGTACTCGCCGACGGCCTCGGTGAATTCGAGGACGTCCTCGTGTTCGGGCATGATGTCGCGGTCCAGTCGGTCGCGGGAGTTGCCGACGTGCATGTAGGCCTTCATCTCGACGAAGTCTGCGTCGGCGCGGTCGACCATCGCGGCGTACCACTCGGGCGTCTCCATGTTGTACCCGTTCAGGAGAGTGGTCCGAAGGACGGTGCGGGTCTCGTCTTTCTCGGCCAGCACGTCGAGCGTCTCGATGAGGTTGTCCCACGCGTCGTCGTCGACGGCCTTGACGACCTCGTCGAAGGTCTTGCGGTCGGGGGCGTCGACGCTGACGTAGAGTTGGGTGGGGTCGCATTCGGCGAGCACCTCGGGGTTGGTGCCGTTCGAGACGAGGAACGTGGTGATATCGCGGTCGTGGAAGGCCTCGATGAGTTCCGGGAGGTAGGGATAGAGCGTCGGTTCGCCGTCCAGGGAGATGGCGACGTGGCGGGGTTCCATGGCCTCCTCGAAGACCTCGCGGGGGACGTCGTCGTTGCCGCCGAAGCCCGAGAGGAGTTTTCGCTGGAGGTCGATGGAGGCGTCGACGACCGCCTCGGGGTCGTCCCACTCAACGCCGTCGAGTTCGTAGGCGTGGCCGGAGTGGTCCCGCCAGCAGAAGACACACCGCTCGTTGCATTTGACGACGGGCGTCATCTGGATACAGCGGTGCGATTGGATACCGTAGAAGTGGTTCTTGTAACAGCGGCCCTCTCCCCGGAGGGCGTTGGCCGTCCACCCGCAGGTCTGGGCGGCCGTGTGGTTCTCGCTGTGGTAATCGGGGTCGCTGACCTGCTTGGGCATATCCGCCCCTAGACGCAGGACGCCCTAAAGGCCGTGGTTCGGGTGTCGAGAACGGCGTTGGTCCTGCCCGAACGCAGGACGGTACACCCGCTAGCAGGTGTGTCGGGTGTTCACGTAGAAACCCCTAATACACATTGTACAGAATCCTTATGGGTCGTCTCGGAGGTTCTCAGATATGCTTCGCGGACTCGACGTGTGGGGGACATCCGACGGGGAACCGACCATAATCAAGGCGGCCGGAAGGGACGCACTCGACGGTACGGTGACCGTCTACGTCGCCGACTCCCTTTCGGCGGAGAGCCACGACCGCCTGCGCTCGGTGCTGGACAACTTCGACCGGCTCGAAGCCGCCGAAGTCGTCGACGAGGTTCGCGTCACCCGCTGGCCGAAGACGGTCGAGGCACCGACCGACGGCCCCGCCGCCGCGGCGCTTGCCTGCTACGACGAGTTCGTCGAGGCGGTCGGCGCCGATGCGCTCGAACCGGGCTTCGAGGAGCGTAGCGGTGATGGTTCACACGGACGCACCGTCGAGTTCGCCGACATCTGCATCGCCATCCGCGAGGACGGCGAACTGACCGGTCTCTACCCCCGCGCCGACGAGGACGCCTCCGTCGAGGACTGTCTGACCGCACTCGCGGCCGGGAACCCCGTCGAGAACGTCTAAGCCGTCACGAGCACCGTCTCCCGCGCGTCCGCAGTCGAGAACCCCCGACTTACCTCAGTCTGTTCGTTTTCGAGAGCGTCGATACGCCCCCAGTAGTACGACCCACGAGAACTGATTCGCGCCGCTAACCCGTTATCCCTATACCCCGCGCTCGGGAAGTGCAGGTATGTTCCTTGCGTTCCGCGAGTCGGTTACCCGGGCGCTTCGGGAGGCCCTCGAAGCCAACGGCTACCCGACCGACGACCTCGGCATCGAGGAGCCCCCGGAAGACGTCGACGCCGTGTTGGCCTCCAGCGTCGCCTTCCGGTTGGCCGGCGAAGCACAGGCGCCGCCACCGCAGGTCGCCGCCGAACTCGCCGACGAGATCGACACCGACGACTACGACTACATCGCTGCCGTCGAACCACAGGGCCCCTACCTCAACTTCCTGCCCGACGAGTCCTACTTCGAGGGTGCGGTCGAGGCCGGACAGGCGTCCGACTACGGCGCACTCGACGACCGCGACACCTCCGTCGTCGTCGAACACACCTCCGCGAACCCGACCGGCCCCGTCCACGTCGGCCGCGCGCGCAATCCGATAATCGGCGACGCCGTCGCGAACCTGCTAGATTACGCCGGTTACGACGTCGAACGCCACTACTACGTCAACGACGCCGGCCGTCAGATTGCCGTCTTCACGTGGGCCTACGAGACCTTCGACGAATCGGACCTCCCCGAACCGGCCCGTGACCGCGCCGAATACCGGATGGTCCGCTACTACCGGAAGGGCAACGACTTCCTCGAGAACGCCGACCCCGAGGCCGTCGAGGAAGCCGAAGACGAGATTCAGGCCATCCTGCAGGGCCTCGAAGAGGGCGACGAGGCCGTCTACGAGCGCGTCGAGGAGGTCGTCGACACCGTCCTCGGTGGGATGAAGGAGTGTCTCGGTCGCCTGCCCGCCGAGTTCGACGAGTTCGTCAAGGAGACCCGCTTCATGCGAGACGGCTCCACGGACGACATCGTCGGCCGACTCAAAGACCACGACCGGGCCGTCTACGAGGAGGACGCGTGGCAACTCGAATTCGAGGACATCGACAAGAACCTCGTCTTCCTTCGCGCCGACGGCACCTCCCTCTATACCACCCGTGACCTCGCCCACCACGAATGGAAGTTCGACAACTTCGACCGCGCCGTCACAGTCCTCGGCGAGGACCACAAACTCCAGGCCGACCAACTGCAGTCGGCCCTCGAACTGCTGGGCAACGATACCGACCAACTGGCGAACGTCATCTACTCCTACGTCAACCTCCCCGAGGGCAAGATGTCCACCCGGAAGGGCACCGGCGTCCAACTGGACGACCTGCTCGACGAGGCCATCACACGCGCCCGCGAGGAAGTCGAGGACCGCGTCGAGGACCGCCTCCGGGACGACGAACTCGACGAAGAGGATATCGAGCGCATCGCCCGACAGGTCGGCGTCGGCGCCGTCCGCTACGACATCGTCTCCAAACAGCCGACAAAGGGCATCACCTTCGAGTGGGAGCAAGCACTCGACTTCGAGGCCCAGTCGGCGCCCTACGTCCAGTACGTCCACGCGCGCTGTTGTGGAATCCTGGACGAGGCCGGCGACATCGAACCGGTCGCCGACACTGGGCACCTGACGACCGACGCCGAACGCGACCTCATCCGCGCCGTCGCCCGCCTCCCGGGCGTCATCGACGAGGCCGCCGAGGACCTCGAACCCCATCAACTCGCCACCTACACCCGCGAACTCGCCGACCAGTTCAACACCTTCTATCGGGAATGTCCCGTCCTCACCGCCGACGATGAGGACACCCGCGCCGCGCGCCTGGCGCTGGTCGCCGCCTCCAAACACGCGATGGCCAACGCCCTCGACGTGCTCGGTGTGGAAGCGCCCACGTCGATGTAGAACTGGCCGACTCTTTTTAAGTGATAGCGCGGCCAGACGGCCCGTGACCTGACGAGTCGCCGGCTATCCGCCGAGACAGTAGCGTGGAATACGGATAGTCGCCCGGAAGCGTTCCGCCTGTTCGCCACCGAAACCCACAGGGATGCGTCCGCCGACCTACCGGTATGGACCTCGCCTGTCCTGAGTGCGGTCGGACCTACGCCGACCGCTGGCGCTGTGAATGCGGCGCACCGTTGGCGTTCGCCGACCAGTCGCTCCCGTCGGTCGATTCGCCCGAGAAAGCGTCCCTCGACCCCCGCGACGGCCTGTGGACCTTCGAGGAGTTCCTGCCCGTCGGCGCGGAGTCCGAGGACCGCGTCACGCTCGGAGAGGGCTATACGCCGCTGGTCGAGGCACCCGAGTGGGACGCGACGTTCAAACTGGAGTACGTCTTCCCCACCGGGTCGTTCAAGGACCGCGGCGCGACGACGACGCTCACCCGCGCGAGGGAGGTCGGTGCGGACCGCGTCGTCGAGGACTCCTCCGGCAACGCCGGCGCCGCCATCGCCACCTACGCGGCACGCGCGGACATTCCTGCCGAGATCTACGTTCCCGCAGGCGTCAAGGAGTCGAAGGTCAAGGCCATCCGCCGCGCCGGAGCGACCGTCACTCGCATCGAAGGAACGCGACAGGACGTCACCGATGCCTGCATCGACGCGGTCAAAGACGGCGACGCGTGGTACGCCAGCCACGCGTGGAACCCCGCCTTCTTCGCCGGGACGGCCACCTTCGCCTACGAGGTGGCCCACCAGCGGGACTGGTCGGTCCCCGATGCCGTCGTCACGCCGCTGGGCCACGGCACGCTGTTCCTCGGTGCCTACTACGGGTTCCGAGCGCTTCGGGACGCCGGCTGGACCGACCGCATGCCGAAGCTCCTCGGGGCTCAGGCAGCAGGGTACGCGCCCATCGCCGCGGAACGCCACGGCGAAGACGCTGTGGAACAGCACAACGACATTGTGGATGGAATCCAGATTCGAGAACCGGTCCAGCGGGACCGCATTCTCGATGCTATCGAGGAGACCGATGGCGATGCCATCGCGCTCTCCGAGAAGGCCGTGGCGACCGAACTGGAGCGTCTCCACGAGGCCGGCTTCTACACGGAACCGACCTGTGCGGTCGCCCCCGCGGCGCTCCGTGCCTATCGAGACCGGGGGGTCATCGAGCCGGCCGACGACGTGGTCGTGCCGCTGACTGGCAGTGGCCTGAAAGGATAACGGCCCCCTACGGTGGCTCGTTCGAGCCGTCCGCCCCGTCTATTTTTCGGGGTGAATCGGTGCGTCGAACCCGCTGCGGACGAGCGGCTTGGCGATGTGCCGCCGCGCTCGCGGTGGGACCTCGTACCAGCCGACCTCCAGGTCGCGGTCGATTCGGCGTTCGGCTTTCCCCTCGGCCGACGTCCCGCAGTCCCGACAGCGATAGCCCTGTCCGCGGCCCGCTGATTCCATCGTCCGCCCGCAGTCGGGACAGGTCGGTGTCACCAGTTCCGCCCGGTTCAACGCACGGACGGCGAACTTCTCGAGTTTCAACGTCCCGTCGCCCACCTCGCCGCAGACGGTGAGGCGGTCGCCGACGCGAAGCTTTCGGACCCGATCGCGGAACCGCTTTGTCGGCTCGAACGCCGCACAGGTGAGGGCCGCCTCGTCGTCCTCGATGCCGAAGAAGACGTGGCCCCCGCGGCGCGTCTCGGGAACTTCGGCGACGCGTCCATCGAGATGATAGGCGTGGCCAGCGCGGGCACCCGAAACCGTGCCGGCCCGGAGATGGGCGTCGGTGCCCTGATTCGTCACGAAGGTTCGTGCGCGGGCGACCGGTTCGCTTTCGATGCGGTCCGAAACGGCACGACACGATTCGGCGTCGTCTCCACGAATCCCGTAGAGTACGGGCCCCGGCGTCCGCGGAACGCAAACTGCTTCCCCGCTCTCCCGGTCAACGGTATCCCACACCTCGGGATAGTAGTCGTCTGCGGCCTCGAAGACGGAATCGAAGTCAACGTTGCGGTCGGTTCCCCAGCGACTCGGCTCCCGGTAGGCGATGTGCTCGTAGGTCCAGTCGTCGAACGCGCGGCAGGCGCCGACCGCCGCGAGCGCGCCGATGACCCCGCGGCCGTTCTTCCAGCTACGGGTCCGATAGCCGGCCGCTTCGATGTGCTCGAGGGCCGTCTCGCGGGTGTGATGACTCCGGGCGGCTTCGCGAGCGAACGAGGCGACACCGTCCGGAACGCCGTCGGGACTGCCGGGGGCGCCGACGAGGCCGGGATTGGTCCGGTCGTCGGCGGTTTCCGCGTGCTCGTCGACGATTCCTTCGGCGGCTTCGAAGGCCGTCTCGACGGATGCGTCCGTATGAACCGCCAACGCCGCGTTCCCTCGGGTCTTGTGTTCGACCGCGGGATTACAGCGAATCAGGAGGACGCGCTCGACGGTCGCGCCATCGTCGACCAGTCGGCGAGCGACGGTATCGGCGACGTAGGTCGTACACATCCCGCGTTCCCGCGAATCCGTGTCATCGAGGCCGAGGACGGTCACTACCGGCCGTAGACGGCGCTATCCCAACGGGGTTTCGGTCCCGGTCTCTTGATTTCCACTTCGATTGGGTAGATAACCGCCGGATAGCGGCGGTTTGACTCGGGGAAACACATTTAACCGGCGAAACGCTTACATACCACTATGTCACGGTCCGCACTGGTCGGTAACATCACCGCGATGCTCGATGACGCAGGCTTCACGGTGAGCGACCGGTGTGCCATCCGGCCGAAGAGCTTCGATATCGCCGCTCGCCGCGGTGACGACGTGTTGCTGTTGAAGATACTGGCGAACATCGATGCCTTCGACGGCTACACCGGCGCCGAGATGCGTCGCCTCGGCGAATATCTGGATGCCACCCCCATCGTCATCGGGCTTCGGACCCGCGACGAGGACCTGAAACCAGGGGTCGTCTACTTCCGACACGGCGTCCCGGTGTTTTCGCCGGAGACCGCGATGGACCTCTTCATCGAGGAGGTGCCACCGCTCATCTACGCCGCCCCCGGCGGACTCTACGTCAACATCGACGGCGAGTTGCTCGAAGACGCCCGCTCGGAGCGGGACTGGTCGCTCGGCAAACTCGCCAACGAACTCGGCGTCTCGCGACGCACCGTCTCGAAATACGAGGACGGCATGAACGCCTCCGTCGAGGTCGCCGCGGAACTTGAGGACCTCTTCGACCAGCCGCTGGCCAGCCCCGTCGAGGTCCTCGACGGCGCCGACGAGGTGCGCGACGAGATGGACGACCCCGACGAACCGGAGGCCGACCCCGACGACTCCCATCTCATCACCGTCCTCACTCGCGTGGGCTTCGAGGTCCACCCGACGATGCGCGCGCCGTTCAAAGCCGTCAGCGAGGACGAACAGCGCGAACGCAAGATGCTCACCGGCCACTCGGATTTCAACCGGACGGCCGAAAAGCGCGCCCGCATCATGTCCTCCGTCGGCGAGGTGACCCGCACCCGTTCGGTCTACGTCGTCGACCGTGCGCGACAGGACTCCGTCAAGGGAACGGCCCTCATCGAACGCGAGGAGATCGAACGGATCACCGACCCCGACGAACTGGAAGACCTCATCCGCGAGCGCGCGGAGATGGCCTGACCGCGCCGTTCCGCACACCGATTCTCCGCTGTTCGACGCGAACGTCGACAGTGACTTCGATGCGATTTGTCTATCCGAAACGCCGAGGGCTTCTATCCGAGCGTATAACGTGGACGTAGTAGTAGCCGGTGGAGACGGACAGCAGCGATTTGCTATATCGAATATTCGTTTATCGTCGCCGCCCTCGGAAACACGGGCTCCCGTTCGGAGAAGCCGAAGGGCGTTTCAACCGGCGCACCGGAGATTCGGGTATGACCGAAACGATACGGCTGGCGACTCGCGGGTCCGACCTCGCCTTGCGGCAGGCCCAGTCGGTGGCCGACCAGTTGCGGGGTCGCCGCCGCGAGGTCGAACTCGTGGAGGTGTCGACGACCGGCGACGAAGTACGGGACGAACTCATCCACCGACTCGGCAAGACCGGCGCCTTCGTCCGCAGCCTCGACGAGAAGGTCCTCGATGGCGAGGTGGATGCGGCCGTCCACTCGCTGAAGGACATGCCGACGGAGTTCCCGGAGGACCTCATCGTCGCGGGCCTGCCCGAACGGGCGCCGCCGGGCGACGTACTCCTCACGCCGGAGGGCACGGCGTTGGATGACCTGCCCGACGGCGCGACGGTGGGTACCTCCAGTCTGCGGCGGAAGGCACAACTGCTCGCGGCCCGCCCGGACCTCGACGTCCAGCCGCTGCGAGGGAACGTCGATACGAGGGTCCAGAAACTGCTGGCGCCGACCCTGCAGGCCGAACACGAGCGCCGTGTCGATGCCGAGGAGGGCGAAACCGATGCGGTCTTCAACCGGACCGTGGACGAGTGGTTCGACGACTGCACCGAACTCGAACGGCAGGCACTCGGCCGCGAGGTCGACACGGAATTCGACGCCATCGTGCTCGCTGAGGCCGGTCTCGAACGGAGCGGCCTGCTGTCCCAACTCGACTACGAGCGATTCCCGGAGACGTTCGTTCCCGCGCCGGGACAGGGTGCCATCGCGGTGACGGCCCGAGACGACGAACTCGCCGAACGCCTCCATGCCGACCTCGACCACCCGCGAACACGGGTCGAAACCACCGTCGAGCGAGCGATTCTCGGGACACTTGGCGGTGGGTGTGTCGCACCCATCGGCATCCACGCGGTCCTGCAGGGTGAGTACGTCCACACGCGTGTGCGCGTCCTCTCACAGGACGGCACCGAGGAGATCGAGGCGACCGAGGACATCCCGGCCGAACAACACCCCTCGGCCGCCCGGGAGTTCGCCGAGGAACTGGCCGACCGGGGTGCAGCGGAGCTCATCGAACGGGCCCGCAAGGAGACGGGCGAATGACCGGCAAAGTCTATCTCGTCGGAAGCGGCCCCGGCGACCCGGACCTGCTGACCGTCAAGGCCAAGCGACTCATCGACGAGGCCGACGTCGTCCTCCACGACAAACTGCCGGGCCCCGAGATTCTCGGCTCGATTCCAGAGGCCAAACGCGAGGACGTGGGCAAGCGGGCCGATGGCGAACGCACCTCACAGGAGTACACCAACCGGCGCCTCGTCGAACTGGCCGAGGCGGGCAACACCGTCGTCCGTCTCAAGGGCGGCGACCCCTTCGTCTTCGGTCGCGGCGGCGAGGAGGCTGAACACCTCGCGGCCAACGAGATTCCCTTCGAGTATGTCCCCGGTATCACGAGCGCGGTCGCCGGCCCCGGAGTCGCCGGGGTCCCGGTCACCCACCGCGACCACGCCTCGTCGGTGACGTTCGTCACCGGCCACGAGGACCCGACCAAAGACGAATCGGCCGTCGACTGGGAGGCGCTGGCGGCGACCGGCGGGACGCTCGTCGTACTGATGGGCGTCGGCAAGTTGCCGATGTACACCGATGCGTTGCTTTCGGCGGGGATGGCACCCGACACGCCCGTCGCGCTGGTCGAACGGGCGACGTGGCCCGACCAACAGGTCGCAGTCGGAACGCTGGAGACTATCGTCGACGTGCGCGACGAGGAAAGTATCGAACCGCCGGCGATTACCGTTATCGGCGGCGTTGCGGCCTCACGAGAGCGAGTCGCGGCGTTCCTGCGGAACGGCCGTAACCCGGCCGACGAGAGGTGATGTATCCTATGACGCTATATCAAATCGAATACACGCGGCAGACGGAGGCCACGAGCGATGGGTAAGATAGCCTTCTTCCGTCCCGACGACGAGCGTGCGACCGAAGCGGCCGAAATCGTCCGCGAACTCGGTCACGAACCGGTTTCGGACCCGATGCTCGAAGTCGACCCGACGGGCGAAGCGCCCCGGGTCGACGCTGACTACACGGTGTTGACGAGCAAGACGGGTGTGGAACTCGCCGCCGACGTCGAGTGGGAGCCGTCCGGCGAGGTAGCTGCCATCGGCTCGCCGACCGCCGACGTGTTGCGTTCGGCTGGCTACGCTGTCGACCACGTTCCCGAGGAGTTCTCCTCGACTGGGTTGGTCTCTCATATGCGCGATATGGTCGAGGGGTCGCGCGTCGAAGTCGCCCGCTCGGACCACGGCTCACCGGTGCTGACCGACGGGCTGGAGGACGCCGGCGCGTACGTCCATGAAACGGTGCTCTATCGACTGGTTCGGCCGCCGACGGCGGGGAAATCGGTCGAACTGGCCGCCGACGGTGAACTCGGCGGCGCCTGCTTTACCTCCTCGCTGACCGTCGAGCACTTCCTCGATGCCGCCGACGAGCGGGGCATCCGGTCGGAGGCCGTCGCCGGCCTGAATCGGGCCGTCGTCGGTGCCATCGGCGAACCGACCGCGGAGACGGCCGAAGCAAACGGCATCGATGTCGATGTCGTCCCCGAGGTAGCGGCGTTCGAGACGCTGGCCGAAGCCGTCGCCGAGCGACTTTAATCGAGCGGCTTCCGCATTTTCACGGACTCGACTTCCGTGTTGGCAGTCGTCGTGTTCGTGACTCGTTTGACCCGTTCGTAGCCAGCGGCCTCGTAGAAGCCAACCGCGTTCAGTACTGCTTCGAGGCAACTGGTTTCCACACCGAGGTCCCGGAGGCGCGTTTCACACTCGTCCAGAAGCGCGGTGCCGATCCCCGATCCACCGTGTTCGGGGGCGACGAACAGCGCCTCGATTTTCTCGTCAGCACGGTCGAGTTCCGCGAAACCGGCCACCTCGCCGTCGGCTTCGGCAACGAGTAGGTCCGTGGTCGGATCTTCGACGGCCTGCTCGTAGCGTGCCACGCCTTCGGTTTTGGCTGCCCACGTCGCCACCTGCCGGTCGCTGTAGGCTTTCGGCCCGTGTTCGATGATGGCGCCGACGTGGACGAGCATGATCGCTTCGCAGTCCTCGCGTTCGGCCGGACGGATCCGCATGCAAGAACCGACTGTGCGGAGGTTTAAATTCCATACCGCATTAGCAACCCTACGATGAGTCTCGCCGACGCTCCCGTTCCGACGCTACAGGCTCGCGCCGAGGCGTGTGCCGAACGGCTCCTACAGGCCGACCGCGTCCTACTCGCCTCCCACATCGACGCCGACGGCCTGACGAGCGCCGCCGTCGCGTCGACGGCGCTGGAACGGGCGGGACTGGCATTCGAGACGGTCTTCGAGAAGCAACTCGACGCCGACTCCATCGCCGGAATCGCAGAACGCGACTACGAGACCGTGCTTTTCACCGACTTCGGGAGCGGCCAACTCGATATCATCGCCGACCACGAGAAGGCGGGCGATTTCACCCCTGTCATCGCCGACCACCACCAGCCGGCCGAGGCCGAGACGGAGTTCCATCTCAACCCCCTGCTGGAGGGTATCGACGGCGCCTCGGAGATGTCCGGCGCGGGCGCGGCCTACGTGCTCGCGCGAGCGCTCGCAGCCAACTCCGGGCAAGACGAACGGCTGGACAACCGCGATTTGGCCGCGCTCGCCGTGGTCGGCGCGGTCGGCGACATGCAGGCCTCCGGCGGGGAACTCCACGGCGCCAACGAGGAGATAGTCGCCGACGGGGTCGACGCCGGCGTTCTGGAGGAGACCAAGGACCTCGCGGTCTACGGCAAGCAGACCCGGCCCCTGCCGAAACTGCTGGAGTTCGCCTCCGACGTCCGCATTCCGGGCATCACCAACGACGAACGGGGTGCCGTCTCGTTTCTCGACGACCTCGACGTCGAGTGTCGGGCCGACAGGTCGTGGAAACGGTGGGTCGACCTGACCGACGACGAACGGCAGACGGTCGCTAGCGCCCTCGTCCAGCACGCGGTCAGCCGTGGCGTCCCGGCGTTCAAGATCGACCGCCTTGTCGGGACGACCTACGTCCTCCGTGAGGAGGCGGTCGGGACGGAACTGCGGGACGCAAGCGAGTTCTCGACGCTTCTGAACGCGACGGCCCGATACGAACGGGCGGACGTCGGCCTTGCCGTCTGTCTCGGCGACCGCGACAGTGCCTACGACCGCGCGAAGGAACTCCTGCGGAACCACCGCCGGAACCTCTCGGAGGGCATCGAGTGGGTCGAACAGAACGGCGTCACCACCGAAGACCACCTCCAGTGGTTCGATTCGGGCGAGGAAATACGCGAGACCATCGTCGGCATCATCGCGGGGATGTCGATGGGTGCCGACGGCGTCTCCCGAGAGATGCCCATCATCGCCTTCGCTCGAAAGAACGACGAGGAGACGAAGGTGTCGAGTCGTGGAACGGGCCCGCTCGTGAGTCAGGGACTGGACCTCTCGGTCGTGATGCGGGAGGCCTCACAGGCGGTCGGCGGGGACGGCGGCGGCCACGACGTCGCGGCGGGCGCGACGATTCCGGCCGGCGAGGAGGAGGCGTTCATCGAACACGCCGACCGCATCGTCGGCGAGCAGTTGTAACGGGCGGGGTCCGGTGCTGCCCGTCAAAGCGCCAGTGAGATACTTCCGAAGAACCCGACCGTGACGATGAGTCGCCCGAGACTCCCGACGAAGGTCGCCGCAGCGAACCGAACGTAGTCCCGTTCGAGCACGGCGAAGGCGTATATCGAGATGGTATCTGGGAAGAAAGGGACCGACAGCGCCATCGCGAGCCCGCCGTAGCCGTACCGTTGTGCGAGCTGGACTGACCGCCGCTCCGACCATTCCATGACGTTCCACCGGGATCGGCGGAGCCACCGGACGATTGGTCCGGCCTGTTTGACCTCCTGACCGATGTGGAACGCCAGTACGCTGCCGGCGGCCTTTCCGACCGCACTGACGAGCATGATGCTCCCGAGGCTGGCCCACGTCGGGAGCCCGAGTTCCAGCGGCGCGACGAGAACGACCTCGCTCGGGCCGGGGAGTACGAACGCGATCAGAAACGAGTACACGAAGATGATGCCCATACCGGGCCACCCCGTCGCTGACTCGACGAGCGCCTCCACACCCCCCGCGAGGGAAAGCAGTAGCGAACTCAGCGGCAATGACAGTGTTATGGGCAAGTCGCTAGGTACTCCATCTTTCTCGTCCGGCTAGTACGTGTCGGTGTCGGACGCTGATGCCGACTACCGTGTGTGCCATTTATTGCCACAGTTGACGCCGTCGCTCGTATCCGTCGACGCGCCCGTGGTCTCGCCGCGTTCCCCATATTCGTAATTCTATATCGTGGTATATAGTTTATCTTGTGGTTCCTGCCATGCTTTTTATACTTATATCGGTCGTTCGGCGAGCCATGACGGTTCACTACGAGCGAGAGGGTCCGGTCGCCGTCGTCAGGGTCGACCGGCCGGAGCGGCGCAACGCCATCGACAACGCGACCGCGGAGGAACTCGGTCGGGCGTGGGAACGCTTCGACGAGGACGACGACGTGTCGGTCGGCGTGCTGACTGGCAGCGAGGGCACCTTCTCCGCGGGCGCGGACCTGAAGGCGATGGACCTGCAGGACCGCCCGGATGGATGGCTCGGCTTCACCCGCACGCGCGTTTCGAAGCCGACCATTGCCGCCATCGAGGGCCACTGTGTCGCTGGCGGTCTGGAGATGGCACTGTGGTGTGACCTCCGGGTCGCCAGCGACGCCGCCACGTTCGGCTGTTTCGAGCGCCGGTTCGGCGTGCCGCTGGTCGACGGCGGCACCCAGCGACTCCCGCATATCGTTGGCCTCGGACGAGCCCTCGAACTTATCCTGACCGGCCGGGAACTCGACCCACAGACGGCCAAGGAGTGGGGACTCGTCAACCGCCTCGCCGACGAGGGCGAGGCGCTCGATGCGGCCGTCGAACTCGGCGAGGTCGTCGCGGGATTCCCACAGGAGACGGTTCGAACCGACCGGCAGGCGGTCTACGACGGTCTCGGGGAGAGCCTCGAACGAGGGTTGGCCGTCGAGGGCTGGCACGGTTCTCGTGCGCTGGAGACCGCCCGAGAGGGTGCCGACCGCTTCGCCGGCGGCGACGGCCGAAGCGGCGAGGGCGTGCCGGACGAGGAGTGAGGTCTCTCGAAATACGCCGGCGTATCTACGCGCAGTGTGAGGCTACAGCCGACTTTCGTAGAGGTTCGCCTGCCCGGCCTCGCCGAACCACCGGACGACGACGCGCTGGCCCGCCTCGAAGCGCGGGTCGTCGAGTTCCAGTCGGTCACCCGGCCGGACCGTCGTGTTCGTCTCCCACGTCGTCCGGTGGACCGTGCGGTCGGGGACGACCGGCCGGTCCTCGTAGACGATAACGGCGAGTTCGCCCGACTCGAACGCGTCGCCGTCGGCGTATTCGACGACGAGGCTGTCTTCGGCGGGGTCGCTACTCACATCGAAAGACGCGTCCGGGACGGCCTCCGGTGGCGCTCGTAGAAACGCCGGGAGCAACCAGAGGCCGGCGGCGACGACGGCGATCAAAACCAGCGCGACAGCGGAAGCGCGACGCATTCGGGGGTCTCGTTCGAGCCTCGTTACTCCTCTCGGAGCAGTCGGTCGACGATTTCGTCAGGGTCGAACCGTTCGAGGTGGTCGTAACCCTGTCCGGTGCCGAGGAAGAGGATCGGCTTGCCGGTGACGTGGGCGATGGAGATGGCCGCACCACCCTGCGAATCGGCGTCGGCCTTCGTCAGCACGACGCCGTCGATTTCGGCGGCGTCGTTGAACTCCTTGGCGCGGTTCGTCGCGTCCTGGCCGGCGACGGCCTCGTCGACGAACAGCGTCAGGTCGGGGTCGACGACGCGGTCAATCTTCTCCAGTTGGGCCATCAGGTCGTTGGAGGTATGCAGGCGACCGGCGGTGTCGCCCAACACGACGTCGACGTCGTTGGCTTCGGCGTACTCGACGGCGTCGTAGATGACGGCCGCCGGGTCGCCGCCCTGCTCGTGGGTGATGATCTTGGTATCGAGGGCGTCGGCGTGCTCCTCGATCTGCTCGTTGGCGCCCGCCCGGTAGGTGTCGCCGTTGGCCATGACCGACGAGTAGCCGCGCTCCTCGAGCCACCGGGACATCTTCGCGATGGTGGTGGTCTTGCCGACGCCGTTGACGCCGGTGAAGACGACGACGACGGGCTTGTCGGTCTCGGCGATGCGCTGTTCGAAGTCGAACTGGCCGACACTGATGACGTCCCGAAGCGCCTCCGCGATGGCGCGTTCGACCACCTGCTCGCCGGACTCGACCTGCTTGCGGGTCTCGCCGACCAGTTCCTCGTGGATGCGGTCGGTGATCGCGTTCGCGACGCTCATCTCCACGTCGCCCTGCAGGAGTTCGAGTTCGAGCTGTTCGAGGGGCTCTTCGAGCTCCTCCTCGGTGATGACGGTCCGGCCGGTCGCCGCGAGGGCGGCCTTCTTCGCGAGGCCCGGGCCGTCGTCTTCCTCGTCCGCGTCGGGCTCTGCAGCCGGCTCCTCGGCCGTCTCGGCCGACTCCTCGGGGACCGACTCGCCCGCTTCGGCTTCGGGCTCGTCGGATTCCTCTTCGACGTCGTCCTTGAACCGGCCGAGTTTATCCTTCAGTCCGTCGAACATCTACCCTACTCGTCTTCCTGCTGCATCTGCTGTTGCATCTGCTGCATCTGCTGTTGCTGCATCTCCTGGGCCTGCTCCTCGAGGTCCGAGGTCTCCTCTTCGACCTCCTCGATTTCGGCTTCGAGTTCCGCGATGCGGTCGTCGAGGGTGTCCTTCTTGGTTTCGAGGGACTCGACGGCGCCCTCGCTGTCTCGCTCCGCGGCGTAGCCGCCGCCCAATCCGACGACGACCTCGTCCATGTCCTGAACCTCCGCGCGGACGTAGGCGCCGCCGCCGAGGGGGACCTGCACGGTCGCGCCGCTTTCGAGCGTCTCGATGGCCTCGATGGCCTCGTCGATCTCGTCCTGCTCTTGCTCGACGCTCTGGATTTCGGCCTCGATGGCCTCTTTTTCCTCTTCGAGGGCCTGCATCTGCTGTTGAATCTGCTGCATCGCGCCGCCGCCACCGCCGCCACCGCCGCCACCGAGGCTCATGCGTCCACCTCGGCGATGTCGATCTGGGTGCGCTTCAGGCCGTGCTGGGAGCCGAAGTTCGTGTAGACGCGCTCGACGGCCACGTTCTCGTTCGGTGCCTCGACCTGCTTCTCGAAGTCCTGCTCGCCGAAGCGAGCGGGGAAGGAACCGCGGACAGTAAACTCACTCATATACGTGACACGGCGCGCGAGCGGGAAGTATCTTCCTAACCCGACTCTGTTGGACCCCACACTGAGGGCGTGATTCGTCCCGCCGTTTCTTTGTAAGTCGAGCGTGGCGACGCCCTGACCGCAAACAACCGGAAAGCCCTCGGCCCGCTGGCTAGCAGTCGTCTGTTTATAAGGAGTGCTCGGGAGTAAGCCGACCGCAACCACCTCGAAAGCCCTCGGTGAGTTCGCGGTCGCTAAGCGGGATATCCTCCCTGCGGTCGGATAGTGCCCGCTTAGCGACTATATAAACGCGAACCCACCTCGCCCTTTCATTCCTCCAAGGACCGCACCTGCCCTTTCCCGGGTTTCGCGGGCCTACGGCCCGCAGACCTACACCACGGCGCGTAGCGCCGTGCATGTCGCGCGGCGGCCCAAGGGGCCGCACGCGCTCCCGGCCGAGTGGCTTTTATAAATGGCGCGCGCTGGCCGACCGCTGCGAGCAGACCGCGAGCAGCGGTCAGGCCAGCCAGCGCGCGAGGGACGACCGAGCGGAGCGAGGGAGTCGGTTGGGGAGGTATGTGGCTGTGGTTGCGGTGCGGTCCTGGCGGAATCGAAGGGCGAAGCCGGGTGGCGCTTGCTTGGTCGTCTGAGCGACCACTATCCGAGCGACCGCAGGGAGCGAGGATATGTCGCTCAGCGACCGCCAGCCGGCTGAGGGCTTCGGGGGTGGTGTTAACGGGTGAGAGGCCACGCTCTATTTATAAAAAAACAGAGCTGAAACGATTCGAAAGCTCGTACTATCCAGACCAGAATCGGTCCAGAGCGAAATCGAACATATCGGTGCTGACGGGCTGGAACTCCTCCCGTTCGGCCTCGCCGAGCAACTCCCGAACGCTGTCCCACGAGTCTCGGGCGAATCGCTCGTCACACAGCACCCGCACGCCCGTCTCCTCTGGGCCGCGAATCACGCGGCCGATGGCCTGTCGGGCCTTCCGGACGGCGGGCACCGACAGCGCGTATTTGAAGCCGTCGCCGAAGGCCCGGTCGTAGGCGGTCCGCACGGCCCGCGTCCGGGGACTGGCGGTGTTGATGATGGGGACGCCGCAGACGATGGCCGCCGACAGCCGGTCGCCCTTGTAGTCGACGCCCTCGGTCAGCGTCCCGCGGAGGCTCGTCACCAGCACCTTCGGATCGCCCTCGAAGAACTCCTGTTTGAGGTTCTCCGTGGCCACGTCGTCGGTCGCCTCGTCGAGGAGGACCTCCTTGTCGCAGTCGTCCAGCACGGAGGCGGCCCACTCGGTTTCCCGGTAGGAGGGCATCCCGACGAGGACGTTGCCCGGCGAGTCGGCGACCCGTCGAATCGCCGCAGCGTGGGCCCGCCGGGTGTCGGTCTCCTCGCCGGGGTCGCCGCGGTTCGCGTAGGTGAACTTCGGCGCCGACAGCGCGAAGGAGGCGCGGTTGTCCTCGGAGAATTCGAGGCCGTAGGTCCGCTCGACGACCGGCCGGTCTTCCTCCCGTTCCAGATGCTGGAGGCCCGTCACCTCGGTGAAGACGTCCAGCGGCTCCAGCGTCGCGCTCATCAGCACGCCCGCGCCGAACTCTCCCAACTGCTCGCCGATGGCGCCCGCCGGCAGGCAGTTGTGCAGCGAGAAACTGGCGGTGTAGGCCCGCTTCCAGGATTCGGCCGGTTGGGTGTCGTCCCAGGTGCGTTCGAGTTCGATTTCACGGAAGAAGTCGGTGTGGTCGACCCGGTACCACGTCGCCAGCGTGCGGCCGACCCCCGAGACCGCGCGGCGCTTGTCGTCGTCATCGATGGTATCGAGGACGTGCTTGGCGACCGCACAGACCGTCTCCGCGCGCGTCCAGATGCGTGCGTCGAAGCCGTTGCGCTCGGCCCACCGCGTCAACTCGTCGGTACCGGGCGTTTCGGGGTCTCGAAGCGGAATTTCGTCGTCTTCGAGGTCGGTCAGGTCCCGCTTCCAGCCCGGTCGTTCCTCGTCCAGATGGTCGGTCACCCGTCGGTCGAGTTCGTCGCCGAGGGCGGCGAAGAAACGGCGCGTGTCGCGAAACTCCGAAAGGGAGACCTCGGTCTCCTGGAGTTCCTCCCGAATCGTCGCGGCCTTCTGTCTGGCCTCGGCGCCGTGCTGGGCGCCCTGGCCGGCTTCCTCGATAGCGGCGACCGGTTGGATGACTCGCGAGAGTTCGTTTTCGGCATCCCGCAGCGACCGGTCGGAGACGCTGTCGCCGACGAGGTCCCGGACGCGGGGTTCCAGCATGTGGGCCTCGTCGCAGACGACGAACGTCTCGTCGTCGATGAGCGCGCCCGTAAAGGACTCGACTGTCGTCGGGTCGAAGGCGTGGTAGTAGTTCCCAACGAGGACTTCGACGTGCGGCAGGAGCGCACCCATCACCGAGTGGGGGCAGGAGCCGTGGCCACCGGCCCGGCGGACGAGGTCCTCGCTTTCGATGAGACCCATCTCGGTGTGGTCGAAGGGGACGGCTTCGACCGGGTCGCCGTCCTCGGGCAGGTCGTCGAGGTACTGCGCGTAGAAGGGGCAGTACTCGACGTCGTGGTCGCCGGCCTCGGGCGTGTCGTGGGGATACGGCGTCGGTTCGCCCGCGGTTTCCAGAAAACTCGCGCCGTTGCCCTGGGCCCCGGAATCGGCGAGGCCGACCTGCTGGCTTCTGGCTTGGTCGACCAACGACCCGGGTGTCGTCTCGTCGGCCAGTCCCCGCGTGCGCTCGCGGAGGCCCTCGCATCGCTCGTAGACGTTCGTGTCGTCGATATCGCCCGCGTTGGCGAGGTTGTAGGGACAGACGTCGGCCTTCCCGACCAGCGTCATCGCCGAAATCGGTTGCCAGTCGTCGGGCAGGTTGTCGTTGATGGTCCGGAGGTCCTCCTCGAACTGTCGGAGTTGCTGTTTGACGCTCGTGAGGACGAACACGCGCTCGAACGTCGAGTCGGGGTCGCGGACGAGGTGGATGCCGGCGGTCAGCGCGAGCATCGTCTTGCCCGTCCCGCAGGCACCCTCTAGGGCGAGAAAGCCGCCGTCTTCGGCGGTGTCGATGGCCGTCTCGATGCCGTCGATTTGGTCGTCGTAGGGCTCGTCGTGGCCGAATATCGGCCGCCAGTCGGGGCGGGCACTCGTCTCGTCGTCGGCGGTTGCGGCCGCCTCGTCACCCTCGGAGGACACACCGCGAACTGACGCGGCTTCACCTAAAGACGTGTCGTCTAGACGAGGCTGGCGCCGTCGAACTCGTTGCGGTCGACCTCGATGTCGAGCAACTCGAGGATGGTGGGCGCGATGTCGTAGAGGTCGGCATCGGAGATGCTGGCGTCGTCGTCATCGACGAACAGACACGCGTTGTCGAAACTGTGCATGCCGTTGCGAGGGCCGGTATCGAAGACCTTGTTGCCGCCGCTGAATCCGGATTTGAGGTCGAAACCGTGGTTCGGGATGACCACGAGGTCCGGCGCGATGTCGTCGTGGTCGCCGCGGAAGGCCTTCTCCTTGGTCACGACGCGGTCGGCGACCTTCCGGCCGTCGGGACCCTCCAGTTCCTCCAGTTCGGCTTTCAGTTCGGCGCGGACCTCCTCGTAGTCGTCTTCGGGGACGGACCCGCGCGGTTCGCGGCCCTCGAGGTTGATGTAGAAGCGGCCGGGAATCAGCGAGTAGGCCGTCGTCTCGTCGCTGATGTCGCCGAGGCTGTCGTGGTCGTCGTCCTCGTAGGAGAGCCAGTCGTTCTCCTCGAGCCAGACGTTGCATTTGACCTCGTGGTCCAGTTGCGTGAAGCCGTGGTCGGAGGCGACGATCATCGTCGTCTCGTCGTCGAGCATGTCACGCAGCTCGCCGAGATAGCGGTCGACCTTCTCGTAGAAGTCGAGGAACTCCTGTTTGTACTCGCCGTCCTGGGTGTAGTGTTTGAACAGGAAGTGGTTGACCCGGTCGGTCGTCATGAAGACGCCGAAAAAGAGGTTCCAGTCGTCCTCCTGGATGTAGTGTTTGAACGCGTCGAAGCGGGCGTCTAGCGTCCGGTGGGCGTCCTCGATGAACTTCTCTTTGTCCTCCTTGTGGCCCAACTTGGCGTTGACGTCGATCTTGTAGTCGAGGTCCTCCAGCGTCTCGCGGAGTTCGTCGGGGTAGGCGGCCTTCTCGACGCCGGGCGAGAGGAACCCGGAGACCATCCGCTGGACGTCCCGGTCCGGCGGGAACGTGACGGGGACGTTCATGACCGTCGCCTCGCGGCCGGCGTCGTCGACGCGACTCCAGAGGCGCTTGGCCTGTACGTCACGGCCCATCGGAACGTAGGTGTCGTAGCTGCCGACCTCCCGGTCCTGGAAGCCGTAGACCCCCGTCTCGCCGGGGTTGACGCCGGTGGTCAACGCGGGCCAGCAGGCGCTGGATTCGGGCGGGACGATGGAGTCTATCGCGCCGCCGCTGCCGGCGGCACCCATCTCGTTGAGGTTCTCGAAGACGTCTTCGTTGTCCGCGATGAGGCTGTACGGAACGCCGTCGATACCGAAAAAGGCGACTCGCGGTCCCTCGCCGCCGCGAAGTCGGTCGAACAATCCCATACACGCGTGTGGGACTGGCGGCTACAAGAAGGTTCGTTTCGCGTGCGAAAAGCGGCACCCCTCGTCGAAACCGGCAAACGCGTGGCGGAACGTTACGATTCGTCGTCCTCGTCGTCCTCGTCGTCGGACGGCACCTCGAAGTTCTCCGGAACGACGGTCATGTGTTTCATCCCCATTGGGGCCTGCTTTTGGGCGCTCATACACGAACGTAACACGCCCACCCCCATATATCACTCCATAAACATAATGTATTGTCCGCATACGGGGTATGCTTGGTGGGTATACTGTATGAGGAAAACGCAAGATGACGGTTGATTCTATGGCTATTACTAAAGGGCATTTAACGTGGGCCGGTATGTCTACAGCGAATCCATCGTTCGGTTCGTAGCCCGGTTCGCGCGGGCACGAGCAGTCCGATGGACTGAGCGAGCCGTGGCTGTCGACAGCTACTAATAAAAAACGAGACGGCGCGGCCGCGTTACTCGAAGTGTTCCTCGTAGAGGTCCTGAGCGTGTTCGATGGCCTCTTTGGCGGCCTGTTTGTCCTCCCAACCCAGCGTCTCGACTTCCTTGCCCTCCTCGAGGTTCTTGTAGGTCGAGAAGAACTCGTCGATCTCGTCGAGCTGCTGTTGGGGGATGTCCTCGAGGTCCTGGATGTGGTCGTAGCGGGGGTCCTCGCTGGGGACGGCGATGACCTTGTCGTCCTGCTCGCCGTCGTCGTCCATCTTCATGAGGGCGACGGGGCGGGCCTCGATGACACAGCCGGGGAAGGTCTGGTCTTCGACCAGCACGAGCACGTCGAAGGGGTCCTCGTCGTCGTAGTAGGACTGCGGGATGAAGCCGTAGTCCGAGGGGTAATGGACGTTCGAGTGGAGCACGCGGTCCAGCACGACGCCGGGGATGTCCTTGTCGTATTCGTACTTGTTGCGCTCGCCTTTCAGACACTCGACGACGGCGTAGATCTCGTCGGGGGCGTTCGGCCCCGTCTCGAGGTCTTCCCAGAGGTTCGCTCCAGCCATGTTCGGCGATGGGCGTGACGCCCGCAAAGACCTTTCGACACGCGCTTGACGCCCGAGGACCTCGGTAGCCCGTTGCGGCCGCCCCTCGACGTCCGTACATCCGCGACTCTCGACAGATACCTGATATCACGGTTCGAATACCTCTCCATTGTTCGATGTTTTATAAATAATATGCCCAGAATGTGAATGGAGGAGGACAATGCCGGTCGTTTCGTTGTTGTTGGATAAATGTTAAGTAGGTTCCTAACGTGTTGATTCGTATGTCAGAGGCACAGACAACTGCTCCCGACCCGGGCATCGCACGGGAGCTCACGGCGTTCCAGCAGAACATCCTGACCATCCTCGCGGAGGACCCACGGTACGGGCTCGCCATCAAGCGCGAACTCGAAACGTACTACGGCAGCGAGGTAAACCACGGGCGGCTCTACCCCAATCTCGACGACCTCGTCGAGATGGGCCTCGTCGAGAAGAGCGAACTCGACAAGCGAACCAACGAGTACGGCCTGACGGACGACGGGCTCGAAGCGGTCCTCGACCAGCTATCGTGGACCTTCGCGAAGGTCGCGACCGACGACGAGCGGGCCGACCGGCTGCACGACCTCGTCGACCAGCACGCCTAACGGAGTTCTCGACCCGTTCTTTCGACCAGTCGCAGCGACGCAGCGACGGCCTCTAGCTGTTCGTCGGTCGGCCACGCGTTCCGGGGGAGATACTCGGCGGTGAACTCCTCGCGTTCGCCTTCGGTGGCCTCCTCGACGCGTTTGGCGTAGTGATTGCTCATGAAGTCCGCGAAGGCGTGGGCCGTCGGGCCGTGTGGCTCGCCGTGTTCGGCCTCGATTTCGTCGGCGACGCGGCGGTTGTGCTCGGCGACGGCGTCCCAGTCGTCGGGGTCGCCGACCCCCGACAGGGACGCCTCGACGGCGCGGTCGGTGTCCTCGATGCGGTCGAGTTGGACGACCCCGTCGTCGACCCACTCCTCCGGATACAACACGAGCGTTTCGCCGGTGTCCTCCTCGCGGACGCGGGGGACGTAGTCGTGGTCGGCCAGCAGGGATTCCCGTTCGTCCAGATACGCCTCGCGTTCGTTGTCGTCGACGGCCTCGCGTGCGCGCCGAGTAAGCGTCGTCACCCGGTCGATAACGTCTCCGGAGAGGCCGTCGCCGCTGGCCTCCTCGTCGGTGGTGTTCCCGTCGTCGGCGTCGCCGTCGGTGGCGGTTCCATCGCTGGCGTCCTCGTGTGTGCCGGTAGGTTCGTCAACCATCGAGTGCGTCGTTGACTAGGTCGTCGGCGCGCTCGTTTATCTCCCGCGGAACGTGGTCGATGGACCACTCGTCGAACTCCCGGAGCAACTCGCGGGCCCGGACGCGCTTCTCGCGGAGCGTCGGGTCGTTGGTGTCCCACTCGCCGCGGACCTGTTTGACGATGAGTTCGGAGTCGCCCTTGACGAGGAGTTCCTCGAAGCCGATGTCGGCGGCCGCTTCCAGCGCACGAAGCAGCGCCTCGTATTCGGCCTGATTGTTCGTCGCGTTCCCGATCCGTTCCGACCCCTCGGCGGCGATGCCGTCGCTGGTGACGATGACCCACCCGATGGCGGCGGGGCCGGGATTGCCCCGAGAGCCGCCGTCGAAGTAGACGTGTGCGCGCCCGCCGCCGCCCTCGATGACGCCGACGAGTCGGCCCGGCGACCCGCCCTGGACGACGACTTTCCCCTCGTAGGCGACCGCCGTCGCCCCCGCGTGGCTCGCCCGCCACAGTTCGTGGTCGGTATTGCCCGGTTCGACCTCGATACCGGCGGCTTCGAGCCGTTCGCGAGCGGTCGCGGGGTCGCAGTCGATGACGGGCATCGTTCCCGCTTCCCACCGTCCCGGTTTTAGCCCTTCCGGTTTCCGACCCGTTCCCGGGGGGCCGACAGTTTTCGGACGGTCGCTCTCTTGCGGTTCATGTCAGATTTAATAATAGGTTTGCGAGGGTTTAAGTCGAATGCTCGTATCACTATAAAAACGCGATGACACGGCCCACCCGTCAACGGGAGCGCGAGACCGAAACCGAGGGGGAAACCGCCGACCAGGACGAAGCGACGGTCTGCCCGGAGTGTTCTTCCGACAACATCGTCAAGGACGCCGACAGGGGTGAGATGGTCTGTGACGACTGTGGGCTCGTCGTCGAGGAAGACCACATCGACCCCGGGCCGGAGTGGCGCGCGTTCAATCATTCGGAACGACAGGAGAAGTCCCGCGTCGGCGCGCCGACCACCCAGACGATGCACGACAAGGGGCTGACGACCACCATCGACTGGAAGGACAAGGACGCCTACGGCCGCTCTATCTCCTCGAAGAAACGCTCCCAGATGCACCGACTCCGGAAATGGCAGGAACGCATCCGGACCAAGGACGCCGGCGAACGCAACCTCCAGTTCGCCCTCAGCGAAATCGACCGGATGGCATCCGCACTCGGCGTTCCCCGCTCGGTCCGCGAAGTCGCCTCGGTCATCTACCGGCGCGCCCTCGACGACGACCTGATTCGGGGCCGCTCCATCGAAGGTGTCGCCACCGCCGCGCTGTATGCCGCCTGCCGCAAGGAAGGCATCCCCCGCTCGCTGGAGGAAATCAGCGAAGTCTCCCGCGTCGAACGGAAGGAAATCGGCCGGACCTATCGCTATATCTCGCAGGAACTCGGCCTCGAGATGGAACCTGTCGACCCCAAGAAGTACGTCCCCCGCTTCTGCTCGGAACTCGAACTCTCCGAGGAGGTCCAGACCAAGGCCAACGAAATCATCGAGACGACCGCCGAGAAGGGCCTGCTCTCCGGCAAATCCCCGACTGGCTACGCCGCCGCGGCCATCTACGCCGCCTCGCTGCTCTGCAACGAGAAGAAGACCCAACGCGAGGTCGCTGACGTCGCGCAGGTGACCGAAGTCACCATCCGTAACCGGTATCAGGAACAGATCGAAGCGATGGGCATCCACTCCTGACCTGAGCGGCCCGCCGTTTTCGGTTCTCCCCTCGCCGTCCGAACAGTCTTTATTAGTCCAACCGTAAGGACCGCCATGCGCCTCGACGAGTACGTCGACGACCTCGACCGCGACGAGTCGGTCGAGTTGCGGAAACTCGCCGAGGAGAAATCCTACGCCATCACCGACCACCTCGATTCGGCCAAGACGCGGTTCGACGAGACGCTCTCGGACGACACGCTGGTCGGCTCGACCGCCCCCTCGGTGTTCGTCGGCAGCGGCTCCTATCCCAGCGTCTCCGCGGGCCTGCTGGCCCCCGTCGGCGACGAGGACGACGCCGAACAGTACGTCACCTCCGGAAAGTGGTACCGGCAGGGCTACTCCATCGACGACGTCTTCCAGCGGCGGACCAATCTCCTAAACTCAACGCGCCGCTCGAACGTCGACGTCGACGACGTCTGGGACGGCTTCGTCGGCACCCAGCGAGAGGTCGCCATCGCCGACCGGCCGGTCGACGTGGAACTCGGACTCGACGAGCGACCGGGCTTCGACCTCGACGGCACGCTGGAGGACATTGCCGCCCCGCGCGGTCCCCGCGCCAGCGCCGAATCCGCCAGCCTCACCGAGAACCCACACGTGCCCCGCGCCATCGAGAAGACCCTCTCGGACGACGACTGGCGGGCCGAGGGCGCGATGACCTACCTCTACCGCAAGGGCTTCGACGTCTACGACATCAACAACGTCCTCTCGGTCGGCGCGCTCGGTCAGGGGGACAACCGCCGACTCGTCCCCACGCGCTGGTCGATCACCGCCGTCGACGACACCGTCGGGAAGTACCTCCGCGGTACCATCCGAAACGCACCTTCTATCGACCAGACGCTCGTGTGGCACAACAGCTACATCGGCAACGACTACTGGGTCATCGCGACGCCCGGCGACTGGGAGTTCGAGTTGGTCGAACTGAAAGCCCCCGGCTCCATCTGGAATCCCGACCCGAACGGCCAACTCTACATGGCCGCCGACAGCGAGGGCTTCGAGGGCCGCACCGACTACGTCGACGAGACCTCCGGCGCCTACTACGCCTCTCGCCTCGGCGTCCTCGAAGAACTCGCCGACCGCGGCCGACAGGCCAAGGTGTTCGTCATCCGCCACGCCACCAACGAGTACTGGGCCCCCGTCGGCGTCTGGCAGATCCGCGAGTCGGTTCGGGACGCCTTCGACTCGGAACCGGCCGTCGCCGAAACCTTCCACGATGCCGTCCGGCAACTGGTCCCGCAACTGCCCGTCTCCCTGAATGACCTCCGCAGAAAATCGACGATGGCCGCCGGCATCCAGACCGACCTGTCGGCCTTCGGCATCGAGTGAACCGCTCGTTTAGAGCAACACGAGCGGCGCCATCATCCCGACGAAGGCGATATCGAGGTACGCGAGGATGATGACCAGTATCGCGCCCGGAATCCCGCCGACCGCACAGACGAGTATCGCTATCAGCGAGATATCGATTCCACCAGCCAACCCGAGGAAGTTGGCGATAAAGAGGATGATAACGCCGACGATGGCGTTGACGATGAGCGGCTTGACCGCCTTAATTATCCGGTAGGCGCCGAACAGCAGCGCCAACACGAGCACGAGCAGGCCGATTTCGACGGGCGTGACCATACCCGCGATTCTCGGGGATGACAAAAAGCCGTTCCGGCCGGAACGAAACGTTTTCACGGGGGCGGGAGTTACGAATATACGAGGGACCGTGGGGTAGCTTGGTATCCTTCAGCGTTTGGGACGCTGTAACCCCGATTCAAATTCGGGCGGTCCCACCTCATTTTATTCTGAATAGCCGATGCTAAGGTGTGTCCTTGATTTAAAAACTAGCGGGGGTGGCGCGCTCGCCCGCTAGACGGAACTTGCGTCACCTACAGCGGCTCTACTTTCACTTCGGGGTTGGATTCATTTTTATACCGAACGGATAGCAGTTCCGCGCAGCCATGGAGTCCCACGAGAAGGGCGACCTCACCGAAGCCGCCGTCATCACCGAACTGAAACGGCGCGGAATTCCCGTTTTGATTCCGTTCAGCGACAATCAGCGGTACGACTTGGTTCTCGAGGCACAGAACGGTCGGATGCAGCGGATGCAGGTCAAAACAGGCTGGCTTAGCGATGGGGTCATCCAGTTCCACACGAAGAGTCAGCACACGAATTCACAGGGAAACGTCTACAAGCACTATGACGGTGACATCGACGGGTTCCTCGTCTGTGTGCACGAACTAGAGACGCTGTATCTGGTCTACGAAGACGAGTTCAACAGTCGAATCACGCTTCGCGTCGAGACTCCCGACCAACCCGACGCCTCGATAAACTGGGCGTCGGACTACACCTTCGACGAGCGGTGGCCGCCGTAGACCTCGGTTCGACGGTCTGTCGCGGTTGGCCTTTCAGCATGTTTTTGCCCGCGCCGGCCCTACGCTCGCGTAGCTATGGACGGCACGCTCGACCACGTGATGCTTCGCGTTTCGGACCTGCAGGAGTCGCTGGACTGGTACCAGACCCACCTCGAATACGAGGAGAAGGACCGCTACGAGGGCGACGGCTTCACCATCGTCTACCTCGGGCCGGAGGACATGCACGAGGACGGCGCCCTGCTCGAACTCACCCACAACGAGGGCGAAGAACCAGAGGTGGGCGACGCGTGGGGCCACATCGCCGTTCGCGTGCCCGAGGGCGAACTCGAAGCCGCCTACGAGGGGCTCATGGAGGGCGGTGTCGAGGACTATCGCGACCCCGAATCCTGCGGCGGGCGCTACGCGTTCGTCAAGGACCCCGATGGCCACGAGATCGAGATCGTCAAGCGGGACCACGGCGCGCGCTGGAGTCTCGACCACACCATGATTCGCGTCGAGGACGCCGACGAGGCCATCGGCTTCTGGACCCGCAAGTTCGAGTACGACGAGGTCGGCCGCTGGGAGGCCGACACGTTCGCGAATTACTTCCTCGAACCGCGAGACGCCGCCCCCGAGGAGATGTCCGTCGAGTTGACCTACAACTACGACGGCCGCTCCTACGAGTTCGGCGACGCGTGGGGCCACCTCTGTGTCCGCATCGACGACCTCCACGACGACTGGGAGACGCTCATGACGCGGGAGGCCGCCGACTACCGGGACCCGGCCGACTGTGACGACCTCTACGCGTTCACGAAGGACCAAGACGGCCACGAAATCGAACTCATCGAACGGGATACCGACGCCGAGTCGCTGTTCCCGTTCTGACCGTCACGGACTATTTCACAGTAACCGAAACTGGTCCCTCGAAATCGAGGGACCGTGACTATACGTGGTCCGTTCTTCCTGCGGTGCATGGTAGCGCCCGACGGTCTCGGCATCGACGACGCCGAAACGCCCGACCACGACGTACGGGTTCACACCATCGATTGGCTGGACGACGGGTTGGCGCCGTCGTATAGCGTGACGATGGCGGTTTCGAAGGTGACCGAAACGCCGGTGGAGGAGCTGCAACCGCTCTACGATGTCGTCGACCCCGACGCGCTCGACGAACTGTTCGACCGTATGTCCGATACGGAGTCCGCGACCCAAAAGGGACATCTCAGGTTCGGTTACGAGGGCTGTGACGTGACGGTGTATGCGGACGGCCGGACCGTTGCGCTGCTGTCGGACGTCGACACGCCCTGACGCCGTGGGTCGACGGCCGCCGATTCGGAGGGACACCTACCGCGAGTTCAGTCCGTCGAACAGCACGGTAAGCAGTTTCCGCTCGGCCGTGTGGATGTGCTCGGAGAACGTCGCCGAGGAGATGTCGAACTCGTCGGCGATTTCCTCGCCCGTACACTCCCGGGGCCAGTCGTAGTAGCCGGCTTCGAAGGCGGCTTCGAGGACCTCGAACTGCCGGTCCGTCAGGTGTGCGTGGAGGACCTCCTGGAACGCCGACTGGGTGAAAAGCGGAGTGACCGCCTCCTTCTCACGTTTACGGACGAGTTCCGTCCCGGGAATCTCATCGAGGAACTCCCCGATGACGGCGGGGGATTCACACTGTGACGGAATCTCGGCGACGATGCGTCCGTCGCCGTCGGTGCTGTGAACCTCCCGGGGATGGGCGCCGAGTTCGGCCAGCGTCACGGCCGGACAGTCGCCGTCGACGAGGAACTCGAAGAGGCCGCCGTCGTCGTACTCGTTGAGAAGGGTGACGTCCACCGTCTCGTGGGTCGCCGCAATCTCCACGATCCGCGCCGGATCGACGCCGGTGACGTTGAAGAACTCCGAATACTCCCCGCCGCAACGGGGCATGATCTTGGCGAGTTCGAACGTACACGACTCCGCTTCCGAGACGCCGACGAACGGATATTCGGGGCTCTGGAGGGAGAATTCCGCCTCGATGACGGGAGCGTGTTGCTCACGCGGAGAAGTCTTGCTCATGGTCTATCCTCCCGATATCTCGTCCGCCACGGTATGAATCTTCGGGCCTGACAGTTCGCCATCAAAACGGCTCGATATCGGCGTCTCTCGCTGGATTCCTCTCAACCTCCGGGGAACTCTACTTTCACTGTGGTTGCGAAACTTCTTATTCCGGGAAGCGCCAAGAGGTGATACTCTCATGGCGCGCGCGGAGAACACCGAAGTCATCGACAAGTTCGAGCAGTTCTACCGCGATTACTATCGCAACGAGATCGGGGACCTCGCCCAGAAGTACCCCAACGAAAAGCGGTCGCTCTACATCGACTGGGACGACCTCTACCGCTTCGACCCTGACCTCGCGGACGACTTCATCGCCCAACCCGAGCAGATGCGCGACTACGCCGAGGAGGCCCTCCGCCTCTACGACCTCCCGGTCGACGTCAAACTCGGGCAGGCCCACGTTCGCGTCCAGAACCTCCAGGAGTCGACCCCGATTCGCGACATCCGCGCGCGCCATCGCGGCCAACTCATCGCCGTCTCCGGTATCGTCCGCAAGGCGACCGACGTGCGCCCGAAGGTGACCGAGGCGGCCTTCGAATGCCAGCGTTGCGGCACCCTCACGCGCATCCCGCAGACCTCCGGGGAGTTCCACGAACCCCACGAGTGTCAGGGCTGTGAGCGACAGGGGCCGTTCAACATCAACTTCGACCAATCGGAGTTCGTCGACGCCCAGAAACTCCGCGTGCAGGAATCCCCCGAGGGCCTGCGCGGCGGCGAGACGCCCCAGAGCATCGACGTCCACATCGAAGACGACATCACCGGCCACGTGACCGCCGGCGACCACGTTCGCGTCTCGGGCATCCTCCATCTCGACCAACAGGAGTCCAATCAGGAGAAATCGCCCATCTTCGACGTCTACATGGACGGCCTCTCGGTGGAGATCGAAGACGAGCAGTTCGAGGACATGGACATCACCGACGAGGACAAGAAGGAAATCATCGAACTCTCCAACGACGACGACATCTACGAGAAGATGGTCGAGTCGATGGCGCCGTCCATCTACGGCTACGAACAGCAGAAACTCGCCATCATCATGCAGTTGTTCTCCGGTGTCACGAAGCACCTGCCCGACGGCTCTCGGATTCGGGGTGACCTGCACATGCTTCTAATAGGGGACCCTGGAACTGGAAAATCTCAACTTTTACAGTACGTACGGAACTTGGCTCCAAGGTCTGTTTATACATCTGGTAAAGGTTCGTCCAGCGCTGGTCTTACGGCAGCAGCTGTTAGAGACGACTTCGGCGACGGCCAGCAATGGACGCTGGAAGCCGGCGCGCTCGTGCTTGCAGACCAGGGGATTGCGGCCGTTGACGAACTCGACAAGATGCGTTGTGTCACCGGTGACACACTTGTTCATCTGGCTGATGGCCGGATCTCGCGCATCAGTGAACTTGCCCGGGAGGCGGAAGCCGAGGGTTCCATCGAAGAACTCTCGAACGGCCGTACGATTCGCGATGTCGATTTCACGGCGTGGACGATGGCCGCCGATGGTCGACTGGTCGAACGTCCGGTGACGGCTATCCACGAATACGACGCGCCGACCGACCTCACCGAGGTCACACTCGAATCTGGCGAGTCACTCACCGCGACCGATGATCACCCGTTCTTCGTGTTCGAGGACGGCCAACACGTCGAGCGGTCGGCAGCAGATCTCCAGCAAGGAGACTGGGTGTACGTTCCCAAGCATCTCACGCCGTCCGCAACCGATGGTGGAGCAGTATCGTCACCTGCCCAATCGGAGATGTCGGAACCACACATGCCTCCCGCTATGGGGGCGGTACTCGGCTATCTCTCGGGCGATGGGAACGTCTACTACGAGCGACAGGAGGGTAGTTACGGTATCCGGTTCACCAACAAGGAGGAACAACTCCTCGCGGACTTCGAACGAGCGTGTAACGAAGCGTTCGACGCCGAACCGGTTCGGCATCCCAGCGAACAGCGCGATGATGGGGTAGGGACGGTTCGGCTACACGGTCGGGAGTACGCCGATGCGGTCATCGAGGCGGGGATGAATCTGGAAGCGTACGATGGCAAGTCGTTCCCCGATGGCGTCTCGAAAGGGGACAGACGGACCAAAGCGGCCTTCGTGCGTGCGATGGCGGATAGTGAGGGGACTGTCGATACAGCCAGTAACAACGTTCGCCTCTCCTCTGCGAGCATGGAACTCCTTCAGGGCATCAAGAGCGTCCTGCTTGAGTTCGGTGTATCATGCCAGATCCGTACCAGAAAACGTCGCGAGAAGCGAGATTTACACGTTCTCGCGATTACCTCGGCAGACTCGCTTCGTGCGTATAATCGCCATATCGGCTTCACACTCGACCGGAAACAGGCCGCTCTCGAAGAGGTCTGTGCCGCCGTCGACGGTGACCGAACGATTATCGACGTCCTGCCGGATTGTGGTGCACTATTGCAGGACCTTCGTGAATCGCTCCGCCTCTACCAGTCGGAATGTGGGCTCGATGGTGCTACGTACTGCAACTTCGAGAACGGCGATGCGAACATCTCGCTCGCTCGAGCCGAAACCGTACTCACGGTATTCGAGACTCGCGTTGAACGTGCTACCGAAGATGCTTCGAGGTTGTCCGAGACGGCCGACTGGGAACGCCTCGAAGAACTGAAGGCACGATACAACGTCTCCCAGCGCGAACTGGCCGAGGAAACGAGATTTAGCCAGCAGCAGATCTCGAGAGGCTGGGAGGAAAACGAGGCAGTCCGCGACGTGGTCCGGCAGCGCCTCGAAACCATAATCGAACGCGTTTCGAAGACTGATGTCTCTCCCCTGCATGAACTCGTCGATGGGGACGTCAAATGGCGTCGAGTCGCCGAGGTCGAGAGCACGACTGAACAATCCGACGATGACCGAATCCCTCTCCTCAGAGGAGAAATCGCGGAGGTTCTCGGCTGTGACACAGCGAACGCAGAGCAGCAAGCGAATGAATTGGTCGCTATCGAACCTGAAACCGACTCTTGGCAGAGTTTGCGAGACGAGTTAGAGCGGCATGGAATTCCGCTACAGCGGCTCGCTGACGACCTCAATGTGGCCGGCTCGACTGTTTCGAGATGGTTCCGGGGAGTCGTCGACACCGAGCGATTCGAGGAGGTTCGAGATGTCGCCGAGTCGCGTCTCTCTGAAAAACGTCGCCATATCGGTTCGCTGTTGCAGGAAATCGAGTCCCGTCGTGAGTCGAAAGTGTACGACCTAACTGTCGAGGAGACGCACAACTTCGTCGCTAACGGAATGGTCGTGCACAACTCGGAGGACCGCTCTGCCATGCACGAAGCACTAGAGCAGCAGTCGATTTCGGTCTCCAAGGCCGGTATCAACGCGACCCTGAAATCCCGGTGTTCGCTGCTCGGCGCGGCGAACCCGAAATACGGCCGGTTCGACCAGTACGAACCCATCGGCGAGCAGATCGACCTCGAACCCGCGCTCGTCTCCCGGTTCGACCTCATCTTCACGGTGACCGACAAGCCTAACGAGGAGGAGGACGCCAACCTCGCCGAGCACATCATCAACACGAACTACGCCGGCGAGTTGCACACCCACCGGGAGAACACCGCGACCTCGAACGTCACCGAGGAGGAGGTCGCCAACGTCACCGAGGAGGTCGAACCGACCATCGAGGCCGAACTCCTCCGGAAGTATATCGCCTACTCGAAGCGGAACTGCTATCCGACGATGACCGAGGAGGCCAAAAAGGAGATTCGGGATTTCTACGTCGACCTGCGTGCACGCGGGCAGGACGAGGATTCGCCGGTTCCCGTGACGGCCCGGAAACTGGAGGCGCTGGTGCGGCTCGCGGAGGCCTCCGCGCGGATGCGGCTCGCGGATTCGGTCGAACAGGAAGACGCGACGCGGGTCATCGAAATCGTTCGGTCGTGTCTACAGGACATCGGCGTCGACCCCGAGACGGGCGAGTTCGACGCCGACGTCGTCGAGACGGGCCAATCCAAGAGCCAGCGGGACCGCATCAAGGACATCAAATCGCTCATCAGCGAGATCGAGGAGGAATACGACGAGGGCGCGCCCATCGAGGAGGTGCTGGACCGCGCCGAGGAGATGGGCACCGAGCGGTCGAAGGCCGAACACGAAATCGAGAAACTGCGACAGAAGGGTGACGTCTACGAGCCGAAGACGGATCACCTGCGGACGGTCTGATGGACCGGATTGCCGCAATCCGACGCATGGAGGACGCACTCGCCGACTTCGAGGACGGCGAGGCCACGCTCGAAGAGTGCGAACGGCGGGTTCGAGCGGCCGTCCGCACCTTCGCGTCCGAGTTCGACGGCGAGCTATCGGCATATCGGTCGGGTGAGGGAACCGTCGTGGTCGCGGGTTCGGAGGCCGAGGCCCGTGAGCGCGTCCGGGAGCTAACTGATGTCGAAGCGCCGGTCGTCGAGAAGCTATCCGAATAGGTTAATTTTAAATCTAAGTGTGAAGCAAAAATAGCTGTGCTACTGGTGGTGACGTACTCGCAGTCGGCGCGGGCGTCGCTTCGGAACGCCTGTGGCGCCCACGAGGAGAGCGTGGTCCGTCGGTTCGGGCGGGCGGCGCTGCTAGAGGGGACCGAACACGGGGCGTTTCTGGCGTTACGACTCCGTGCGAAGCATCCGGACGACGTACAGGTCGAGCGAACCGAGCCGTTCAACGAGTTCCGCGACGTTCCCGAGCGCGTTCGGGAGGCGGCGACGGCCTACGAGAATCGACCGAACCCGAGCACGCCGTACGCGAAGTTCGCGGTCGGCGAACCGTACCCGTTGCCGGCGGAACTGAAACAACGAGAGCTGTGACGCTCGTCGAGAAGGTCGGCGTCATCGCGCCGGGGCTGTCGCTGGACCGGCAGGCGGTACTGGTCGCCGTCGCCCGTTCGCGCGGGGCGAAAAGCGAGGTCGCCGACGAACTCGCCGGCGTCCGCGAACAGCTCGGGGAACTCGATGCATCGGTGCCCTCGCTGGCCGACGCGCGGCGCCGGGTCGCGGAGACGGAAGCCGACCTCGACGCGAAGCGCGAGCGGGTCGCGACGCTTCGGGGACGGGCCAACGAGACCGACGACGAGTCCGTGACTGTGGCCTATCGCGAGGCGATTCGGGAGCTTTCGGAAGCCGAAACCGAACACGCGGCGGCCCGAGAGGAACTGGCGGCGACGCGCCGTCGGGCGCGGAACGTGCGCGACGAGCGCCAGCGCCGTCTCGAACTGCAGGACCGGGCTCGGAACCTCCAACGGCGAGCGAAACGGAAACTGGCGGAAGCGGTACGTCCCGCGATCGACGATGCGGTTCCGTCGGTGCCCGGCAGTCAGGCAGCGACGTTCTCGGATGCTGACCCGATTACGGCGGCTCTCGCAGCGCTTCGGGTCGGTCGCCCCCGAATTCCGGTCGTCCTCGCTTGTGGGCGATTTCCCGACAGGAGGCGTGCGGAAGCGTGGCTCCATGCGCCGGTCGCGCGTCGATATCCGGACGCCGTCTCGGACGGTTTTTTATAAGCGATAGGGCAGCCACCCACCGTATGCCGACGGTAACGGTCGATACGAGGCGAACGAATGGAGTGACGTTCGTCGAGACGCGTGTGTTCGCGGAGGTACCCCACCGGATTCGGCTGGAGAGTCGCCTCGGCGGCCCGGTCTGGCCGCCACGCTCGGGTGGGCAGGTGGCCGCCGGATGGGACGAACGCGGCGTCACACGAGAGGTTCCGGCTGGAGCGACCGGATTCGGGTTCGCAACGCCGGCCCCGCCGACCGAACCGGCCGTCGAACTGACGGCTGCCGAACCGATAGCGGGGTTGCCCGACGGGATTGGGACGTGGCTGGACCGGCTGGAAGAGCGAGTCGCGACTGCGGAGACGCTGGCGGACGCCGACGGCCTGCCATCGGCGACGAGCGCGGTCGAATCGGCCGGCGGCCTCGCCGGGGTCGAGGCGCTTGCGGCCGCACTGGCGCGGGACCGACGGACGGTTTCGCGGCTCTCGCTGGTGCCGGAGGGACTGCGCCAGCGAATCGAGGGAGTCGACGTGCCGACGGCGACGCTGGCCCGTATCGCGGACGAATAGGATGGGGAGACGACTCGGTTTACCGCAGGTCGTGGTAGGTGTTTCGTACGGTAACCGGTGAGACGTCTGCGATTTCGGCGACCTCGTTTTGCGTCAGGTCGTACTGCTCGCCCCTCGCGACCGTATAGAGGCAGGCGGCCGCGACGCCGCCGGGGTTTCGGCCGGTCGCGAGACCGGTCTCGTGGGTCTCCGCGGCCAGTTCGCGGGCGCGGCGTTCGAGCCACGTCGGCACGTCGAGTTCCGAGGCGAAGCGCGCGAGGTATTCGCTGGGATCGATGGGCCCGGTCGGCAAGCCGAGGTCGCGGTTGAGGGCATCGTAGGCGACCTTGAGTTCCTCCTCGTCGGCGGTCGCGACGGCGACGATTTCCCCGAGAGTCCGTGAGACTGAGGCGGTTCGGCAGACGGCGTAGACGGCCGCCGCGGCGAAGCCCTCGATGGAGCGGCCCTGCAGGAGGTTCTCGTCCTGTGCGGATTCGAAGAGGACGCAGGCACGTTCCTGGAGGCTTTCGGGAAGTTCGAGCCGGCCGACCATGCGTCGAATCTCGGTGAAGCCGTAGACCTGATTGCGGTCCCGCTTGGACGATATTTGCGACCGCTTGTGTTGTCGACGGAGGCGGGTAATTTGACGCCGTTTGCGGCCTTTGAGGCGTGTCGAGCGTCCAATTTCCGTCGAGAGCCCGCGGTCGTGCCGCGAGCGGGTCAGCGGCGCCCCGCACCGTTCGGGGTTCGTATCGTCGTCGGCGAACGAGCGCCACTCGGGGCCGCGGTCGATGGCGTCCTCGTCGACGACGAGACCGCACTCGCTGCAGACCGTCTCGGTGCCGCTGTGCTGGAGGCTGCCCTCACACTCGGGGCAGACCTGTCGCGTGCTCGTGCTCATCACATGCGAAACTCGGTCCCGATATCACTTTAAAAAGCGTCGGGCTGGTGGGAAACGAACCGGTCTGGACGGTGAGAACGTATCGGTAACCGATAGGCTTCCGTTCGCAGCCAGCGCGTTTGTTTTCGCTTAGCAACAACTTTAACTAATATGGGGGAACCAGCATGGCGCATGGGGCTGTCGGATATCGCCGCCGGACTGGAGGTGACGGCCGAACAGCGCGACCGCGGGGTCGCCGCGGTCGACGAAACGGGCGCGCCGCTGGCCGAACGGTTGGCCGAGTTCGCCTCGGAACTTCCCTGCTCGGCGGAGGCGGCAGCCACGCTCGTGGAAGCCTACGCCGAGGGTGCGAGCATCGACCGCGCGGCCGCGGTCGCGGCCATGCCCCCGACGACGGCGGCGAAGACGCTGCATCTGCTCGGCGAACCGGTCGACCCGCTTTCGCCGACGGCCAAGCGCGTCCTCGACGATTGGCTGGCCGGCGAGCTATCGCGGACCGAAGCCCAACAGCTCATGAGCGTCGGTGATTCGGAGTTCGCACTCGGAGCCTACGTCGCGACCCACGAACCCATCGAGGCGGCCGACCCCGTCGTCGCCGACGCCCTCTCGGTCGATGCGATGGACGACCCGCTCTCGGAGGCCCGAAGCGACGTCGACGACCTCCTTTAGAAGGGCAGGGATTCCCGGAGACCGTCGGTTTCGTCGCGTTCGATATCCACGCCGAGGGCCGTCTCCAGCACCTCGGCGACGGCTTCTCGGGCCGTTTCGTTCGTCGTTACTGCGGGTGTTGAGGCGTCGAAGTCGGGAACCGTCGCGTCGGCGTCGGGGTGGTCTGTCGTGCGGGTCACGACGGTCGCATCGGCAGGCGCGCCGACGTCTTCGAGTCGGTCACGCAGACGCGGGAGGGCGTCGGCGGCCCGCCCGTCGTCACAGACGATGGCGACCCGGTCAGCCACGTTCACCGCGGCGACGGCCTGATTCGCCGCGATGGGCGGCGTATCGACGAGGATGTGGTCGAACGCCCGGGTGGCCTCGGCCACGCGACGCTCGAAGGCCTCGGCGGCCTCGGGGGTCTTCGCACGGGCGAGGCGCTCGAAGGGAGCGCGGGCGGGACAGACCGCAAGCCGCCCCGCGGCCTCGATGTCGCGGTCGACGAGCGCATCGCGTATCGGTACGTCGTCGACGCAGGCGGTCGTCATGTCGGGGTCGATGCGTCCGGGAGTGTAGTCGGCCAAGCCCTGCGTCGCGTAGGCCGCATCGAGGACGGCTACGTCCCGTCCGTCCCGGGCGAGCAGGGTCGCACATTCGAGGGTCAAACGCGTCGTTCCGGCACCGCCGGCCGCGCCGACGAGCGCGAGCGTATCGCTGGTCACAGCATATTTCCTCTCCCTTTCGATTAAAAATATGCTGCTCTTCGGTCTTTACGACTACAGCAGCGACCCCACCCGTCGGGCGGCATCGACCCGGTGGAGCCCGTACTCGATTCCCGCCGTGACCAGCACGAGACCGAGATAGAGGAACCACGCACCGAAGTACAGCGTGTGTGGGTCCTCGACGCTCGCGGTAAACTCCGCGCGGGCGTTGAGCAGGACGAACGCGGTCATCAGCGTCACGGGCGCGAGCAGTCGATGGCGATACAGGAGGTACAGCGGGACGGCCGCGAGCAGCCACATCCCGATGGCGCCGTACCCGTACAGCAGCCACGCGAACCCGCCGGACACCGTGACGCCGAGCCGGTACGCGAACCACGTCATGGCGACCGCGTGGAGGACACCGCCGCCCGCGGCGACCGTTGCGGCCTCGCGTCGGTCAGCGGGAACCGATAGCCACGATGGGAAATCGTCGACTGGTGGCAGTCGGTCCCAAAGCGAGCGGACCGCGGCCTCGACCACGCCGGCGAACAGGAAGCCGACCGTCCAGACCGATGCGTTCACCATATAGCGAACGATGTAGAGCCCGTTTTCGACGACCGTGTAACCGGTCGGTTCGGCGAGGCCTTCCAGTTCGGCGACGTCGCGGAAGGTCGGGCCGGGCGGTGTGAGTTCCATCCCGACGACGTAGCCGCTCGTCAGCAGGACCGCCACGAGGGGAACGACGAGTCGATAGCGCACCGCGAGCCAGACGGGCACGGCCGCGACGACGACGAGGCCGCCGTATCGCCACGCCATCCCGGGAATCGAGTACTCGGCGGGACCGACGGCGTATCCGAGTTCGAGGGCGACGGCGAGGAGGCCGGCCGCGTGTACCAGCCCGACGAGGAGGCTGAACGAAACGGAGCGTATGGAGGGCATCGCTTCCAACGTGTCCGGCCGCCGCTATTTAGCTTCTCCATTTATAAGGGCCGTGCTCACGACCGGCGGAACGGCATTTTTGGTCGGAGGGCGTCTGTGGTCCCGTATGGAGACCCGGACTGCGGGCGTCCTCATCGGCGCGCTGGCGCTGTGCTGTCTCACGCTCGTCGTTGCTGCCGTCTACCCCGTTTCCACGTCGAGTTCCCACGCGAACGTCCCGGCCAGCGAACGGTTCGAAGTCGGCGACGACGCCGACGCCTACCGCACAAGCGGTCGAATCGTCGTCGAGGGGAACGTATCGTTGGCTTTCGAGGCCACGGTGACCGCCGACGGCGCGCGATACCAACGCCTCGAAGAGGAAGGAGTCACCTCCGAGCAGTATCAGGCGTCACCGAGCGACCCGGTCTACGAACGCCTCCGAATCGAAGACGAGTCGGACGCCGAGCGACTGCGGGCCCGGATTACGGACGACGAGGCCCGTAGGCTCCTTCATACGGAGCGTACGGACGATAACGTCACGCTCGTCGTCGCGGAGAACGGGACGGATCTGGCCGCCGAGATATCCGGGTCGGCGTCGGTGTTCGTCCGGAGTCTGTACGTCGTCGGCTACGAGCGCGTGGACGCCGATGCGACCGATACGACGGTCTACGGGCCGCAGAGTGGCTGGTACGAGGGAACCGAACCGTACCGTGTGACGGACGCCACCGGAACCGTCAGCACCGGCGCCGATACACCGACGGTCGAATCGGCGTCCGTCTCGTGGAAGGTAACGGACCCGGCCGGTAGCTACGCCGAATACCTGCTGGTTCGCCTCACGGGACCGGACCCGAGGCACTACGAACTCGCCTACGAGTTCGAGGGCGGCGCTGTTGACCTCGACCGGCCGGCATGGGTCGAGGACGCACGGGACGAGTCGTGAGGCCGCTCAGGCGCCGCCGATGGCGGTCTTGATATCCTCGGCGACCTCGTCGAGTTCCTCGTCGCTGAGGTCCGCCGTCGAGCGGAAGATGTTGTGAATCGGGCCAGCGCTGTCGCCGTCGAATCGGGGAACGAGATGGCCGTGGACGTGGGGGACCTCCTGGCCGGCGGCCTCGCCGTCGTTCATCCCGACGGTGACGCCGTCGGCGTCGACGGCCGCTTCGACGACGGGCGCGAGGCGGCCCAGCGCCTCGAAGACGGCCGCCCGGTCCCCAGCGGGGAGGTCCGAGACCCGTTCGTGGTGGCTCTTCGGGATGACGAGCGTGTGGCCGCGCGACAGCGGGTTCGCATCGAGGAAGGCGAACACGTCGTCGTCCTCGTAGACGGTCCGTCCGGGGATGTCCCCGTCGATAATCTGGCAGAATACGCAGTCCTCGCTCATGGGTGAATATGCGCGAGGGGAGATTATTAAATCCGACCCAATCCCGGGCTCGAACCGGGCTATGCACGGTGGTTTATAGATGAATTATAAACTAACCTGTGCTAACATACGCTATACCAATGCCTATATGTGCCAATTCTCGCACACGCGGCGTCATCTCGGCGCTGGCGGACCTCACCGGCGCGGCACCGTTCGTCGGGTCGCTCGGCCGCTATACGCCGACCATCGACCTCCGGGTCGACTACCTCTCGCATGCCGGCCCGAGGACCTCGACGCCTACGCCGAGGTGCGGCGCCGCGGCGAGACGGTCGGCGTCGCCAGCATGGAAGTCGAATCCGGCGGGGATATCTGTGCCGAGGCCAAGGGGGTCTACAAGCTCATACGATGACCGACGACAGCGAACCCCCCCGTCCGGACGGCGCGACCGACGTCCACGTCCACCTGATGCCCGACCGGCTCATGCGGGCGATACGCGGCGCATTGAACGACGAGGCCGGCTGGGAATTTCCCCATCCGACCGACCGCAAGTCGATGGAGGCCGAACTCCGCGAGCACGGCATCGACCGCTACTGTGCGCTGCCGTACGCGCACAAGCCGAATATCGCCCGCGACCTCAACCAGTGGGTCCTCGACCGGGCCGCCGACTCCGAGATGTGCGTCCCCTTCGCGACGGTCCACGGCGACGACGACGTGCGGGCGGTCGTCCGCGAAGCCTTCGAGGCCGGCGCTCGCGGCCTGAAGTTCCAGTGTCCCGTCCAGGAACTCGCGCCGGACGACTCGCGGCTCGACCCCGCCTTCGAGTTGGCCGCCGAGTTCGACCGGCCCGTACTCTTCCACGCCGGCACCGCGCCCATGTTCCGTGATTCGCCGCACGTCGGCGTCGATTCCTTCCGGTCGTTCCTCGAATCCTATCCAGAGGTTCGGGCCTGTGCGGCCCACATGGGTACCTTCGAGACCGAGGAATTCATCGAGACGACCCGGAACCACGACAACGCCTTCCTCGATACCTGTTTCGCCATGTCGACGGCTGTCGGCGACTACGTCGACTTCGACCCGAAGTCCATCGACGATTCGGTCTTCGAAGAACTGGCCGGGCAGGTCATGTACGGGTCGGACTACCCGAACATGCCACATCCCTATCGCGCGGAGTACGAGGGTCTGCTCGAACGCGACCTCTCCGAGGAGGCCTTCGAGGCACTGTTTTCGGGCGCGGCCGAGCGGTTCCTCGGCGAACGGTAGCTACTCGTCCGCCGGGTCGCCGTCCGTCTCCCGCGGCCGCGTCCCCTCGAAGCGTCGCGCCTGCTGTTCCTCGCGGGCGAGAAACGCCTCGGCGCGCTCGGAGAACTCCTGTGAGTCCCACACCCGCGCGGTGAGGTCTCTGGCCATCTCCTGGCCGACCAGCCCGAAGTTCGTCCACTGTTTCATGATGGCCTTGATGGTCCGGTAGGCCTGCGGGCTCTTCTCGTCGAGGATGGTCCCCAGCAGGTCGGCCGCGGCGGCCTCGGCGCCGCCATCGTCGACGACGCGGTTGATGAGGCCGATGGCCTTCGCCTCATCGGCTTCCAGCAGGCGGCCCGTCAGAAGGAGGTCGCGGGCGCGTTTCTCGCCGACCATCAGCGGGAGCAACTGGACGCCGCCGCCGGCCGCCGTCGACCCGACGCCGACCTCCGGTTGCCCGAAGCGGGTCGACGCGCCGGCCACGATGAGGTCACACGCCGAGGCGAGTTCGTTGCCGCCCGCGACGCAGGTGCCCTCGGCGGCGGCGACGACCGGCTTGCCGGTATCCCGGAGCAGGTCCAGCGTCTCGAAGTACGCCGTCATCCAGCGGGCGCCCTCCTCCCACGAGAGGTCGTTCAACTCTTCGAGGGAGGCCCCCGAGCAGAACGGCGGTTCGGTCGACCCCAGCAGGACCCCGCCCACCTCGCCGTCGCGGTCGGCGTCGGTGATGGCGACGGTCAACTCGTCGAGCGTCCGGGCGGTGATGACGTTGTTCTGTTCCGGGCGGTCCAGTCGGATGCGGGCGATGCGGTCGTCGTCGGGATGGCGGTCGACGGTGATGGTCTCGTAGCCCATGATAACGCATGACGCGGGACGGGACCAAAAACCGCAGGGCGAATCCGGGGCACGTCCGCGGTTTATAAACACCAACCAGCCGAAACCGCGCGGCTACGGCGGTACCAGCGCGACCACTTCGCTCGGGTCGCCGAGCAGTGTGTCGACGGCCGCCCCGGGCCTGACCAGATACACCGCGTTCGCCGTTACGGCGGGTCGAGTTCGGGCCTTGCCGTAGGTAGCGACGGCCTCGCCCGCACGCGTGTAGACGCGCAGTCGGCCGTCGCTGGTGTCTCCGGCCCGCACCCAGACGTGGTCACCGGCGACGACGGGCGCACCGGTGAGGCCGTCGCCGGCCTGCCACAGTCGGTCGCCGTCGGCCAGCGAGACCGCTTCGATGCCCGCCGTCGTCGGTGCGTAGACGCGCTGGCCGTCGACGGCCGGTTGGGTGTAGGTCCGGTAGCCGTCCAGTTCGGTCTGCCATGCGGGTTCGCCGTCGTCTGTCCAGCGGACGACGACGTCCCACGCGTCGATATGCTCGTCGGGGGCGTCGGGTTCGACCTGCCGCTGGCCGACGGTGACGAGGTCGCCCTCGGGCGTGACGACGGGCCGGTGGTAGACCAGACCCGTTCCGGCGTGCCACCGCTCGCTGCCGTCGTCGGCGTTGAGGGCGAAGACGTCGGGGACGTCGTGACCGCCGCGCTCCCGGACGGCATAGACCGTGCCGTCGGCGACCGCGAGGGTTCGATGCAGCGTGACGGTACCGGCACCGTAGGCCTCGCCCGGTGTGGTACTCCACAGGAGGTCCCCGGTAGCGGCGTCGAAGGCCTTGACCGTCGAGACGTAGGTGACGTAGACGGTGCCGTCGACGACGACCGGCGACCCGCGGGCGCTACTGACGTCGTCGGCATGCCAGCGCTGGGTGCCGTCGTGGTCGTGGGCGAACAGGCCGGACCGGGTCGCGGTGTAGATGCCGCTCTCGTCGACGGTCGGCCGGGTGCCGCCGGCCTCCTCGTCGCCGAGGCTGACCGACCAGTCGGTCGTCCCCTCGGTCGCATCGAGCGCGAAGAGGGTGCCCGCCCAGTCGTTGAGGTAGGCGCGTCCCGCGTGGATGCTCGGGGGCGGGGTCGCCGTCGACGGAACCGACAGCGACCACGAGACCCCCAGCGACGCCGGCGGTTCGAGCGCATCGGTGACGGTCGCGGCCCGCCCGGGTGCGTACCGGTCCATCGGATAGTCGCTGCCCGGCGGAACCGGGCCCGCCGACGCGGACGAACCGAGACAGCCAGCCAACGAAGCGATGCCAGCGGCGCCGGCGGCGAGAACCGCACGACGGGTCGACCGTGATGGGACCATTCGACGGCGAGTGCTCGCCGCGCGCTTATAAATGCCCGCTACGCGGGCGGTCCCGCATCGAGGTCGGCCAGCGCCTCGCCGATGGCCTGCCGGTATTCGTCGGGTTCGTAGCCGAGGCGAGAAACCCAAACGTCCTGATACGAGGGGTGTAAAATCGGCAACAGCGGCGGCAGGTCGTCGGGTTCGATGGGCGTGAGGACGCTCTCGAGGAAGCCGTCGAGAGTCCGGTCGGTCGCGGCCAGCAGGGATTCGGTGGCGTGTCGGCCCGTCGGGACGACGCAGTCGGGGTCGACCTGCCGGAGTTCCTCCAGCAGGTAGGGCCGGCAGTTCGCACGTTCCTCGGCCGTCGGTTCGCGGTTCGAGCCCTCGCCACCGTCGGACGAGTCCGACGAGCCTCCGCTCGCTTCGCTCGCGGAGACATCCGCCGGGAAGCACTTGACGGCGTTCGTGAAGTAGAGGGTCTCGGGTGGGTAGCCGAGTCCCTCCAAGAGGTCACGCACGCGGCGGCCGCTGTGGCGGGCGGTGTAGGCCATCCCGGTGTGATTGCCGCCCTGCCAGCGGTCGGCCCCGGGGTCGCCGGCGCCCGGCGCTTCGCCAACGACGACGAGCGTGGCATCGAGCGAGCCGACGCCCCACGAGATGCGGGTGCGGTCCTCGACGAGGGCGGGACAGTGCCGGCAGTCGTCGGCCAGCGGGTTGCGCTCGTCGGGGTCCGGAAAGGTCGCCATCCGGCGGCAGTGCAGTCCCGAGTGAGGTCAGTCTTCGGGTCCGTCCCGAAAATTGGGTCGCTTTCCGGGCAACATTTAAATCCTCCAATGGCTTCTGGTCGGCTACGATGAAGGATATTCCCTCTCCATCGGATGCCGACTCGCCGTTCGAATCGTCGACGACGGCGCTGGACAGCGGTCGCTACTCCTCGTTGACGCTCGATAACGGGGATTTCGTCATCTACGACCGGGAGGGAACCGAGACGTGGTTGCAGTCGGACCTCGCGGTCGACGTGTCGGCCTGAGCGTAACTACTCGACCAGCGGGAGGACGATGCCGAACACGAGCGGGACGAGCAGGCCGACGAGAACGCCGACGGCCTCGAGGCTGATGAACAGTTGGTCGGCGGCCGCCGGGACACCTGCGGTCATGGTCCGGCCGATGACCTCGCCGACGGCGCCGAGAAGGAACATGGCGACCCCGGCGAAGAAGCCAAGTTTCGCGATTCGTGCGTAATCGAGATCCTGCTGTTGACCGCCGTAACTCATTGGGTGCGCTTGCCCAGCGTTCGTTGAAGGCCTTTCGGTACGTCCGAAAGGCCTATCTTGTTGACCGGTTGAGTGACTCTATGCGAGAACTACTGGTCGCGGCACTGGAACTCGGCGGCTACCTGCTGGGAACCGTCGTCTTCGCCGTCGTCGGCCTCTTCGCGGAACTGAACAGCCTATCGTACCTGTCGGCCGGCAATCAGATATTCGCCGGTTGGCTGGTGGTCATCGGCGTGGTCGCGCTGTATGCCGCCTACTCGGTCGGCACCGAGAAACTGCTGCCGCACCTCCGCGAACTCACCGCGTAACCGACCGCGACGACTCGCTTTTTCGACCGCCGTCGTTTTTCGAGAGTGGACACACCGGTACAGAACCCGTCGCACAGTACCGATTGTCCTTTAACAACGGCGCGAAATTGGTGCAACATGAGCAGGTTCGCCGAGGTGGACGACCAGTACGAACCCCACGACGTCGAAGACGGGGTCTTCGACTACTGGGACGCGGTCGACGCCTACGAAAAGACGAAGCAGCACCGCGAGGACGGCGAGGACTTCTTCTTCGTGGACGGCCCGCCCTATACCTCCGGTGCGGCCCACATGGGGACGACGTGGAACAAGACCCTCAAGGACGCCTACATCCGGTATCACCGGATGCAGGGGTACGACGTCACCGACCGGCCGGGCTACGACATGCACGGCCTCCCCATCGAGACGCGGGTCGAGGAGGAACTCGGCTTCGAGAACAAGAAGGACATCGAGGCCTTCGGCGAGGAGAAGTTCATCGAGGAGTGCAAGTCCTTCGCCGAGGAGCAACTCGACGGTCTGCAGGCGGACTTCAAGTCCTTCGGCGTCTGGATGGACTGGGACGACCCCTACAAGACGGTCGACCCCGAGTACATGGAGGCCGCGTGGTGGGGCTTCCAGCAGGCCCACGACCGCGACCTCGTCGAGCAGGGCCAGCGCTCTATCAGCCAGTGTCCGCGGTGTGAGACGGCCATCGCGAACAACGAGGTCGAATACGACCACGTCGAGGACCCCTCCATCTACGTGAAGTTCCCGCTGGTCGACCGCGACGGCTACCTCGTCATCTGGACGACGACCCCGTGGACCATCCCCGCCAACACCTTCGTCGCCGTCGACGAGGAGATGACCTACGTGGCCGTCGAGGCCGAACGCGGTGGCGAGACGGAGACGCTCTACCTCGAGGAATCCTGCGTCGAGGACGTCCTCGAAGCGGGCGGCTACGGTGACTACGAAATCGTCGAGGAGGTCTCCGGCGAGGAGATGGTCGGCTGGGAGTACGACCACCCGCTGGCCGACGAGGTTCCCGACTCGCCCGACAGCGAGGACGCCCTGCAGGTCTACACGGCCGATTACGTCGAGGCGGACCGAACCGGTCTCGTCCACTCCGCGCCCGGCCACGGTGAGGTCGACTTCGAGCGCGGCCGCGAACTCGGCCTCGACATCTTCTGTCCGGTCGGCCCGGACGGCGTCTACGAGGACGAGGCGGGCAAGTACGCCGGCCAGTTCGTCAAGGACGCCGACGAGGAGATCATGGACGACCTCGAAGCGAAGGGGCTGCTCCTCCGTCGGGACACCGTCCACCACGACTACGGCCACTGCTGGCGCTGCGATACGGGCATCATCCAGATGGTGACCGACCAGTGGTTCATCACGGTCACCGACATCAAAGAGGAACTGCTGGCGAACATCGAAGACAGCGAGTGGTACCCGGCGGAGGCCCGCGACAACCGCTTTCGTGACTTCGTCGAGGGGTCGCCGGACTGGAACGTCTCTCGGCAGCGCTACTGGGGCATCCCCATCCCCATCTGGACGCCTGAGGACAGCGAGGACTCGTCCTCGAACGGAGGCGGCGAAGCCGCCGGAGGTTGGTCCGGAGACGTCGAGGAGGCCATCGTCGTCGGCACGCGTGAGGAACTCGCCGAGCGGGTCGACCAGGACGTCGACCCCGAGTCGGTCGACCTGCATAAGGACACCGTCGACGAGTTGACCATCACCGAGGACGGGACGACCTACACGCGCGTTCCCGACGTCTTCGACGTCTGGCTGGATTCGTCGGTCGCCTCGTGGGGCACGCTCGGCTACCCGAGCGACGAGGAGCAATTCGAGGAACTGTGGCCGGCGGACCTCATCATGGAGGCCCACGACCAGACCCGCGGGTGGTTCTGGTCGCAACTCGGCATGGGCTCGGCCGCACTCGGCGAGATTCCGTACAAGGAGGTGCTGATGCACGGCTGGGCGCTGATGCCCGACGGACGGACGATGTCCAAATCGAAGGGCATCCTCGTCGAACCGCAGGAGGTCATCGACCAGCACGGCGTCGACCCGATGCGGCTGTTCCTGCTCGGCCAGACGCCGCAGGGCGACGACATGCGCTTCTCGTGGGACGAACTGGAGAACCGCCAGCGGGACCTCAACATCCTCTGGAACGTTTTCCGGTTCCCGCTGCCGTACATGCGTCTGGACGACTTCGACCCCGAGGCCGTCTCCCTTGACGACGCCGAACTCGAAACCGTCGACGAGTGGGTCCTCTCGCGGCTTCAGTCGGTCACCGGGGAGATGACCGACCAGTGGGAGGAGCGCCGTCAGGACAAGGGCCTCGACGAACTACTCAGCTTCATCGTCGAGGACGTCTCTCGGTTCTACATTCAGGTCGTCCGCGAGCGGATGTGGGAGGAAGACGACTCCGAGAGCAAGCAGGCCGCCTACGCGACGCTGTATCACGTCCTCCGGGAGACGACGAAACTGCTGGCGCCGTACGCGCCCTTCGTCTCCGAGGAAATCTACGGTACGCTGACCGGCGACGCCGGCCACGAGACGGTCCACATGTGCGACTGGCCCGAGGTCGACGAGCGGTTCCACGACCCGCAACTCGAAGCCGACATCGAGGTCGTCGACGCCGTCGAGGAAGCCGGGTCGAACGCCCGCCAGCAGGCCGAGCGGAAACTCCGCTGGCCCGTCACGCGCGTGGTCGTGGCCGCGGACGACGACGAGGCCGCCGCCGCGGTCGACCGGCACCGCGACCTGCTCCGTGACCGCCTGAACGCCCGCGAAATCGAGTTGGTCGACCCCGGTGCCGACTGGGAAGAACTCAGTTACAGCGCCCGCGCGGACATGTCGGTTCTCGGGCCGAAGTTCGGCGACGAGGCCGGCGACGTGATGAACGCCATCAACGCCGTCACCGTCACCGAACAGCGCGTCGATGCGCTACAGGAAGCCGTCGTCGAGGAACTCGGCCGCGAGGTCGAACTCACCGAGGAGATGGTGACGTTCAACACCGACACGCCTGAGACGGTCGAGGGAACGGCCTTTACCGTCGACGGCGACGACCGCGGCGTCGTCTACGTCGACACGTCGCTGACCGAAGACATCGAATCGGAGGGCTACGCCCGCGAGGTCATCCGCCGCGTCCAGGAGATGCGGAAGGACCTCGACCTCGATATCGAGGCCGAAATCCGCGTCGACCTCGACATCGACGACGACCGGGTGGCCGGCCTCGTCGACGAACACCGCGACCTCATCGCCAGCGAGGTCCGGGCCGCCGAGTTCGGCGACGTATCGGACGGCCACGCCCGCGACTGGGACGTCGAGGGCACCGACATGCGGATAACTATCGAATCCGTATCCGGCCAGTAAATGAACGGTCGGGCCGTCGTCGTCGCGACGCTGCTCGTCGGGTGGCTGCTCGCGGGAAGCGCCGTTCTCGCCGCGCCCGCCGCCGCCAACTCCATCGATATCGATTCCACGCTGTCGGAGTCGCCGGCGTCCGGCGAGGTCGACGTACGGACGACGGTGACGATTCCGGACGGAATCACGTCGCTTCGAATCACGTTACCCGAGGAAACCGACGTCTACGAGACCGACGGCTTCCAGCAGTCGGCGGACGACCCCAACGCCTACGAGTGGACGCGGGAGACCGACCAGCCGTCGCTTCGGTACAGCTACGAGGGTAACATCACCGTCGACCGCGGCGACGGGCAGGAGTACATTTACGCCGTCACCGACGAATGGGCAGTCGTCCGGTCGCCGAGCATCGGCGTCAAGTGGTCGCCGGTCGATGCCGACGTGAACCGCAACTACAGCGTCGCCGGCGAGGGCGTCGCCGGCCGCCACATCTCCTATCTCGGTCCCTACACCGAACACGACCGGGAGGCGTCGGGCCAGCGGTTCCGATTGGTGGTCTCCGACCGAAGCGACATGGCCGAGTCCCCCGAGGATGTGCTGGATTCGCTTGCGGCCGCCGCCCGGCGCATCGAGGGCGGCGAACGCGACGCGGAGGTCCTCGTGTTCGCGGTTCCCTCGACCGTCGAGTGGGCCGCGACCGGCCTCCAGCGAGGCGATTCGGACATGTGGGTGCGCGACGTCGAACGGCTCGATACCCCGGCGAACACGTGGGTCCACGAGTACGTCCACACCCGACAGGACTACGACCGGACCGAGAAGACCCGCTGGACCGTCGAGGGGATGGCCGACTACTACGCGGCGCTTATCGCCTATGAGCAGGGCCATATCGACTACGAGGCCTTCCGGCGGCGAATGGAACGCGGCACCGCGGACCGCCACGACGACGTCCGACTCACCGACCCCGCGACGTGGGAGGGCACGCGCGGCAACTACGAGAAGGGAGCGCTCGTCTTCGGCCACCTCGACCGCCGGCTCAGGGCCGACGCCGACAGCTCTCTCGACGCCGCCATCCAGCGGTTCAACCAGCCGAACGAGGAACTGACCCACGAGGCGTTTCTCGACGCCATCGAGGATGCCGGCAACGCCGACATCCGCGAGGACGCGGCCCGCTACACCGAAACGACGGACACGCCCGAAGTCTGGAGCCGCGAGGAACACGTCGCGGCCTTCGGCGGCCCCGAGATGCGCTACGAGTTCGTCGGCTTCGCCGTCGACGGCCCCTACCGGACGACCGGCCTCGACGAGCCGCGTCTCGTGACCGGCGAGACGCTCCGGCCGACGGTTCGGGTCCGGAACGTCGGCACGCAGGAGGGCGACTTTTCGGCGGGGTTCACGGTCGACGGCGAGGCCGTCGCCACCGAAACCGGAACGCTCGCGCCCGACGAGGAGACGACCGTCGAGTTCGCCCACGCGTTCGAGTCGACCGGCGAGTACGGTATCGGCGTCGGCGCGGCCACCGACACCGTCACCGTCGAGGCCCCCGCCGCCCCCGAGGTGACCGGGGTTTCGGTCGAACCGACCGATCCCGCCCTCGGCGAGACGGTGGCGATAACGGCGACCGTCGAATCCTCGGCCGAGCGCCCCGCCGCCGGCGACGTCACTATCGCCGTCGATGGCGGGGCTATTGGCTCGGAGGATGTCGCAATCGGTTCGGGAACGACGACGGTTTCCGCGGAGACGAGTTTCGACGCGCCGGGCGAGTACACGGTCAGCGCGGGCGCACGGTCGACGACGGTGACCGTCCGCGACGAAACGGCCAACGTCGTGACGCCGACGGCGGGGTCCGACGGCACGCCACCGGCGGATGGGAGAGTTACGCCGACGGCCGACGACGGCGCTGGACTCGGCGCCGGAGTGGCGATACTCGGACTCCTCGGAAGCCTCCTGTTCGCGCGGCGGCGCTGATTACAGCTTTTCGGCGATAGCCGGCGCGGCGCTGACCGCCGAGACGCCGCGTTCGATGGTGTCGGTGCCGTAAATGGCGTCGACGCCCGCGTTCGCCAGTTTCGTCCGGGCGTTGGCCGCCAGCATCGGATGGACGCAGGTGACGAAGGTGCGGGCCGGCCCCGTCAGTTGGGCGATGGCGCTGCTCATCGTCGACCCCGTGGCGATGATGTCGTCCACGAGCACCACGTCCCGGCCCGTCGTGTCGGCGTCACTGGGCTGGATTTCGACTTCGGTATCGGAGACGCGGTGTTTCTCGAAGTAGTCGGTCTCGCCGGCCCCGTACGCGTCCCGGACGGTCTCCGTGAGGTCGACGGCGCCCGCATCCGGCGAGAGAAAGAGGGGGTCGGAGAGGTCCGGCAGCGGTTCGGCGAGCCGCCCCGCCGCATCGACGGGCTCGCAGGGCACGTCGAAGAAGTCACAGACGGCGTCCTCGTGGGGGTTGACCGTCAGCACGCGGTCGGTGCCCGTCGAGACCGCCTTCGCCATCGCGCGGGCCGAGACCGGCTGGCCCTCCTCGAAGGGTTCGTCCTGTCGGGCATAGCCCATGTACGGCAGGACGGTGATTACCTCGTCGGCCTGCTGGCGGGCGGCGTCCTGCAACTGGAGCAACTGGACGTGGGCCGCATCCGAGACGGTTGAGGCGACGACGACCGCGCGGTCGGCCGACTCGGGGACGCGGACGATCTGCTCGCCGTCGGCGAAGCGGTCGTATTCGACGGCGGCGAGCGGCTCGTCGAGTTCGGCCGAAAGCGCCGCGGCGAGGTCCTGTGAGGCGGAGCCCGGGAGTATCATGGCTGTGGGTCTATCGCCCGTCGGTAAACCCGTTTTCGTTCGGTGATGAGGGCGGCTCTATCCCTTTAAGCATGATGTGGGCTGTTTTACGAGATGCGGTCTTCGCTTCTCTATCGGTGAAACTGCCGCGAGAACGGTGTTGCATATGTATCGGACTCCGCGTAGCAATCTGGTACCTTCTCCATTGTGCACCAAGCCGTATCTTTACCAGTAGATGTATCCTATAGTTTAAATATGACGGGTATAGGGAGAATTGAATCAACAGAGTTTGGGTATATCTACGTTGAACCGAACGACTGAACAGGGGGAACCGTTGTCTGATAATGGAAAAGCGTCGTCACCAACCGCTACCGACACTGAAGAAGGCGTCGGGGGTGGTGAACCTGCTGCATTGGGGCCGGATACCGTATTCGATGCACTCAGAAACGCTCGGCGGCGGCAACTGCTTCGGTATCTCAACGACCAGAACGGTCAGGTGACGTTGAGCGACCTCGCTGAACACATCGCTGCCATCGAGAATGACACGACTCCTGAGTTGCTCGACTCGCAGCAACGGAAGCGTGTCTACGTCAGCCTCTATCAGTCACATCTCCCCAAACTCGACAGTATGGGTGTCCTAACGTTCGACCAACAACGCGGCACTATCGAACTGACACCAGCGGCCTCCCACCTCAACGAGTACCTCGACGACGATACTGCCGATGCCCGTTCATCGAAACGGTATTACATAGAATGTGTCGCCGTTAGTGCGTTGGTACTCGTGCTTAGCGCGATAACGGGAATCGTCGGGGTTATCGGGGCAATCTCGGCGTTTGTCGGTATCTCAATCGGCGTCGTTGGGCTTGCCGTATTTCACGCCTCCGACCAAGCGTAGAATCAACAGTACACAATACAAAACATGACAACGATAAAATCAAAACTCGGGTCGATACTCACTCGTTCACAACCCAGCGATTCCGACGGGAACGAAGACGGCACAGAAAGAACCGGGGAAGACGAGGCGGAAGACCACTCACCCACCAACCTCCTGTACGAGTGTCCCGACTGTAGTACAGTCTATTTAAGCGAGGAACCGCGTACCTGCTCTACTTGTAACTCGATGACGACGGCTATCGAGACGACGGACTGAACACCCGCTGTATGCGTCGTTGAGACGCTATCGCTTGCGTGCGTCTGACAAACCCTTATATACGTGGACCGTCCAGCTAGGAATTAGCCATGGGCAACAAGAACAAGACCATCTCCTTTCGGGTCAACGAGGACGCCTTCGAGACCCTTCGGGAGATAGCCGAGGAGCGGGACATCTCGCTTTCGGCCGTGTTCCGGGACTACGTCGACACGCTGGTTGCCCACGACGGGCAGGTTCGCGTCGTCCCCGAACACGAACTCAAGCAGGGCAGCGCCACCGAAACCTCCTCGGCGGCCGAGAGCTTCCCGCCGAAGGTCGAGGTCCCCAAGAGCTTCGTTCGCGAACACGAACGGCTCGAACTCGAAGCCGAGCACCTCCGCGAACAGCTCGACGAGTACAAGCAGTACGTCACCAAACTCAGCCAGCAGGTCGAAGAGCAGGAAGCCGACGACGTCATCCAGCTCGAAGACCTCGACGGCGAGGAGAACGAAGAAGAGCCGTTCCGCCTCGGTTAGCCCGACAACTCGCGTTTCTTCCGCCGGATCTTCTCGGCCATCTCTTTCCGTTCGTCGACCTCGGCCAGTTGCTCGGCCGCCTCCAGCGTCCGAACGCCGTTGTCGAGGAAGGAGAGGATGTCGCCCGGATACGCGTACAGCATGTAATCGTCGCCCATCACGTCGACGATGGCGTCGGGGCCCAGCCCCTCGGCGCGCAACTCCAGCAGATACGCGATGAACTTCCGCTGTGGACAGCCGCAGTGGGGGTTCGACTGACAGTCGCAGTCCAGAAAGTCCTCCGCGAAATCCAGCGCCCGGTCCCGGGAGGCGTCGTCGAGTTTGGCGAGGCCGTCGCCGGTAAAGAGGATGTCCAGCGTCGCCCCGGAGAAGGCGCTCTTGGGGAAGGACGTCTCCAGTTGGGAGGCCAACTGCCGGTGGTTCTTCACGTATATCTTGTCCGTAATCGCCACGGTATCGGTGGTAGTCGGTCGGCGCTTAAAAATGGACGGACAGGTATGCGTTGGCGTTGCACGGGTTGGAAAAGTCGTAACGTATATGAAGCGGAGTGCGCTTAGATTTACATGCGTGTCCGGGTTGGGGTAGTGGCATCCTACAGCCCTGTGGCGGCTGTGAGGCGGATTCAATTTCCGCACCCGGACCTAATTACCCTCCGTAATATCTCGTTCGTGAGTCTCCTCTTTCTGGTGCGTTACTATTTGTGACATCGGGCATGATGCGATTTTATGCATCGGTGCCCGACATGCAACAGGGAGTTCGACACCGAACGTGGCCTTCGGGTTCATCACAGTCTGGGCCACGACGAACCGTTGCCGAATCGTACGTGTAGTCACTGCTACGTCGAATTTTACTCCGAGACGAAACGAAAATACTGCAGTGACGAGTGTCGCGATACTGCTATCTCGTTTACTGGAGCGAACAATCCCAATTACAGCGGTGGGAAGGAAACCACCGAGTGTACAATATGCGGAACGGCGTTCGACTATTACCCGTCGGAGAAGGAGGGCCTGTATTGTGGGAACTGTATCGAAGAAGCGAACTGGCGGTATCGTCCGGACGTCTCGGGCGAGAACAATCCCCGCTGGGCCGGTGGCGAACAGGAACTCGCTTGTGACTGGTGTGATGCCAAGGTGGTCCGCCAGCAGAACAACATCAACAGCGAACACGTCTTCTGCAGCGACGACTGTCAGTACGAGTGGATATCCGAGGCGTTCACCGGAGAGGGCCATCCGAACTGGAAGGGCGGCGTCGAGGCCAACTACGGCAGGGGGTGGAACCGGGTTCGCAAGCGCGCGCTCGAACGGGACGGCTACGAGTGTGTGCTCTGTGGAACGACAAGAGAGGAACTCGGTCGGAACCCGGACGTACACCACATCGTCCCGGTCCGGGCGTTCGTCGAGACGCCGGTGACGACCGAGGCCGACGCCCACTACCTCGAAAACGTCGTCTCGTTGTGTCCGTCCTGCCACCGGAAGGCGGAGTTCGGTCATATCGGTCGGGCGGAGCTGGAGGCGGCGACCTGACGCGAGCGTCGGGCCTCGTCGGTGAGAAAGCCTAACCGTCAGCGCCTCCGACCATCGGGCATGCAGGCGGCACTTCTGACGGTCGGTGACGAGCTCCTCGCCGGCGATACCGAGAACACGAACGCGACGTGGCTGGCGACTCAGCTCACGGACCGCGGCGTCTCGGTCGCACGGATTCTGACCGTTCCGGACGACGAGTCGGTCATCGTCGAGGCGGTCCGGCGGTACAGCGACGCCTTCGATGCGGTCATCGTGACGGGTGGGCTCGGCCGAACGCCGGACGACCTGACGATGGACGCTGTCGCGGCCGCGTTCGACCGCGACCTCGCTGTCGACGACCTCGCGCTCGCGGACGTCGAGCGGACGCTGGAGGCCATCGCGGGCGAGTACCCTGACCTCGACGTCGACGCGGCGGCGGAGGCGACTCTGCCGGAGGGGTCGCGGCCGCTTATCAATCACGCGGGACTCTCGCCGGGCTGTGTCGTCGAGAACGTCTACGTCTTCCCGGGAATTCCCTCGGAGATGCAGCGGATGTTCGAGGAGGTCGAAGCCGAGTTCTCCGGGGACGTGGAATCGCGGTTCGTCTACACCTCCGAACCCGAGGCGAGCCTCCTCGGCCGACTCGACGAGGTACACGAGCGGTTCGGCGTCGCCGTCGGCTGTTACCCGGAACAGGAATCCGGCCACAATCGGCTGAAGCTCACGTCGGCCGATACCGACGCTCTCGAGGAGGCCGAGGCGTGGCTCGCGGCCAACGTCGACGGCGCGGAGTGACAGCGAGGGAGCCACTGGCCTGCGACGGGGTATTATATGTCGACGCCCACTGATGGTTGGTAACACATGAGAACGCCATCGGATCGGTGTCCGAACTCGGACTGTGCGAACAGCCTCGGCGGGCCGTTCCAGAAATCCCAGTTCGAGAAGATCGAGGACGGGGTCTGGGAGTGCCGCGAGTGCGGCTACCGCCGCGAGTTTTAGCCGGGGTCACGTGCGCTCTCGCTCCAGCGTTTCGACGGGGGGTGCGGCCTCGCTGTCGAGTCGTCTGCTCCCCGGCTGACCGCCGGATTTGACGATTTCCAGCGCCGTCATCACGTCGGTTCGGGAGACGAGGCCGACGAGCGTGCCGTCGTCGTCGATGACGAGCAGGCGGCCGATGTCCTCGCGTTGCATGGTCTCGAAGGCGTCTATCACCGGCGTCTCCGAGGTGACCGTCCGGAGGTCGCTGCTCATCACGTCCTCGACGCGATAGGCGTCGCGTTCGACCTCGTCGATGCCCCGTGCGTCCGAGAGGGTGACGACGCCGACCGGTCGGTCGCCCGCTTGTGCTCTGTCGCCGCCCGCGCCAGCTGTGGTTCCCGCCCCGCGCTCGACGACGGGATAGCCGGTGTGCCGCTCCCGGAACATTCGGTCCATGAACTCCGCGACGGTGGTCTTCGGTGAGACCACGTCGAGGCGTTCTCGCGGCGTCATCACGTCGGCGACGGTGACGCCCTCGAAGGCGGCGTTCATGACCGTCCGCTTGGACTCGGAGGCGGCGGCGATGTAGATGAAAAAGGCGAGGATGATGAGGAAGATGTTGAAGCCCACGAGCAGGCCGAAGAAGCCGAGCATGACGGCGAAGGCCTGACCGACTTTCGCGGCCTGCTGGGTGGCCTGTGCGTGCGGGCGGTCGCGAGCCAGAAGCGCCCGGAGGATGCGGCCGCCGTCCATCGGGAACCCGGGAAGCAGGTTGAACCCGGCCAGTATGACGTTCATGATGGCGAGATACGCGAGCGTGAAGCGGGTGGCCTCCAGCAGGAAACTGCCGCCGGGCACGAACTGGAGGGCGACGTAGGAGAGGCCGCCGACGAGCACCGAGACGATGGGGCCGGCGATGGCGATGGTGAACTCCTTCTTCCAGTCCTCGGGAATTTCCTCCATCTGGGCGACGCCGCCGAGCAGCCACAGCGTGATGGACTCGATTGGGACGCCGTACCGTCGTGCGACGAGCGAGTGGCCGAACTCGTGGGCGACGACGCAGACGAACAGGCCGACGGCGACGACGGTGCCGATGCCGTAGCGGGCGAGTCCCGACCCGGTCAGTGCGTCGGGTTCGATGCCGAGGCCGACCGAGTCGTTGAGAAGGACGACCAACTCGCCCATCTGCGCGCCGATGACGTAGGCGAACACCGGCAACACCAGCAGGAAGGTCAGATCCAACCGTATCGGGATGCCGAAGGCGCTCCCGATGCGAAAACCCTTCATAGCCTCTGTTAGGGTCGCCGTGCTTTTAAAGCCGACCGGCCGAGACGGGCGCGCCAACCGGGGGTTTCGTAGTGGTCGGTGTCGTAGGTGAGTGCATGACAGCATCCGAACCTAAACCGCTGATTCGCCGCGCGGACGAGATCGATTACGAGACCGTCGACGCCGCCGAGGGGATGCAGAAGGGCGTCCTCGTCGGCGCCGAAGACGGCGCGCCGAACCTCGCCATCCGCCGGTTCGTCCTCGAACCGGGTGCCGAGGTGCCGAAACACACCAACGACATCGAACACGAGCAGTACGTCCTCGACGGCGAGTACGTCGTCGGAATGGGCGACGAGGAGTACACTGTCAGCGAAGGCGATTCCCTGCACATTCCGGCGGGGACGGTCCACTGGTACCGCAACGAGAGCGACCAGCAGGGCTCGTTCATCTGTGCGGTGCCGACCGGCGACGACAGCATCGAACTGGTCAAATAGCGGCGTGCCGGCCCGATGCCGGCTATTCCATCCCCGCGACGACCTGTTCGTCCCACTCGGCCTCGGTGAAGGCCGGCAGCGTCTCGACGTTCGTGTTGCCCTCGCCGCGGAACCGGATCGCGGCGCGTGCGGCCGCGCCGTCGTCCGGATATTCGGCGACGGCGACCACGTCGTGGCGGCCGAACGTGTAGTACATCTCCCGCAACTCACCGCCGTACTCGGTGACCATCTCCCGTGCGGCCTGCCGTCGGTCCGGGCTTTTGTCCATCGTTTCGAGACTCTCCTCGCCGAGTTCCATCAGGTGAATGTACGTTGCCATCGTGGTCCCCTCCTGTCGGTGTCCTCCCCGACGTGCGGCGGGACGGAGAGGACAGTGTGTTACACTAACACACGCACGGTCTTATAAGACGGCCCCGCTGGGTGTGGCATCCGTCCACACCGATCCCGGACGACTGAAATACCCAGATACACTACAGACGCCCAGTGTCACAGCAGGTCGCCGACGTCGATACCCTCTTCCTCCACGAGGGTCGCGACGAGTACACCGTCGTCGTCCGCCGCGATGGCGAGCGACTGCTCCGCGGGCGACTCGAACTCAAGGAGACCAGCGCCGGCCCGCGACCCGGCCGATTCCGCGTCAAGGACGGCGACGACGAGGTGCCGCGCCGACCCGAACAGTTCGTCGAGATGGCTCGTCGCGCCCGTCGCATCCGCATCTCCGAACAGACTTCACGGGAGGGGCGGCGGGACCTCGAAGCGATGCTCGACGGTTACCAACTCGACGCCAAACAGGTCCGGACCTGCCGGTACTGCGCCGGCAAGGGTCGCTATTCGCCGCTGACCGCCGAGACGGCCATCGAGGCCGACGACGAGCACATCTGTCCGGACTGTGCCCGCCGCGAACTCGAACGGGAGGCCAACTACCGCGGCCTCCGGTCGGGCGCCCGGGACCGCCTCGAGGACCTCCTGCTCGAAGTCGGCGACCTCGAACGCGTCAAGAACCTCCTGTCGGGGCAACTCGACCCCGAACTCACGAAGTTCGACGAGATCAGCGCGACGACCGACGACATCGACCTCGTCTCCACGCGCGACCTCGACGTCCACGGCGACCTGAAATCGCAACTCCAGAAGTTCGACGAACTCCTGCCGGTCCAGAGTCTGGCCGTCGAAAACGGCCTGCTGGACGGCGACGACCAACTGGTCGTCTCCGCGACCGCGACCGGCAAGACGCTCGTCGGCGAACTCGCCGGTATCGACCGCGCGCTGAAGGGCGAGGGGAAGATGCTCTTTCTCGTCCCGCTGGTCGCGCTCGCGAACCAGAAACACGAGGACTTCGAGGACGATTACGGCGACCTGCTCGACGTGTCGATTCGGGTCGGTTCCTCGCGAATCCGCGACGACGGCAACCGCTTCGACCCCAACGCCGACGTCATCGTCGGCACCTACGAGGGCATCGACCACGCCCTCCGGACCGGCAAGGACATGGGCGATATCGGCACCGTCGTCATCGACGAGGTCCACAACCTCGGCGAGGAGGGCCGCGGCCACCGCCTCGACGGCCTCATCTCCCGCCTCAAGCACTACTGCGAGACGAACCGCTGCGATACGCAGTGGGTCTACCTCTCGGCGACGGTCGGCAACCCCGGCGAACTCGCGAGCAAACTCGAAGCCAAATGCATCGAGTTCGAGGAGCGGCCGGTGCCCATCGAACGCCACGTCACCTTCGCCGACGGCCAGGAGAAACTCGATATCGAGAACAAACTGGTCAAACGCGCCTTCGACTCGAAATCCTCGATGGGCTACCGCGGGCAGACTATCATCTTCACCAACTCCCGGCGGCGCTGTCACGAGATTTCGCGGAAACTGGAATACGACTCGGCCCCGTACCATGCCGGCCTCGATTACGGCCGCCGGAAGAAGGTCGAACGCCAGTTCGGCAATCAGGACCTCGCGGCCGTCGTCACCACCGCCGCACTCGCCGCGGGTGTCGACTTCCCGGCCTCGCAGGTTGTCTTCGACTCGCTGGCGATGGGCATCGAGTGGCTCAACGTTCAGGAGTTCGAGCAGATGCTCGGCCGGGCGGGCCGCCCGGACTACCACGACCAGGGGACGATGTACATGCTGGTCGAACCGGATACCACCTATCACAACTCGATGGAGATGAGCGAGGACGAGGTGGCCTTCAAACTCCTCAAGGGCGAGATGGAGCCGGTCATCACTCGCTACGACGAGACCTCGGCCATCGAGGAGACGCTCGCGAACATCACCGTCGCCGGGAAGGGCGCCAAACGCCTCAACGACCGCATGGTCGGCGAGGTGCCGACGAAACACGCCGTCGGGAAACTGCTGGAGTACGACTTCATCGACGGCTTCACGCCGACGCCCATCGGTCGCGCGGTCACCGAGCACTTCCTCGAACCCGACGAGGCCTTCGCGATGCTCGATGCGATTCGGAAAGGGAAGGACCCCTATGAGTTGGTTGCGGAGATTGAACTGCGCGACGAGCACTAGGAAACGTCGCTGGTTCCGTCGGTGGTTACTTATAAATCTAGTTTGGGACTGGCGTGACTACAAACAGCCGGAAAGCCCTCGGTCCGCTGGCGGTCGCTGCGGAGGATACCCTCGCTGCGCTCGGGTAGTGCCTCTGCAGCGACTCCCCCTCGGCGCCACCGAACCTCGCCCTTTCAGTCCTCCAGGACCGCGACCGCACAGCCCTGCCTTTCCCCGGGTCACGAGGGTCGCCGCGTAAGGCGGCGACCACTCGCTCCCGGCCGTGAGGCTATTTAAATGGCGCGCGCTGGCCGACCGCCGCGAGGCTTGCCCGAGCGGCGGTCGGGTGCCAGCGCGCGAGGGACGACCGACTGAGCGAAGCGAAGGAGGGAGTCGGTTGGGGAGGCGTGTGGCTGCGGTTGCGGCGCGGTCCTTGGCGGACTCGAAGGGCGAAGTCGGCTGGCGTTCAGTTTAGTCGCTAAGCGGGCTCTATCCGAGCGAGCGAAGCGAGCGAGGATATCCCGCTTAGCGACCGCCAGCCGGCTGAGGGCTTCGGAGGTGTTGTGGTCAGACGAGTCCCCTCACTCAAAAACGAAATCAAACAATCCTATCGCCGCAATCACCTTAAACGAGCGCGCAAATACACAGCCATGACCGACCGGACGGCGGCCGTCACCCGCGAGACGGCCGAGACGGATATCGAGGTGACCCTCGATTTGGATGGCGACGGCGACAGCACCGTCGACACCGGCATCGGCTTTTTCGACCACATGCTCGAAGCCCTCGCCAAGCACGGCCTCTTCGACCTCACCGTGCGCTGCGACGGCGATTTAGATATCGACGACCACCACACCGTCGAGGACGTCGGCATCACGCTGGGCGAGGCCTTCGAGGAGGCGCTGGGCGACAAGCGCGGCATCGTCCGGTATGCGGACCGGAAGGTGCCGCTCGACGAGGCCGTCGCCGAGGTCGTCGTCGACGTCTCGAGGCGGCCCCGATTCTACTTCGACGGCGCGTTCAGCCAGCCCTCGATTGGCGATTTCACCAGCGACATGGCCCGGCACTTCGTCGAGTCGCTGACGCTGAACGCCGGCCTGACGGTCCACGCGTCGGTCGAGGGCGAGAACGCCCACCACGAAGTGGAGGCGCTATTCAAAAGCCTCGCGCGGACGCTGGACGACGCGACGCGAATCGACGAGCGGCGAAGCGACACGCCGAGCACGAAGGGCGAACTGTAACGCCGATTACCGCACTTCTTCTCGGCTGTCGATGCCCCGATAGATAGCCATCGCGGTGAAGTAGACGCCGACGAAGAGCAGGAACCCCACGGAGAACATGGCGACCGTGCCGGGCGTCAGGTCGACGGCCGTTCGAGTCACGAGTACGGCCATCGCGACGGCGAAGACGACGAGGGCGAAGACCCCCGAGACGACGTAGACGCCGAGGTCGCTCTCCATCGGGTTCATCGCGTAAACGGACGGTCCAGTCTATCAAAACGCTGGCGCCCCGCTACGCTTTGCGAAACGGGTCTCCCCTTTCAGTAGTGGATTTCGTCCCATTTCTCCACGCATTTCTCACAGAGGCGACCGGTGAACCCATCGACTTCGTGGCGTTCGAGCCAGGTGTCCTCCCCACACCGATTGCATCTCATGAGCGGCAGACTCACACGACTCCCGGATAGTTAGATACTCTATACGGGCGTTTAACCCGCGGCTGTTGAACCGTACGTCGACGCAAAAATCGCGTGAGGGATGCGGTGTTCGCAGTTATCGCGCGTGGAACTCGATGGCTGCGCCCTGCCCGAAGCCGACACATTCGGTGGCGAGGCCGCGTTCGGCGTCGTCGCGCTTCTGCATCTCGTGGATGAGCGTCACGGGCAGGCGGGCGCCGGAGGCGCCGAGCGGGTGGCCGATGGCGATGGCGCCGCCGTTGACGTTGTAGATGTCGTTGTCGAAGCCGAGTTCGTCGCGGCAGTAAACACACTGGGAGGCGAAGGCCTCGTTGAGTTCGACGAGGTCGTAGTCGTCGGCCTCGGTGCCGGAGCGCTCGAAGAGGTTCTCACAGGCCGGGACGGGGCCGATGCCCATCACTTCGGGTTCGACGCCGGCGATGGCGTTGTTGCCGATTTCGGCGAGGACCTCGAAGCCGTGTTCCTCGGCGAAGGCCTCGGAGGTGACCAGTAGCGCGGCGGCGCCGTCGGTCGTCTGGGAGGCATTGCCCGGGGTCACGGTGCCGTCGGATTTGAAGACCGTCGGCAGTTCGGCGAGTTTCTCCGCCGTGGTTCCGGGACGGAGCCCTTCGTCCTTTTTGACGACGATCTCGTTACCCTCGTCGTCGTGGCCCTCGATGGGGACGATTTCGTCGTCGAAGCGGCCCTCCTCGGTGGCGGCGACGGCGCGCTGCTGGGACTGGGCGGCGTACTCGTCTTGGGTCTCGCGGGTCACGTCGTAGCGTTCGGCGACCTCCTCGGCGGTCATGCCCATCTGGAGGGCGGCGACGTTGTGGTACTCGTTGAGGCCGGGGTGGACCTCGTTGTTTTGGCCCATCTTCACGCGGGACATCGACTCGACGCCACCGGCGATGACACAGTCACGCTGGCCGGCGCGGATGGCGTCGGCGGCGTTGATGACCGCCTCCGCGGAGGAGGCACACCAGCGGTTGATGGTCGTCGCGGGCGTGTCCTCGCCGAGGTCGCTCATCAGCGCGATGACGCGGGCCATGTTGTTGCCCTGTTCGCTGCGCTGCTGGGCACAGCCCCACTTGAGGTCGTCGACGTCCTCGCCGGTGAGGTCGGTCTCCTCGAGGATGTGGTCGATGAGCGGAATCGACAGGTCCTCGGGCCGGACGTCAGCGAAGACGCCGTCCTCCTTGCCGAACGGAGTACGATACGCTTTTACCACGACGGGCGTGTTGTCACTCATACACTCTTTCATTATTGTCCACCTACGTTAAACCTGCTACTAAGGCGGGTTTTTCTTGTTAGGCTCGAAGCACAGTTTCTCTTATATTGTAAGCCGTCTACGACAGGGGTATTTATATTGCGAACCGAACGCGTGTCGATTCGGCCGCCCGTTCGGGGTCCTTCGGTGTGGGGTCACAGGGGTTCGCGGCGGCGGCCTCTCGAAAGATGGGCGTTTCGACGGCCTTATACCGTACGCGCGGTAATTTCTCGGAGAATGAGCAGCCCCGAGCTCGACGTCGTTGAGTTTCTGCTGACTGCGTCCCTCTACACCGAAAACCGGGACCTGGACGAACGGGACCTTCCCCCGCGCTACCGCCGCGTCTTCTGGGAGGACGGCGAGGTCGAACGCCCCCTGACCACGACCACGAACACCGCCGCCGCCGCGACCGGCGTCGAACGCCCGTGGGAGGCCGTCTCCGGCCTGATGTTCACCGACCGGGACGACTTCTCCGGGAAGATCGAGTTCACCGACCGTGACATGGCCGAAGAGTGGCTCTTGGAGCGGATTCCCGACGAGCGCCTCGCCAACAACCCCACGCTCGTCTACGCCTTCGAGGACCGACTGGAGGACGTCACCTACGAGGAGGCCCGCGAACAGAACCGCCCCATCCACGCCGACCGCGTCTGGATCGACTCCCTGCTCGAGGAGATGTTCGACGAGGACGAAGAGGAGATGCTCGACCTCGTCGACGTCCGCGCGCCCGAGGAAATCGAGATGACCCTCGAGGACCTCGTGTTGACCGACGACCAGGAACAGGAGATCCACAAGGTCGTCAAGGCCATCGAACACCGCGATTACCTCGCGGAAATCGGCCTTCGAGAGATCGGGAAACTCCTCTTCGTCGGCCCGCCGGGCACCGGGAAAACCTCCGTCGCCCGCGCGCTGGCACAGGACCTCGACCTCCCGTTCGTCGAGGTCAAACTCTCGATGATTACGAGCCAGTACCTCGGCGAGACGGCCAAGAACGTCGACAAGACCTTCGAGGTCGCCAAGCGGCTCTCGCCGTGTATCCTCTTCATGGACGAGTTCGACTTCGTCGCGAAGACGCGCTCGTCGGACGAACACGCCGCCATCAAACGCGCCGTGAACACCCTGCTGAAGAGCATCGACGAAATCTCGCTGATTCAGGACGACGTCCTCCTCATCGGGGCGACCAATCACCCCGACCAACTGGACGCCGCCGCGTGGCGACGCTTCGACGAAATCGTCAACTTCCCCAAGCCGGACCGCGACATGCGCTCGGACATCCTCCGCATCGTCACCCGGCGGATGGACGTCGACGACTTCGACCCCGACGAACTCGCCGAGGCAACCGAAGGCCTGACCGGCAGCGACCTCCGACTCGTCCTCCGGGAGGCCGTCCTCGACGCGCTGACCGAAAACCGGACCACCCTCACCCAGCAGGACATGCTGGACGCAATCGAGGACTTCGAGGAGCGGGACAACCTCAAGAACATGGACATGATTGAGGGCGACGCTGACGCGCTCGTCGCGGGCGGCAGCGACGGTCACGACCACGACGACTGAGTTCGGGGTTCCCGTCTTCGTCACCGGAACCGCGACTTTTAGGCGTGCGTCGACCCTCGAAGCCACCGATGGAGGTCACGCTACTCGGCACCGGCGACACGACGGGAACGCCGACGCCGAACTGCGACTGTGACACCTGCACCACGGCCCGCGAACGCGGCGTCGAGCGCTCGCGCTTTTCGGTCCACGTCCGCAACGAGCGGACCGACGAGTGCCTGCTGGTCGATGCCAGCCCCGATCTTCGACAGCAGTTCCTCGACAACGACGTCGCGCTGCCGGACGGGATTCTGGTGAGCCACATCCACTTCGACCACCTCGACGGCCTCGGCAACGCCTATCGACTCCTCGACGACGTACCCGTCTACGCCGCCGACGAGACCGACCCGGCGACCGACGAGAGCGTCGCCGAGACCGTCGACCGGAAGTACGACTACCTCGACGCAATTGAGGTTCGTCCGCGTTCGCCGTACGAGACCTTCGAAGCCTGCGGCTTCGAGGTGACGCTCGTCCCGGTCGAACACCCGCCGCTGGTCTGCTACGGGCTGGCCATCGAGGACCCTGAAACCGGCGCGAAGCTCTCGCTTTCGGGCGATACCAACTACGGCGTCGCCGAGCGCGCCCGCGACGTCCTCCGAAACCCGAACCTGCTTTTGGCGGACGGCATCGTTCCCGCGAAGTACTGCGAGTACCACCCGCTCGGCGGCGACCACGCCGACGAGGCGGGCGTCTACCGCACCTTCGGAACCAAGCACATGACCATCGAGGGCGCGCGACGGCTGGCCGAGGACCTCGATGCCGACGACCACCTGCTGGTCCACCTCTCCCATTACATCCCCGCCGAGGACGCCTTCGCCGAGGACATGGCCGTCGACGGCGAGACGTTCACGTTGTAACGGTCACATCGCCGACCGACGCGATTCAGCCGCGGTAGCGATAGCCGACGGCACCCAGCGCGGCGAGCAGGACGACGACACCGCCGGCCGCGAGCGGCACGAGGGGGATGCCCCCGTCATCGCTGGTGTTGGGGTCGTCACTGGGGAGGTTCGGCGCGAAGCCGCTCTCCGACGGGGCGAACGAATAGAGGTCGGCGGCGCAGTCGGCGATTTCCTCGTCGGAGAAGTTCGCGTCGCCGTGGGCCTCGACGGTCCCTTCGGCGCCGTATTCGCGCATGGTCGGGCCGTTGGACCCGGCGTCGCCGCGTTCGGCGTCGTAGGTCTCGTAGGGGGTGTAGACCTCCCAGACGACCTCGCCGTCGGGGGTTATCTCGACGGTGCGGTGGCCCATCCGGTCGCTGACGAGCGTGTTGCCGTTCGGGAGGCGGTCGGCGTCGCGCGGTTCGTCGAAGCCGGTCGCCGCCCAGACGCGGTCCCACTCCTCGGATGCGTGGTCGTACTCGTACTCGACGACGCGGTCGTTGAGGCTGTCGGCCACGAGGACGGTGTGTTCGCCGTTCGGCCCCCACAGGTGGTCGGGGTTGTGGTGTTCGTCGAGGATAGCGTCGTTGTCGTCCTCGCCGAGGGTCAACTCGACCTCCTTCGAGGAGCGGTTGATGAACGCGACCTGGTCGAAGTTTCGCACCGAGGCCATGAACCACTCGCCGGTGGCGTCGACGCGGTCGGATTCGCTGACGTTCACCACGTCGACGTCGTTGACGTGCGTCCAGTCGTCGGCGGGGCCGCCGCCGCTCTCGGGGAAGTGTTCGGGATGGTTCTCGAAGCGCCACTCCCACGTCGTCTCGCCCCGCGTGCGGTTGTAGACCAGCAGGCGTTCGTGGCCCTCGCCCTTGTCCGCGGCGACGAGTTCGCCGTCGTCCAGCAGGTCGATGTCGTGGGCGTCGGTCACCTGCGGGTTCGTCGAACTGTTAGGGGGGCCGTCGAAGTGCTTGGTCCAGACGTAGTCGTTGGTCTCGGGGTCGAGTTCGCCGACGACGGTGGCCCCGCTTTCGGTCGTGACGAAGATGACGTTCCCGTTCGGCAGGGGGTCGACGTCGTAGGCCCACCAGCGGCCGTTGGCCGAGGCGTTTCGGGCCCACTCGAAGCTCCCGTTGGGCCCGAAGGAGACCAGCAGGGCGGGCCGCTTCTCGTAGCCATCGCTGGTGAGGTGGGCGCCCTGTATGCTGACGAGCGTGTTCTCGTCGGGCTGGTCGGTCACTGTCCCGACACAGGGGTTGGGCCGGTCGTCGGGTTGGGCGGCGACGGCGGGGCCAAGGGCCAGCGACAGGACGAGCAGTACCGCCAACACGAGCGCGGGGCGGGCACGCATGGGAGACCGGTGGAATGGTGGGATAAAGAGTATTGGCTTACGGTGCGGTCGCGGTACGGCGGAAGCGGGGTGGACGCCTCTCCGTCTACTCCTCGCCGAAGCGGTCGAGGCCCACCTGCCGTCGGTCCCGTCCGTCGGGGTCGGGGTCCCACGGCGAGTGGCGGGCGCGTGCGGCCGCGGCGTCGGCCTCGGGCGGGTCGGCAGGGTCGTAGCCCTCGCAATCGACGCCACACTCCCGGGCGGGGTCGACGAACCGTCCCTTCCACGCACAGTACGGAAGCGCGTCGTCGGGGCGGAACTCGGGGGCGCTCGCTTCGGCCCGCTCGCAGGCCGGCAACGCGTCGGGCCGCCAGCCCTTGCCGTAAGCGCGTTCGGCGATGCGGCGACGGTATCGTGCCTTCTCGTCGGCCGTCACGGGTTCGATGTCGACTCGCGCGGGCGACTCGTCGAGGACCGCGATGCCGGGTTCGTCGGTCGACAGCGGCGTCGCCTCGCGGACGACCTCGAAGCGGCCTTCCTCGGGGAAGAAGCGCCAGACGCCGACCGCCTCGGGGATGCGGTTCAGGTGCGCGCCGGTGACGTAGGATTCGGTGACGAGCACGACCTCGTCGAACAGACCCAGCGAGACGTCCTTCCGCAACTGTAACCGCAGGTCGCCGGGGCGGCCGAGGTCCGGTTTGTTCTCGAAGGCCCGGAGGCCGCCGAACCAGTCCGGATAGCGCGCGGTCTGCCGGACGTATCGCCGGCCGTTGCGGCGTTCGGCGGTATAAAAGCCGATATCGACCGCGCGGTCGACGGCGTTTTCGGCGCGGTCGGGCGCGGCGTCGAAGGCGTCCTTCCAGTAGCGGGCGCGGCCGACGCCGACGTCGCTCTCGATGGCAAGGTCGGGAATCGCTTCGGCGGTGATGTCCGCCCGGGCCGAAACGTCGGGGCTGGGGCGGACTTCGACGACGTCGACGATGCGGGTGTGGCTGCCGAGTTGCCGGGCGACGAGGCCGTCGCTGTCGGCCTCGACGGCGGCACACATCGCCAACTCGAAGGCGTACTCCCGCACGGGTGATGGCAGGGCGGCGAGGGAGAAAAACGACGCGCTCGGCGGAGGGGCGGGGTTACAGGGATTCGCGCGTCGCGTCCACGACGGTCAGTTCCTCGTCGAGGTCGGCCACGAGACGCTCGTCGTCGAGTTCGATGTGGACGCGGAACCGCCACGGGTCCTCCGAGAGGACTTCGGTGTGGTCGTCGGAGACGCACCACTCCAGCGTCCAGAACGGCGCGGCGTTGAGGTCGATGCCGTGGTCCCGGTAGAAGGAGACCACTTCGGCATCGTCGAGGAGGGCGATGGTGACCGAGGTGGGGTCGGTCTGTCCGCAGCGCTGACACTCGTGTTCGATGTGGACGTCGTAGTCGACGAACTCTCCCGTCCGAGTGATGGTCATCTCCGTGCGGCCGTTGCAGGCCGGACAGACGCCGTCGGAGACGAGACACAGCAGGTGGCGGACACGCTGGTTGAACGCGTCCATCACCTCGTCTTTGGTCCGGTCCTCGAGGCCGCCGGGCGGGAACTCGCCGTCGGCGTGGAGTCGGCCGCAGTCGGCACACTCGACCCGGAGCGTCTCGTCGGCGTAGTGGGCGACGAGCGAACCCCCGCAGTCGACGCACTCGCCGTCGACCTCGACGGGGCCGAACTCGGGGTCCTGATTGAGGCTCCCCGAGAGGACGGCCTGAATGACCGCGCGGCCGGCCCCGCGGAAGTCGTAGCCCTCCTCGCACTTCCGGACGAACTGGCCGGTCAGCTTCTGGAGGTGGTAGTTGAACTGCGCGCTGTCGCGGGTCCCCACGCGGCGGCGAAGGTCCGAGAAGGACACGGGGCGTTCGGGCGCTTCCCAGAGGGCTTCGAGGATGGCCAGCCGCGTCTCGTTGCCGATGACCGCGAAGGCCTCGGCGGGCTGGAGACACTCCTCGCAGGCGAAGGCGCCCGCGGTTTCTGCGTCGCTCATGTTCGTTCCGTGTACCGCTACCGGCTAATAACTTGCCTCAACGCCGTTTTTGTAATATAGCTGTCAATCGGCGCTATCCGTCCATATCGAGGCGGTCGTCGAGCGCGCGGATGTCGTCGACGACGGCGTCGGGGTCGCCGGCGACCCCGTCCCACGGGACCTTCCCGCGGTCCAGCCAGACGCCGGTCATGCCCGCGTGTTTCGCGCCGAGAACGTCGTAGAACAGCGCGCTGACGTGGGCGATGCGGTCGATGGGCGTGCCCGTCCGGGCCGCGGCGTGTCGATAGATTTCGACGTTCGGCTTGAACGTCGCCACCTCGTCGGCGCTGATGGTATCCTCGATGGCGTCTTCGATGCCGGCGTGGCTGACCATCGAGGCGAGCATCTCGGGGTTGCCGTTCGAGACGACGTACGTATCGACCCCGGCGTCGTGGAGGCGCTGGAGTCCCTCGCGCACGTCGTCGAAGACGGCGAGTTCGTGGTATGTTTCGAGGATGGTCTCCCGCTCCGACTCGGGGAGGTCGACGCCGTGGGCGTCGAGCGCGTGTTCCAGCGCCGCGCGGTTCAGCGCGTAGAAGGTGTCGTAGGCGTCGACCTCGTTGGCGACCATCGTGTACATGAGTGACCGGGACCGCCAGTGGTTCGAGACGGGCTCGGGGTCGTCGACGACGTCGGCGAGGGCCTCCTCGACGGCCTCGACGTCGACCAGCGTGCTGTACGAATCGAGGGTGACGGTCTCGATGCTTCCCATGTCCTTGATTCACACACCGTTCGCCGTGACTGTTTGGGAAGCGGCGACCGGACGGCCGTTCGCGGCCGGGTCGCACGGTCGAACTCGCCCGCGTATCGGTGCCGAAGGTATAGTAAGCGTTATCAGGCGCACGGGAGGATATTCACGTCATTACTAAATGACGCAAGAACACCGACAACCGGAGGTGAACATCGGACTGGTTGGACACGTCGACCACGGCAAGACGACCCTCGTCCAGGCGCTTTCGGGCGAGTGGACCGACCAGCACTCCGAGGAGATGAAACGCGGCATCTCCATTCGCCTCGGATACGCCGACGCGACGTTCCGGGAGTGTCCGGACCTCGAAGAGCCGGACCGCTACACCGTCGACGAGACGTGCCCGGACGGCTCGGAGAGCGAGCATCTCCGTACGGTGTCGTTCGTCGACGCACCGGGCCACGAGACGCTCATGGCGACGATGCTCTCGGGGGCGTCCATCATGGACGGCGCCGTGCTCGTCATCGCCGCCAACGAGCCGGTCCCCCGCGCCCAGACCGAAGAACACCTGATGGCGCTGGACATCATCGGCATCGACAACATCGTCATCGCCCAGAACAAGATCGACCTCGTCGACCGCGAGCAGGCCGTCGACAACTACGAACAGATTCAGGAGTTCGTCGAGGGCACGGTCGCCGAGGACGCGCCCATCGTCCCCACCTCCGCCCAGCAGGAGGTCAACATGGACCTCCTCATCCAGACCATCGAGGAGGAGATTCCGACGCCGGACCGGGACCCCGAGGCGGACGCCCGCCTGCAGGTCGCCCGCTCGTTCGACATCAACCGCCCCGGCACGACGTACGAGGACCTCACCGGCGGCGTTCTGGGCGGGTCGCTCACGCAGGGCCGCCTCGAAAACGAGGACGACATCGAAATCAAGCCCGGCCGCGAAATCGAGGAGGGCGGTCGCTCGGAGTACCACCCCGTCGAGACGACCGTCCGGTCGCTGCAGGCCGGCGGCGAGTTCGTCGACGAGGTGACGCCGGGCGGGCTGCTCGGCGTCGGCACGGGACTCGACCCCTCGCTGACGAAGGGCGACGCCTTGGCCGGACAGGTCGCTGGCCCGCCGGGCAGTCTCCCGCCGACCCACGACGAGTTCACGATGGACGTCGAACTGCTCGACCGCATCGTCGGCGAGGAGGACGTCGAACCCATCAGCACGGGCGAACCGCTCATGCTGACCGTCGGGACGGCGACGACCGTCGGGTCGGTCACCAGCGCGCGCGACGGCGAGTGTGAGGTCAAACTCAAACGCCCCGTCTGTGCACAGGCGGGCGCCAAGATAGCCATCAACCGCCGCGTCGGCGCGCGCTGGCGACTCATCGGCGTCGGAACGCTTCGGTGATGCGCGTGGTGCTCGATACGAACGCACTGATGATGCCGGTCGAAGTCGGGGTGCGGACCTTCGAGGAACTCGACCGCCTGCTCGGCGACTACGAGGCGGTGGTCCCCGAGGCGGTCCTCGAGGAACTCGACAAACTGGCCGGCGGCCACGGCAAGGAGGCGACCGCGGCGAGCGTCGGCGCGGACCTCGCCCGTCGGGAGTGCGAGGCCATCGAGCACGACGCGGACTACGCCGACGACGCGGTGTTGGAACTCGGCCAGGGGGCCGACTACGTGGTGACGAACGACGGGCCGCTGCAAACGCGGCTTTTAGAGGCGAACGTTCCCGTAATTAGTTTACGCGGGAGCAACAAACTGGAACTCAACGAACCATAGCATGTACAAACGGGTACGACTCAAGGATACGGTTGAGGTGCCGCCGAAGCACCTCGCGGATGTGTCGCCCGAGCTGGTCAAGCGGTTGCTGCAGGACAAGCTCGAAGGACAGATGGACGAGAAGGTCGGCAGCGTGGTCTCCATCTCGGAGGTCCACGATATCGGACAGGGCGCGGTCCTGCCGAACCGGCCGGGCGTCTACTACGAGGCGGAGTTCGACGCCGTCACGTTCGACCCCCAGATGCAGGAGGTCGTCGACGGCGAGGTCGTCGAGGTCGTCAACTTCGGCGCCTTCGTCGGCATCGGGCCCGTCGACGGCCTGCTCCACGTCTCCCAGATTTCGGACGAGTATCTGGCCTACGACGAGGAGAACCAGCAACTGGCCTCGCGGGACTCCAACCGCGTGCTCTCGGTCGGCGACTCGGTGCGCGCACGCATCGTCACCAAGAGCATCGACGAGCGGAACCCCCGCGATACGAAGATCGGTCTGACGGCCAAACAGCCGGGACTCGGCAAGCACGGCTGGCTCGAAGAGGAACGCAAGCGCCGCGAGGCGCAGGCGGGTGATTAGATGGCCGACCGACTGGTGTGTCGGGACTGCCACCGCGTCCTCGAGGTCGACGAAGGCGAGCAATGCCCGGCCTGCGGCTCGAACTCGCTGACCGAGGACTGGGCCGGCTACGTCGTCATCGCCCACCCCGAGAAAAGCGAGATTGCGGCGGAGATGGAAGTCACCGAACCCGGCCGCTACGCGCTGAAGGTCAGATAGATGGCCGAGGTGGTCGCCGAACTCCCCGAGGAGATGCGGCACGAACTCAAAGAGCCGCTGGGCCCCGTTTACACGGAGGCCGAAGTGCTGCTCGCCGAGGCGACCGAACCCATCATCGCCGTCGGCGACATCGTCACCTACCACCTGCTGACGGCGGGCTATCAGCCCGACGTGGCGCTGGTCGACGGCAAGACCAAACGCGAACGCGTCGAGCGCGAGGTGCTGGACGCCATCGACGGCTTCGACCACCGGATAGAGGTCGAGAACCCGGCGGGGACGCTGACCGAGGAACTGCTGGAGGCGCTGGTCGACGCCATCGAACGCCCCGGCACCGTCGTCATCACCGTCGTCGGCGAGGAGGACCTCGCCGCGCTACCGGCCATCGTCACCGCTCCGGACGGCGCGTCGGTCGTCTACGGCCAGCCTGACGAGGGGATGGTGCTGGCCGTCGTCGACGAGGGCCTGCGCATCGAGTGCCGCAACCTGCTGGAGAAGATGGACGGCGACTACACCCGTATCGCGTCGATTCTCGCGCCCTGAGTTCCAGTCGCTGTTGCCCCAGCCCTTTTGCGTGCCGAGCGTGAGGCGGGTCTATGGACGAGGACCGCAAGGAGTGGGTCCGCGAATACTGGCCGTTCCTCGTCGGGGTGGTCATCATCGTCGCCGGGAACATCTACATTCAGGTGGTCTACGGCGAGGACTGGGTGCCCGGTGGGCCGCCGCTGGTGCTCGCGGTCATCGTCGTGTTGGCCATCGAGTTGGGGCGGTCGGCGTACGACCGACTGGCCTGACGGTCGTCGGTCGCCTCACCGGTTCGGCTGAATCCGCCGCTTCGAAATCCTTTTACGCGCTTCGAGGGAAAAAAGCGGTAACGTAACCATGGACGTCGAAATCATCGATGAAGACGAGAATCCGATGTTGCACCGAACGGACGTTCGGTTCCAACTGACCCACGAGGAAGCGACGCCCTCCCGCCTCTCCGTTCGCGACTCGCTGGCCGCAAAGCTCAACAAGGACGCCAGCGAGGTCGTCGTGCACACCCTCGATACGAAATACGGCATGCGCAAGAGCGTGGGCTACGCGAAGGTCTACGACAGCGCCGAGCAAGCCAAGGAGGTCGAACAGGAGTACATGCTCGAGCGGAACAAGATCACGGCCGACGAGGACGCCGAGGAGGCCGACGCCGACGCCGAAGCCGAAGCGGAGGAAGCCTAAATGCCCCGCCACGAGTACTATAACGACGACGGCTCCACCGACAAGGAGCAGTGTCCCCGCTGCGGTGACACCTTCCTCGGTGACTACGGCGACCGCCTGCACTGCGGCAAGTGTAGCTACACCGAATTCAAATAGGCCGTGACCCGCGTGCTCGGCATCGAGGGGACCGCCTGGTGTGCCAGCGCGGCCGTCTTCGATTCCGGAACCGACGCCGTTTCTATCGAATCAGACGCCTACGTCCCCGAGAGCGGCGGCATTCATCCGCGCGAAGCCGCCGAACACATGCGCTCGGCGATTCCCGCCGTCGTCGAAGACGCCCTCGACCACGTCAGAGCCGAGTACGGCGACCCCGCCGAAGCCCTCGATGCCGTCGCCTTCTCCCGCGGGCCGGGCATCGGCCCCTGCCTTCGCATCGCTGGCACCGCGGCCCGCGCGCTCGCTGGCGCGCTGGAGGTGCCGCTGGTCGGCGTCAATCACATGGTCGCCCACCTCGAAATCGGGCGGCATCGCTCCGGCTTCGACTCGCCGGTCTGTCTGAACGCGTCGGGTGCCAACGCCCACCTCCTCGGCTTCCGGAACGGCCGGTATCGCGTCCTCGGGGAGACGATGGACACCGGTGTCGGCAACGCTATCGACAAGTTCACCCGCCACGTCGGCTGGCAGCATCCGGGCGGCCCGAAGGTCGAAGCACACGCCCGCGACGGCGAGTACGTCGACCTCCCCTACGTCGTCAAGGGGATGGACTTCTCGTTTTCGGGTATCATGTCCGCCGCGAAGCAGGCCTACGACGACGGGACGCCCGTCGAGGACGTCTGCTGTGGTCTCCAGGAGACCATCTTCGCGATGCTCACCGAAGTCTCCGAGCGCGCGCTGTCGCTGACCGGCGCCGACGAACTCGTCCTCGGCGGCGGCGTCGGGCAGAACGACCGCCTCCGTGAGATGCTCGAATCGATGTGTGCGGAACGCGGCGCCGACTTCTACGCGCCGGAACCGCGCTTCCTCCGCGATAACGCCGGCATGATAGCTGTCCTCGGCGCGAAGATGTACGACGCGGGCGATACGGTTCCCATCGAGGAATCACGCGTCCTGCCCGATTTCCGCCCCGACGAGGTCGACGTGACGTGGCGCTCGGACGAGGCGGTCGCGAAACCGGTTCCGGCCGACGAGCGCGCGCAGGGCGCCGAGGCCGTCGTCGACCTCGCGCCGGCCGACGAGCGCGTTTATAAACACCGCCTCGCCAAGACCTACCGGCACCCCGAACTGGACGCGAAACTCAGGCGTCGGCGGACGCGGTCGGAGGCCCGACTGACGAGCGAGGCACGACGGCTCGGCGTCCCGACGCCCGTCGTCTACGATATCGACCCCGTCGAGGCGACGCTGGATTTCGAGTTCGTCGGCGAGTCGGACCTCCGGGAGGCTCTGACCGAACCGCACGTCGCGGCTGTCGGCCGCCATCTCGCGTTGTGTCACGAGGCGGGGTTCGTCCACGGTGACCCGACGCCGCGGAACGTCCGGGTCGCCCCCGAGGAGGCCGACGGCGGGCGGACTTACCTCATCGATCTCGGCCTCGGCTACTACACCGACGACATCGAGGACTACGCGATGGACCTCCACGTCTTCGAGGGCGCCGTCGGCGGGACGGCCGACGACGCACCCGCGCTCGTCGAGGCCTTCGAGGCCGCCTATCGGGAGACGGGCGACGAGCGCGTCGTCGAGCAGTTGCGCGAAATCGAGGAACGCGGCCGGTATCAGTAGCTTCGGTCGGCGTCCCCGGGGCCTATAAGTTCCGGCCCGCCCTATGTCCGAGCATGCCAGAGAAACCGCAGTCCGGCGAACTGTTCGGAATCCCGTATAACTTCGACAAGCCCTCGCTGGGGCGTATGATGTCCTCGTACTGGCAGCCCGACGAGGGGATGTTGGTCGAGAAGCCCTTCGGCGTCGGCTACACGCTGAACCTCGCCAACTGGCGGTCGTGGGTCGTGCTGGCGGTCGCAGGGGCGCTCTTCTACCAGCAACAGCAGTCCGGCTCCGAAAGCGAGGAGATGGAGGACGAGGAGCCGGTCGAAGTCGTGGTCGACGACTAGCGAGACCCCGAGCGTAGCGAGGGGTCTCGATTAAATCGAGCGGCGAACGGAGTGAGCCGAGAGATAGGAGGTTTCGACCGTAGGGAGAAACCTCGATAAAGTCGAGCGGTGACCGCAGGGAACCGCGAGACAGCAAGACGTAGACTGTACGGAGGCGTCTCGGAGAATCGAACCACAATCGGACCTTTTAGTGCGCCGGCCGCCGAACCGACGCGCATGTACGACGGCCTGAAGGGGTTCCGTGATTTCTACCCCGGCGAGATGTCTGCCCGGCGGGAGGTCACCGACAAAATCGAGGAGCGCGTGCGTCGGTACGGCTTCCGCGAGGTGGGGACGCCGGCGATGGAGCGGACCCAGATGTACGTGGACAAATCGGGCGAGGAGATCGTCGAGGAGCTCTACCACTTCGAGGACAAGGGTGGCCGCGACGTGTCGCTGACGCCCGAACTGACGCCGACGGTCGCGCGGATGGTCGTCGCCCGCCAGCAGGCCCTCCAGAAGCCCATCAAGTGGTTCTCGACGCGGCCCTTCTGGCGCTACGAGCAGGTCCAGCAGGGGCGCTTCCGGGAGTTCTACCAGACGAACGTCGACATCTTCGGGTCGGAGGAACCGGAGGCCGACGCCGAAATCCTCGCGGCGGCCGCGGATATCATGACCGACCTCGGCCTCTCCGGCGATGACTTCGAGTTCCGGGTCTCCCACCGCGACATCCTCGGCGGGTTGCTGGAATCACTCGACAGCGACGTGGATACGACCGACGCGATTCGCGCGGTCGACAAGAAGGAGAAGATCGATATCGAGGAGTACTACGACCTGCTGGTCGCGGCGGGCCTCGATTACGAGGAAGCCGAGGCCTTCGACGACGTGCTCGGGACCGACGACCTCGACGACCTCGTCGACTTCGCTGAGACGGACCGCGTCGAAAGCGCCGTCGAGAACCTGCGTGCGGTGCTTGCGGCCGCCGAGGACTTCGGCGCCCGGGAGTACTGTACGATTTCGCTGGAGACGGCCCGCGGGCTCGATTATTATACCGGCGTCGTCTTCGAGTGTTTCGACACCGCCGGCGAGGTCTCGCGGTCGGTCTTCGGTGGCGGCCGCTACGACGACCTCATCGAGGGCTTCGGCGGCGAACCGACGCCTGCCGTCGGCGTCGGCATCGGCCACGAGACGCTGTCGCTGCTCTGCCAGCGCGCGGACGTCTGGCCCGAGGAGGAGGTCGCGACCGATTACTACGTGCTGACGGTCGGCGACACCCGCTCCGAGGCCGCCGAAATCGCTCGCGAACTCCGCGAGTTGGGCCACGTCGTCGAACTGAACCTGACGGGCCGCGGCTTCGGCGACCAACTGTCGTACGCCGACGGCATCAACGCTGAAACCGTCGTCGTGGTCGGCGAGCAAGACCTCGCGGACGACGCGGTCACCATCAAGGACATGGAATCGGGCGACCAGAAGCAGATTCCCATCGACGAGTTCCCACCCGACGGGGGGCGTCCGACCTACGACGACTACGAATAACGCGGCCACGAGGTATTTTATCGCGGCGGGACACAGGTTCCGACAGCAATGGCACTGCTCTCGCTTCGGGACCAGGGGAAGGTACTCACCAACGAGCGCGCCGAGGAGATCGGCATCGTCACCGATGTGGCCCCCGACGAACAGGTCGCCTACGTCGAACCCGACCCGGGGGTCACCGACGCTATCGTGCAGGGCCTCGGGTTCGGCGAGGCGGACGAGGACGACCTCAAGGTTCCGGCCGATACGGTCGAGACGATTACCGGCTCTGAACTCCGCATCCGCACCGACTACTGAACGTTCGCGGCCGCGGGTCCGACGGCGGACCGCCATCTCCAAGCCGCTGGCCCTCCGGTACACGAGGTATGCGCACGTTTCGGGTGGCCTACGACGGGACAGACTATCGCGGCTTCCAGCGCCAGCCCCACGGCGAGACGGTCGAGGATACGCTGTTCACGGCGCTCGCGGCGCTCGATATCCCCTTCGAGGACGGCGCCCCGGCGGGCTATTCGGCGGCCGGTCGCACCGACGCTGGCGTCTCCGCCCGCGCGCAGACCGTGGCTATCGAGGCGCCCGACTGGCTGACACCCCGGGCGCTCAACGGCGAACTCCCCGCGGGTATCAGGGCATGGGCCCACGCCGACGTGGACGAGGGGTTCCACGCGACACACGACGCCGTCGAGCGCACCTATCGCTACTTCCTGTATGCCCCCGACCTCGACGACGAACGCGCCGAGCGCGCCGCTGGGCGGCTCTCCGGCGCCTACGACTTCCACAACTTCACGCCCGATTCGACGGGGACCGAGCGTGACCTGACGGTGCGACTCCGACGGGACGGACCCTTCCTCGTGGTCGACTGTGTGGCCGGCGGGTTCGCCCGCCAACTGGTCCGCAGAGTCGTCTCGGCGGTCGAATCGGTGGGCCTCGGCGAGCGCGAGGTGGCCTTTCTCGACCGGGCGCTCGGCGACGAACCGCTCGACGGGCCCGACGGAATCGCCCCCGCGGCCCCGGAACCGCTCGTGTTGCTCGACGTGGCGTATCCCGGCGTCGAGTTCGCGGTCGACGAAGCGGCCGCAGCAAGCGCTCGTGAGGTGTTCGCCGAGCGCCGGCGCCGACGGCTGTCCGAAGCCCGCGTTGCCGGGTCGTTGGCCCCGGAAACGGTCGACCGGTGACGACGGGTTTAGGGCGTTACCGCCCAAACGAGGCGGTATGAGTTCGGTTCCCGAGCGCAGCGACATCGCCGAGGAGTACACGTGGGACCTCACGGACCTCTTTGCCGACGAGGAGGAATGGGAGGCGGCCTACGAGGACGTCGAGGAACGCCTCGCGGACCTCGAAGCCTACGAGGGACGCGTCACCGAGGACGCCGAGACCCTCCAAGAGGTACTGGAGCTTCGCGAATCCATCATGCGAGAGGTCTCGAACGTCGCCGCCTATGCCCGAATGCGGAAGGACGAGGACACGACGAACCAGACGTATCAGGCGCTTGCGGCTCGCTCGCAGTCGCTGGCCGCCGACGCCTCCAGCACCGCGAGCTTCATCGAACCGGAACTGCAGGAACTCGACCGCGAGGCCATCGACGCGTTCGTCGACGAGAACCCGGAACTGGAGACCTACGAGCACTACTTCGACGACGTGTTGCGGATGAAGCCACACACCCGCTCGGCCGAAATCGAGGCGCTGCTGGCCGACCTCAGCGAGGTGACCGATGCGGCCGGCGACGTCTACAACATGCTGACCAACGCGGACATGGAGTTCCCCGCCGTCGACGACCCGGAGGGCGAACCCCAGCGCGTCACGCTGTCGAACTTCGCGAAACTCCAGAAGAACCCGGACCGCGAGTTCCGCCAGCGCGTCTACGAGGCCTTCTACGACGAGTGGAGCGAGTACCGCAACTCCGTCGGCACGGCCTACAAGAACAGCGTCAAGTCCGACTCCAAACTCGCGGCCGCGCGCAACTACGAGACGGCCCGGGAGGCCGCCCTCGACGGCCCGAACGTCCCTATCGATGTCTACGACACGCTGGTCGATACCGTCGAGGACAACCTCGACGTCCTGCACCGACATGCCGAACTGAAACGGGACTGTCTCGGCGTCGACGACCTGAAGATGTGGGACCTCTACGCGCCGCTGGCCGGCGGCGAGAGCCCCGAGGTCGACTACGAGCAGGCCAAGGAGTACGTCATCGAGGCGGTCGCACCGCTCGGTGAGGCCTATCAGGAGCGGATGGCCGAAGGACTGGAATCCCGCTGGGTCGACGTCTACGAGACGGCCAACAAGCAGTCGGGCGCCTACAGCGGCGGCACCTACGACAGCCAGCCGTACATCCTGCTGAACTATCAGGACGACATCGCCTCGATGTACACGCTGGCTCACGAACTCGGCCACTCGATGCACTCGGAGTTGACCAGCGAGGAACAGCCCTACGTCTACTCCGGCTACGAGATATTCGTCGCCGAGGTCGCCTCGACGGTCAACGAGGCGCTTCTGACCCGGCACCTGCTGGAGACGGTCGACGACGAGGCGTTCCGCAAGCACGTCCTCGACGAGTACCTCGAACGGTTCCGGTCGACGCTGTTCCGCCAGACGATGTTCGCCTCCTTCGAGCATCGTGCCCACGAACTCAGCGAGGCCGGCGAGGCGCTGACGCCCGACCGACTGGACGACCTCTATGGCGACCTCAAGCGCCAGTATTACGAACCCGCCGACGTCGACGACCGCATCGCCCGCGAGTGGATGCGCATCCCGCACTTCTATCGGGCCTACTACGTCTACCAGTACGCGACGGGCATCAGCGCGGCCAACGCCATCGTCGAACACATCGACGCCGAGGGCGAGGAGGCTGCGGCCGACTACCGCGAGTTCCTTCGGTCGGGGTCGCACGGCTACCCGCTGGAGTTGCTGGAGACGGCGGGCATCGACATGTCGACGCCCGACCCCGTCCAGTCGGCCATCGACGCCTACGACGAGATGGTCGGCGAGTACGAGTCGCTCCAATAAGGTTCGAGCGACCGGCCGCCACGCCCGTCTCGTGGTGTGGTACCTCCTAGCGCAACCGTTTCCCCCACCCAAAGCCACTTTTAATCTCCAACTCCTACGGTCCAGCAATGTCGCATAGTCCCTCTCTTCCCGACCGGCCGACCCTCGACCTCGACCCCGATATGTCGGAGGAAGAGCGGCTCGCCGCGCTTCGGGAACACTTCATCGACGTCTCCCAGGTCCACGACGAACTCGCGGACCAACTCGAAGACGCCCGCTCGCGTCAGGCGGACCTTCGAGAGGAGGTCAGCGACCTCCAGGAGCAAAACGAGGCGCTGAAAACCTCGTCGCTGTACATCGCGACGGTCGAAGAGCTCACCGACGACCAGGTCCTGCTCAAACAGCACGGCAACAATCAGGAGGTCCTGACCGACGTCTCCCCGCGGCTCTACCAGAAGCTCGAAGCGGGCGACCGCGTCGCCATCAACGACTCCTTCGCCATCCAGACGGTTCTCGACCAGGAGACCGACGCCCGCGCACAGGCGATGGAAATCTCCGAGAAACCCGAGGTCCACTACGAGGACATCGGCGGCCTCGACGAGCAGATTCAGGAGGTCCGGGAAGCCGTCGAGGACCCCCTCACGAACCCCGAGAAGTTCCAGCAGGTCGGCATCGAACCGCCGAGCGGCGTTCTCCTCTATGGCCCGCCGGGGACCGGCAAGACGATGCTCGCGAGGGCCGTCGCCAACCAGACCGACGCCACCTTCATCAAGATGGCCGGCTCCGAACTCGTCCAGAAGTTCATCGGCGAGGGCGCACGCCTCGTTCGCGACCTCTTCGAACTCGCCGCGGAGCGGGAACCCGCCATCATCTTCATCGACGAGATCGACGCCATTGCCTCGAAGCGCACCGAATCCAAAACGTCGGGCGACGCCGAGGTCCAGCGGACGATGATGCAACTCCTCTCGGAGATGGACGGCTTCGACCAGCGCGGCGACATCTCGATTATCGCCGCGACCAACCGCTTCGACATGCTCGACCGCGCCATCCTCCGACCCGGCCGGTTCGACCGCCTCATCGAGGTGCCCGAACCCGACATCGAGGGCCGCGAGCGCATCCTCGAGATTCACACGCGCGACATGAATCTCGCGCCGGAACTCGACCTCCACGCCGTCGCCGAGGAGACAGAGGGCTTCACCGGCGCCGAACTGGAGAGTCTCGCCACCGAATCCGGGATGTTCGCCATCCGCGACGGTCGCACCGAGGTCACCGACACGGACTTCGAAGACGCCCTCGAGAAGGTCTCCCGCGAGGAATCGCCCGGGAAGCCGATTGCCTTCTATTAGAACCACTTTTTGCACCTCCTTCGCGCGCCTTCGGCGCGCTCAGTCGGGCAAAAACGTGGTGAAAATATGCGCGCGTACTCCTTCCGCGAGCCTCCGGCTCGCGTCAGTCCGTGCGCGCTACGGCGCCTCGCTTCGCTCGGCGCCGGGAACCGCTTCGAGAGGGTTCTCCGAACCCCCTCTCGCGGATGCTAATCTTATACATTGACTTAGCCAGCTAAGAGAGAACTCTATTTCGGCTTGCTGAAACAACTATAGTCTTGTATCCGCCGAGTGGGGCCTTCTTCGAAGGCCCCCGAGGCGGTTCCCGGCACCGAGCAAAGCGAGGTGCCGTAGCGCCGACCGACTACCGCGCGGCCGTCAGGCCGCGCGACTGGAGGGAGGCGCGCATATTTTCACCACGTTTTTGCCGCGGAGCCGGGTCTGGCGCCATAGCGCGCCAGACCGGCGGAGCGTGCAAAAAGTGGGCTTTAATACTTGGGCTCGGCGTCCGTGAGTTCGTAGACGTCGTCCATCAGGCCGTCGCGGCGGGACTGCCAGTCGTCGAACTCGTCGGGGGTGGTCGGGTAGTCGTCGTAGACGTCCTTGAGGTCGGTCGCGTACTCGTTGAGTTTCTTGAGTTCGAAGAGGGTACTCCAGTGACCAAAGGTCTTGATGGCGGTCTTGATCTTGAGCGGCCAACTCATGGAGGCGGTGCCCTCCAGCGCGAGCGCGTCGGCGAGTTGCTGGCCGGGCATCGCGCTGATGATGTCGACGAGGTAGTCGGTGTCGTAGGTGCCGCCCCAGATGTTGTAGAGGTCCATCGCGGCGAAGCGCTTGCCGAAGTCCGTCTGGACGCGGCGGTTGTACTCCCAGAGGGCGCCCTCGCTCGTGTCGCCGTCGCTGATGGCCTCGATGGCGGCTTCGGCGGCCCACGTGCCCGCCTTCGCGGCGCCGGGGATGCCGCCGCCGGTACAGGGGTTGACGTGGCCCGCGGCGTCGCCGACGGCCATGTAGCCGGGCGCGACCGCCGAATCGTAGGGGCGTCGGGTCGGGAGCGCGGCGCCGAGTTTGTCCTTGACGGTGGCGTTCTTGAACTCGTCGCGGTTGCGGAGGTCCTTTCGGAGGTGTTCGACGAGTTTCATCGGCTCCTTGTTCATCTGGAAGCCGAGGCCGACGTTGATTTCGGTCGGGGTGCGCGGGAAGTACCAGAGGTAACCGAGTTCGGCGGTCGGCTTGAAGACGATGGCGTTGTGCCAGTCGACGGGTTCGTCGACCTCGACGATTTCGCGGTAGGCCGAACAGAACTGCTGGTAGTTGACGTTGGTGTCGAAGGTGGTGTCGTCGAAGTCGGTCTTGTCCTGTAGGAGGGACAGCGAGCCGGCGGCGTCGATGAGGACGTCGGTCTCGAACTCCTTGACGGAGCCACGCTGGGTGGCCGTGACGCCCTTGACGGCGCCGTTCTGGACGACGTCCTGAACGACGGTCTCGTAATGGACGTCGGCGCCGGCGCGTTCGGCCTCTTCGAGGAGGACCTCACCGTAGCGTTTCCGGTCGACGATGGCACCGTTGCCGCCGCGGAAGCCGATATCGAGGTTCTCGTCGGTCTTGGGGTTCTCGAAGCGCGCGAGGGTGATGCCCTCGTTGGTGAACGATTCCTCGCGGAGGTAGTCGAGGTCGATGACGTCAGGGAAGGTACTCGTGCCCTTGATGGCGTCGCCGCAGGCGATGCGGCCGCCTTCGTCCTCGGTTTTTCGCTCGAGAAGGGCCACGTCGAGCCCCTCTCCAGCAGCCGTTGCCGCGGCGAAACAGCCGGCGGTCCCGCCGCCGACAACGACCATGTCATACGTTTCTGCGGGCATGTTCGGGCGTTAACACGGAAGAGCATAAATAACCAACCTTTGGGCTTCCGTCGCGACGTGTTTCGGTTTCCCCCCGGACTCGCCGGTGACCCAACCGTTTTCGCCGGCAACGACGAATAGTCGGATATGACGCAACGAGAACCCAGCCGCAGCGCTCCCGAACGGAGCGGCATGCCTGCCCTCGGATTCGGAACGTGGCAGAACGACGACCCAAAACAGTGTACGGAATCGGTTCGAACCGCCCTCGAGACGGGCTATCGGCACATCGACACCGCTCAGGCCTACGGCAACGAGGCCGCCGTCGGCGAGGGCATCGCCTCGGCGTCGGTCGACCGCGAGGACGTCTTCCTCGCGACGAAGGTGTGGATCGACCAACTGAGCCACGACGACGTGCTCGAATCGACCGAGGCGAGTCTCGACCGTCTCGGCACCGACTACCTCGACCTGCTGTACGTCCACTGGCCCGCGGACGCCTACGACCCCGAGGGAACCCTGTCGGCCTTCGAGACGCTCTACGAGGACGGCCGCATCGAGAACATCGGCGTCTCGAACTTCGAGCCGTCGCATCTGGAGACGGCACAGGAGGTCATCGACGCGCCCATCTTCGCCAATCAGGTCGAGATGCATCCGCTGCTCCCCCAGCGGGAACTCCGGGAGTACTGCGAGGACGCGGATATCGAACTGGTCGCCTACTCGCCGCTGGCACGCGGTGACGTCTTCGAGGTGGACGTGCTCACCGACATCGCCGACGACCACGGTGTCTCGGCCGCGCAGGTGAGCCTCGCGTGGCTCCGACAGAAGGACGTGACGGCGATTCCGAAGGCGACCGGCGCCGACCACGTTCGCGACAACTGGGAGTCGCTGGACCTGACGCTTTCGGATGCCGAGGTGGGCCGTATCGACGATATCGACCGGACGGACCGCAAGGTCGACCCCGGATTCGCGCCCGACTGGTAGGCCGAAACCGTCAGACGGCCGCAAGCCGAGGCCGGAACCTATTTTGGGTGGCGACCGGAGTGTGGGAGTATGTCAGCGGGCGGCCTCCTCCAAGGAATCAAAATCGACATCGTCCGGCTCCACGAGACGTGGATGGAGCTCGTCTTTCCGCGCCAGCGGACGGCCGTCCACAACGTGCTCGGGAAGTGGACGCCCCGGACCCGCGGTGACCGAATCAAGTACCGCATCTGGGCTGCCCTCGGCGTTCTCGTCGTCGCGTTGCTCTATCCCCTCTTAGTCGTCGGCTTCGCCGTTCGATTCAATGCCAAGCGGTTCGACAGCGCGACGGCCCGCCTCGGCATCATCGGCGTCGTGTTGCTCGCGGCGGTCGTCTGGGGCGGCTTGACCGCGCTCGCTCGCGTCCGCCTTTCGTTCGATGGGTTCGTTGCCGTCGGTGCAGCGAGCGCCGTCGCCGTCGCTTCCGCCGGGTTAGCGGCCCTCTTCAGCCGTGTCGGCGGCCGTGGCACGACGGTCTTCTTCGCGTATCCGTTCGCGATGAACGCCGTCTTCCTGCCGCCAGTCGTCGCGGCGCTGTACGACCCCTCACTCGGCGTCATCATCGAGCAGAGCACGCAAATCGCGAACTTCTTCCGCGATAGCGTCTTCGTCGGGCCGCTGGACCCGGTGAGCGAGTATCTCAGCAACAACTACGACTTCGAGGGGGTCGTGGTCGCGCTGATGTGGTTCGCAATCGCGACGCCGCTGGGCTGGTTCCTCGGCTTCGTGGTGACGCTGGCCGACGCGGTTCGGCCGCGTTCGGACGAGGAATAGCCCGGCGCCGACTTCGGCTCCGGTGTGGTTTTTTGGGTGTCGCCGCTCTGGTCGCGGATATGCCCTCCGAGCTCCGGAAACGCGTCGATGTCGCCATCGTCCTACTGTGTCTCGTTTTCACCCTTCTTTTCGCGCTCGCGTATCATCGACTCGGGCTGGGTGCTATCCTCACGGTGCTTGCCGGGTTCCTGCTCGGCGGCGTAGTCTTGCTGGGGCTTTCGGCTATACAGTAGAGCAGGTAAAGCCCGAATCGGACGCAAGTCTGGAATTCAATATAAATACGGCCGGTCGGTCAACGACGGCAGGAGTAGCACCCGGCGCGAGGCCGGAGGCCGAGCGCCGTGGTGGTGATGTTCACCGTGCGACCGTAGGGAGCGCGGGACCAAGGGCCGACCATCGGGAGGCCCGCAGTGTCTTTTTCATGAAAGTTTTTGCCGCGAGCGCGGAGCGCTCGCGTGCAAAAAGTTTCACATGTAGCCGAGGTCGCGCAGGCGCTCCATCAGGTCCTCTTTGTCCTGGGCGCGGCCGGCGCGCTCGGTCGTGTTCTCGAGGTCCTGCAGCCAGGCAGGCTCTTCGTCGGATTTCTCGGTCGAGATCTCGCTCCCCAGCGAGCGGAACCCGGCGAAGTACTTCGGGGAGACCGGGATGTCCTCGTGGGTGAGGTCGTTCGGCAGGTCGTCGTAGTCCTGCGGGACGTAGCCGTCGTCCGGGAAGTCCGGGACGGTTTCGGGGACGACGTAGAACCAGAAGGCGTCCCAGACGTCGGCTTCGTCGAACTGCAGGATGGGCTGGATGCGGTCGTGCGGGGGGTAGATGTCGGGGTCGTGGCGGGGGCTGAAGAACGTCTCGTCGGCGCGGGCTTCCTGTTCGTCCCAGCGGATGCCGGAGATGATGCCGTCGATGCCCTCGGATTCGAGGGTGTTGTTGAGCGCGACTGTCTTCAGCAGGTGGTTGCCGACGTAGGTGTCCAGCAGGAACGGGAAGGTGTCCTCCTCGTATTCGAGGATGTTGCGGATGTGGTGCTGGTTGTTCTCGTCGAGGGCGTCGACGGGGATGTCGTCGCCGGGTTCGAGGCCGTTCTCGTCGACGTAGGCGCCGACGTCCTCGTTGCGCGCGAAGATGACTTCGAGGTCCCACTCGTCGGCCCAGCGTTCGACGAACTCGATGAGTTCGTCGAAGTGCTGGTAGTGGTCGATGAAGACCGTCGCCGGCATCTCGTAGTCGAACTGCTCGACGACTTCCTTCACGAAGTACAGCGTCAGCGTCGAGTCCTTCCCGCCGGTCCACATGATGGCGGGGTTTTCGTACTCCTCGAGGCCCGTCTGGACGACCTCGATGGCCTTCTCTATCTTGTCCTCGAGGTTCGGGTAGTCCTCGGGGTTTTCGCCTTCGCCGTCGGTGTAGTCGACGTCGACGTAGTCGGGGAATTCACTCATAGCGTATAATTACATCTCATTATAGATGTAAGGGTCTTTTGGGTTCGGCGAACCTCGGGGCGGCCGGTGACGCGATGTCGGCGCTTTCGGCAACACTTCGTTCGCGGGTGACCGCGGCACCCGAAACGACTTTTCGTCGTCGGCTTCCAGATGTCGGCGATGGCTGAGTGCAGCAACTGCGGGACGGAGATGGAGTCTCGACCGGGCGGTCTCCGGGGGTTGCTGTCGTTCTCCTCGGCCGAGGGCTACGAGTGTACGAGCTGTGGCGCGACGCTCTGTGTGGAGTGCAAACGCGAAAAGGTCATCAACACGATGGGCGGCTCCGACGTGACCTGTGGCGTCTGTGGTGGCCGGCTGGAACCACGGTAGTTCGGACGATGTGACGCGTTTTGGAATGGTGGCGCTGTCGCTCGGCAGGTAGCTGGCTGGAAAAGCGGCTGTGTTTCAGTCGTCGCTGATGAACTTGTTGTCCCGCCAGTTGACGGTGTCCTCGCCGTCGCGCTCGCGGGGGTCGTCGATGACCTCGATGCTCGCCGACCGCTCTTCGCCGTCGACGATGCGGGTGGCTTCGAGTTCGTCGTCGACGGCTGCGATGGCGGTCAGCGTGCCCTTCTTGGCGAACTTCGCGAGGTCGCACAGTACCTCGAACATCGGGTACTGCAGCGCCGTATTCTGGAGTACGGTCTCGCGGTCGCCCTTGAAGCAGGCGTACTCGACGAGTTTGGAGTTGATCTCCTCCTCTTCTTCCTGCAGTTGGCCGCCTTCGCCGAGGCTGCCCCACTGTGGGCCGTCATCGTCGTCGCTGTCGGTCGAAGCGGCACCGTTCTGCGGTTCGGGTGGCGTCTCGGACCACCCGTCCTCGGTCTCGTAGATGCGGTTCTCGGTGACGCTCGCCTTCAGCTGTGCCGTCGGCGTGTACTTCGAGATGTTGTCTTCGGCCGCAACGGCACTCACGATGAGTGTGTTGTTTCGCCTCGTTACTTCGACGTCCTCGATTTCGACGGGTAACTCGTACTCGTCGAAGAATTCGTGAACGTCGTCGAGTTGCAGTTCCAGCGTCGAATGAAGTCTGTAAACACGACTGGTCATGGTATCCCTGTCCCACAGAGGGCGCTTACCCTCTGACGCGAGTGGTCCGCCTAAATGTAGGGGTTCATCACTTATATCACCTGTCCTTCCCTTTGTGATGGAATGACACAGGGCTCCGCGGTAGTCAGGCGTTGAGTTCGGCGGCGAGTTCGCCCTGCTCGTCGAGCTCCTCGAGGATGTCGCTCCCGCCGATGAACTCCCCGTCGACGTAGACCTGTGGGATGGTCGTCCAGCCGCTGTGCCGCTCGAGGGCCGCTCGGAACTCGTCGCTGGCGGTCAACACGTCGACGGTCTCGATGTCGTCGCGGTGTCGCTGGATGTGGCTGATGGCCTTCTCGGAGTAGCCACACTGCGGGGCGATGGGGGTCCCCTTCATGAACAGCACCACTTCGTTTTCCGCGATGGTTTCGTCGACCAGTTCGTCGACCTGTTCCTGTGGGAGTCCCTCGTCGAATGACATACCCCCTCTATCGGCCGCGGGGGGAAAGCGGTTGCGCCACCGCCGAACGGCTGTCGGTGGCGTCACCGTCGCCGCCGCCGTTTCTCGTCGAGCAACCGCTTCGTGGCCTTTCCCGGGCCGCCCTCGATGGGCCACCCCTTCGAACGCCACGCGGGCGGTTCGGGCGCGAACGCCGAACACCGACCGGAGCACTCGGCGGCGGTCTGTTCGCGGCCCTTCGCGGCACACCACGGGAACGGCCCCTTTGGTTTCCGTACTTCGAAATGCCGACAGTCGGGCCGCATCGTATCGGCGTAGGAGCGCCAGCCGCGCTCGTAGGCCCGTTCGGCGATTTCGAGGCGCTTGCGTGCCTTCCATTCGGGGTCGGCGTACTCGAACCGGCAGGCCGAAGCGTCGTAATCGCCGCCGTCGGGCCGTTCGAGAATCCGCGTGCCGGGCTCGCCGACCGCCAGCGTTCGGGGGTTCCAGACCGGGTCGGCCCGCCAGCCCTCGGGGCCTTCGGAGACGGCGAGGATGCCGACCTCGACGGGCATCGCCTCCAGTAGCGCGGGTTCGATTTCCTCGCGTGTCGCCCGCGTCGCCAGCCAGACCTCGTCGGCCAGCGACAGACCCACGTCGTGTTCGAGTTGGTCGGCGAGGGCGCGTGCGGCGGAGGCATCGAGGTCCGGTTTGTTCTCGATGGCGACGATGCGGTCGACCCAGTCGGGATAGCGATAGCGGCGACGAATCTCGATGCGGTTGCCATCCCGGCGCGTCTCGATGAATCCGCGGTCGGCGGCCCGGTGGACGGCCTCCCGGACGTAGCGCCACGGATAGCTGGGTTCCGGAAGCGCGTCCCGGTAGAAGGCCCACGACCCGGGCGCGTTGCGGGCGATATGCAGGAGGTCCGAATCCAGTCGCTCCTCGCCGAAGGGCGCGCGGTGGTCGAGGGATGGGTCGGTCGTCTCCACGACGAGGGTGTCCCAGCGGCGCCGCTGGGTGCCGAGTTGCCGGGCGACGAGCGCTGTGGATTCGGCATCGCTCGCGTCGCCGTCGCTGTTGGCGGCGGCCGACCGCCCGCCTCCCTCGGGCGGCCAGTTGCGCTCGGCCCACGAACAGACCCGCAACTCGAAGCCGAACTCCTTCACGGCCCGGTCTCGGAGTCGCGGGACCGTAAGCGGTTCGGGGAGCGGCGACTACCTTTTTCACGTCGCCCGCGCAAATATTGCCGTATGGCAGAATACGACCACTACATCGGCGGTGAGTGGGTCGACGGCGACGGCGAGGCCTTCGAGAGTGCGAACCCGGCGACCGGCGAGACGCTGGGGACCTTCCCCCGCGGCACCGACGCGGAGGTCGACCGCGCGCTGGCGGCCGCGGACGACGCCTTCGAGGAGTGGCGGAACCTCTCCTACATCGACCGCGCGGAGTACCTCTGGGACATCTATCACGAACTGCGCGACCGCCACGAGGAGTTGGGCGAAATCGTCACCAAGGAGTGCGGCAAGGAGATCTCGGAGGGCAAAGCCGACGTCACCGAGGCCTGGCACATGGTCGAGTGGGCCGCCGGAAACGCCCGCCATCCCCACGGCGACGTGGTGCCCTCCGAGATTCCGAGCAAGGACGCCTACATGCGGCGGAAACCCCGCGGCGTCGTCGGCTGTATCACGCCCTGGAACTTCCCGGTCGCGATCCCGTTCTGGCACATGGCGGTCGCCCTCGTGGAGGGCAACGTCGTCGTCTGGAAACCCGCCGAGCAGACGCCGTGGTGCGGTCAGGTCGTCGCCGAGATGTTCGACGACACGGGCATCCCCGACGGCGTCTTCAACATGGTTCAGGGCTTCGGCGACGCCGGCGCCGCCATCGTCGACGATGACCGGGTCGATACCGTCCTGTTTACCGGCTCTTCGGAGGTCGGCCACTCCATCGCGGACACGGTCGGCGGCACGCCCGGCAAGCTCGCCGCCTGCGAGATGGGCGGCAAGAACGGTATCGTCATCACCGAGGAGGCGGACCTCGACATCGCCGTCCATTCGGCGGTGATGTCATCGTTCAAGACGACGGGCCAGCGCTGCGTGTCGAGCGAACGGCTCATCGTCCACACCGACGTCTACGAGGCGTTCAAGGAGCGCTTCGTCGAGGTCGCCGAGAAAATCGCCGTTGGCGACCCCCTCGACGAGGGCACCTTCATGGGTCCGCTCGTCGACGAGGACCAAATCGAGAAGTTCGGCCGGTACAACGACCTCGCCCGCGAGGAGGGCGCCAACGTCCTCGTCGACCGTGAGGAACTGGGTGCCGATGAGGTTCCCGAGGGCCACGAGGATGGCCACTGGGTCGGGCCGTTCGTCTACGAAATCGACTACGACCCCGAACTTCGGTGTATCAAGGAGGAGGTCTTCGGCCCCCACGTCGCGCTCATCGAGTACGAGGGCGACATCGACCGCGCCATCGAGATTCACAACGACACGCCCTACGGGTTGGCTGGCGCCATCATCTCCGACGACTACCGGCAGGTCAACCGCTTCCGCGACCGTGCGGACCTCGGTCTCGCCTACGGTAACCTGCCGTGTATCGGCGCGGAGGTTCAACTGCCGTTCGGCGGCGTCAAGAAGTCGGGTAACGGCTACCCCTCCGCACGCGAAGTCATCGAGGCGGTCACCGAACGCACGGCGTGGACGCTGAACAACTCCAAGGACATCGAGATGGCGCAGGGTCTCTCGGCGGATATCAAGACCGAAGAGGAGTGACCTGCTAGCGGTTTTCTCGCGACGAGACGCGTCTCTCAGGGTGACGAGCGCGTGGAAACGAGGTGGCGGAGAGGAGTTGGGAGGCGGACGAGCGAGCCGAGGACCGGGCAACCTCGACTCGGTGGATGGACGGGCGCGCGGCGGGCGTTGTTGGTCTGCCATCACGACGAGAAAAGCGTCGTTCAGGCAAGCAATTCTAGCTCGGGCTAACTAATAAACCCTCGTTTCCTCGGCCTACCGTCGGTCCCGCAGTGCGGGGAATTCCTCGCGGACCGCCTCGACCCGGTCAGGGTCGCAGTCGGCGTAGACGATGGTCGCGTCGTCGTCCGACGAAGCAAGCGGCGTCCCCCACGGGTCGTAGACGGTCGAGCGGCCGACCAGCGAGGCGTCCTCGAAGGCCACCGAGCCGTTGACCGCGCCGACGTAGAGCAGGTTCTCGACCGCGCGGGCACGCGGCAGGAGCTTCCAGTGTTCGACGCGCGGGTAGGGCCACGCGCTCGGGACGAGTACCATGGTGGCACCGTCGTCCACGAGACGGCGGTACAGTTCCGGGAAGCGCAGGTCATAGCAGGTCGTTACGCCGACGGTGTGGCCGCCGAGTTCGGCGGTCGGCAACTGTTCGCCCGGCACCAGCAGTTCGGCCTCCGCCGAATCGTAGCCGAAGAGGTGGTGTTTGCGGTAGACGAGGCGGCGCTTGCCGTCGGCATCGAACAGGACGGCGGTGTTGGCCAGTCCCGATTCGGCGGGGACGGCTTCGCCGGCCTCAGCGGAGGCCGCGAGGTCCTCGACGATGGTACCCGCCAGCACCGACACGTCGTGTTCGATAGCCGCCTCGCGGATTCGTCGGTGTGTCTCACCGCCGAGCGGTTCGGCGGCGCGTTCGTAGCTCTCGAAGGCGAAGTAGCCGACGTTGAATATCTCGGGAAGCGCGACGCAGTCGGCGCCCTCCTCGGCGGCGGTTTCGATGGCCGAGACGGCGCGCTCGACGTTGTCGTCGACGGCCGCCGATTCGATAGAAAGTTGGGCGAGCGCGAGGCGCATCGGGAGTTATTCGGGTGTGACCCGCCATGTCGTCGACCGGGCGCGGGACCACTTCTCGATGTCGACGTCCTCGGAGTTCTCGGCGAGTCGCGGGAGGCGGGCCCCGACCTGTTTGGCGGTCAGGCCGATGGCGTCGGCGATGTGTTTCGCGCGGAAGTACCGGTCACCACCGTCGGCGCGCTCCCGGAGATGCGAGAGGATGCGCTCGTCTTCCTCGCTGAGTTCACTCATGCGTACCCCTAGTTGATGGACGGGCTTAAGATGCGCCCTTCATGCGGACCGGTGGAACTCGTTGCAGCGGTCCGTATCAGGCGTAGACGTGGTAGGCCGCGATGGCCAGCGAGCCGGCCAGCATCGCGACGGCGAAGGAGCCAGCGGCCGCGATCTGGTCGCCCGTGAAGCCGAAGACAGTCATCCCGGCGGCGCCGAGCACCGCGAGAACGCCCAACATCAGCGGGAATCCGACACCCTTGTCCGTCGTCGAAGCAGTTGTCATATCCGCGTCTACGGCACGGCGCACATAAATCCCGCCGTTCGCGATTCGGCGCCCTCGCGTCGGTCTCGGCCCCGTCGCCGACACCGTCGATGGAGGCCATAGAGTATATCTTCCCGGCGCGTTTCGTCGTGAAGTGACGATGACATCCGACCGTGGGATTTTGGGCCTCGCGAAACTGAAGGTCGCGGCGGCGGTGCTCGGCGTTCTGACCGCGTCGCTTCTCGGCGCCGTCGCCTTCGGCGTTCTGGGCGCGCCGTCGGTCGAGGCCGTCGACAACGAGTTCGGCGAGGTGACACAGGAGACCACGGTCATCCACACCGACCTGGTGGTCAACAACCCCAACCCCATCGGCGTCCGCCTCGGGGATACCCAGATCAACTACACCGTTCGGATGAACGACGTCCCGATGGCGACCGGCGGCGGCGAGGGCCTGAACATCAAGAGCGGCAACTCCACCGAGGCGTTCAGAACCGAGATGGACAACGGCCAGATTCCGCCGTGGTGGCGCAGCCACATCGAGAACGGCGAGGTGACACAGGTCAGCATCAACGCGACCGTCCACACCTCCGTCCTCGGCGAACGCGAGTTCGACACCCAACAGCAAAAGCGGGTCGAGACCGACCTCATCGGCCAGTTCAACTCCGAGGAGACTCGGCCGATAAACGCCGACGACCCGCCGCCGACGACCTCCAACCCCATTCTCTACGTGAACCGGACCGGCGCCCAGTGGGGGAGCGTCACCGAACAGGAGACGCCCATCGATATGCAGTTCGACGTGTACAACCCGCAGCTCGAACCGTACGTCGTCACCGAGATGGGCTACGAGATAACGATGAACGACGTGCTCGTCGGCGAGGGCGCCACCGAGGACACCTACGTCATCGAGGGCGGGTCGACGGAGACCCTCAACACCCGCGCGGCCATCCGGAACCAGAACCTCGACGAGTGGTGGGTGACCCACCTCCAGCGGGGACAGGTGACCGACCTCCGCATCGAGTTCTATGCCCGCGTCGAGTTGCCGACCGGGAACACGATCCGAATCCCGCTGGACGAACTCACCTACGAAGAGACCATCGAGACGGACATCTTCGGCAACGAGGAAGGAAACGAAAGCGCCGGCAACGAAACGACGCCGACGCCCGGCGGCGAGACGACTCCCACGTCGACACCGACGCCGACCCCTACCCCGACACCGGACGACGGTGGCCTGCTGGATTCGACGGAGACGCCGACGGCCACACCGACACCGACCGAAACCGACGACGGTATCGTCTGATACTCGATTGCTCGTCCTGACCGAGCGTTAGGATTATGTCGCTGCCCGTTCCCAACCCGTGTATGGAACGGAGTAGTCAGTCTCCGGATCGAGTTCTCCGGTAGCGACGTACACGTCCAATCCGACGCCGACCGTATCGGCATCAGTATCGACGGAACCACCCACGAGTTGCCTCGCGAGACCGCCAGCCAGTTAGCCGACGCTATCGGCGACGCGATAGCCTCCCGCGAGGAGTTCTTCCGGACGGCGGGGGAGTACCGTGCCGACGGGTCCTACGTGGTCTCCCGACGCGGTGCCGATTCCTCGGGCAACGCGAAGGTGTTCGACTCCTTCGAGCGCCTGCGACGGCTCTACGAGCGACTGCCCGAGGAGTTCGACGCCGAAGCCGTCGGCCGCACCGGGATTACCGGCTCCCGTCGACACATGATACTCAGACACTTCGCGGAACACCCTGCCTTCGACTGTGAGACGGTTTCGCGGAATCCGCTACGGATTCGGAAAGGGACCGCCGAGATGACTGGCGAGGAGGTGGTCATCGCAGACTGAGGACGTGAAAAAAGAAACGTGGGGTATCCGCCGAGGGGGCGTTTGAAAAACGCTCCCGAGGTGGTTCCCGGCGGCGAGGCCGAAGGCCGAGCCGCCGTAGCGAGCGGTGACTAACGCGCTCGACCGAAGGGAGAGCGCGGCTGGAACCGTTCGCGCATATTTTCCCCATGTTTTTGCCTGACCGAGCGCGCCGAAGGCGCGCGAGGGAAGTGCAAAAAGTGGCTACTGGATGGAAACGTGGTCGCTGTCCTCGTTCAGCGCGAGGTTCGTCGCGATTTCGGCGTTTCGGACGGCGTATTGTGCGGTCTGGCCGAGGCTGACGAGCACTTCGCGGATGCGGAGGAGGTCCTCGTTGGGCATCTCGTCGAGGTCGTCGAGGATTTCGGCCTCGCGGTCGCCGATGTCGGCGAACTTCTCGCGGGTCTCGATGGCCTTGTCGTAGTCGCGCTCGACGGCGGCGGCGACGCCGAGTTCGGTGATCTCGTTGACCTGGTCGGTGAACTCCCGGATGCGGCGCATGGTCGCCTGGTCGACGTCGAGAGCGTGGCCCTCGGTTTCGAGGACGATTTCGGCGATGTCCTCGGCGTTGTCGGCGGTGAGTTCGAGGTTCTTGGCGATAGAGCGGTAGCCGATGAGCGGGAAGCCGGAATCGAGACCGACCGCGCGTGCGAGATTCGGGTTCTGGTAGGCGGTGAAGATGAGGCGAAGCAGGAGGACGAAAATCTTGTTCGCCTGTCGCTCTCGGTTGAGGGCGCGCTGTGCGAGGTCGGGGTTGCCGTGGGCCAGCGCCTTGATGGCCTCGTTTCGCATGGTCGAGCCGGTCGATTCCAGCCGTTCGAGCAGGTTATCGAGGGTGAAGTCCTCGGGGTCGACCGAACAGCGAATGGCGATGCGTTCGGGCGTCTCCTCGATGACGCCGAGGCCCATCAGTTGGGTTTCGGCGTTGTAGACGGCGTTGATTTGGGCGGAATCGAGGGTGTTGTCCTCGCCGACCTCGACGTGGATGATGCGCCGGCCGAGGACGTACTGAGCGATGATGGCGCGCTCGACGGCGTCGGCGTCGAGGTTCTGGGCGTGGATGACGGCCTCGCTTTCCTCCTGCTGGACGGACTCGGGCATGACCGTCAGCGTGCCCTTCGACCCCATCCGCAGCGAAACCTCGTCCCCTTTCTCGACGTCCTGCTTGCTGGCCCACTCGGCGGGCAGGGTCATCGCCAGCGTCGACGGCCCCAGCCGCTGTACCTTGCGTGTCTCCATACCGACCCCACGTGGTCAGCAACCTTAATATTCACTATATGTGGGGTATGCTCGACACGTTTCATAATATTGTGTCAGGAACGATGCGGCAAGACACGAATCCTTAGTCGGTTCCAGCGCAGAAGATGAGGCATCAGAGTATCCGCCGAGCGGGGCCTTCAAGAAGGCCCGCGAGCAGACGGCCGCAGGCCGGCCCGTGTGAAACGTGATTAGTCGTCGTCGCTTTCGGCCGTCGCCTGCCCGTCGCCGGGGTGGCCCTCGTGTTCGACGGCCCGGGCGCGGAGGTCCTCCGAGATGGCGGGGATGTCGTCTTTCGTGACCGGGCCCTGCTCCTCGATTTCGTCGAGCGAACGGGGGAAGGCCCGGAGGTCGTAGTGGTTGCCGATACCACAGCGGGCGCCCTCGCCCATCGCGGTGGGAATCTGGTTGTGGCCGGGCGTCACGTCGCCGACGGCGTAGACGCCGTCGACGTTGGTGCGGCCGTGGTCGTCGACGGCGATGCTGTCGTCGTCGTTCAGTTCGACGCCCAGCGACTCGGCGAGGTCGGTGTTGTAGTTCGAGCCGTACATCGGGAAGCCGCCGCGGTACTCTCGGCGTGTACCGTCCGCGAACTCGAAGGCTTCCAGCCAGCCGTCGTCGCGCTTTTCCATCCCCGTAATCTCCTCGTGGATGACGTCGATGGGGTGGTTTTCCAGCATCTCGCCGGTCTCCTCGGACCACTCCGGTTCCTCGCCGCGTGTGAGGAGGTCGACCTCGGGCGTGAAGTTGAGCATGATCATGGCGACGTGGGCGGCCGAATCGCCGGTGCCCATCACGTAGACCGGTTCGTCGACGAACATGTAGGCGTCACAGTGCAGACAGTAGTGGAGGCCCTTGCCGGTGCGGGGCAGCGGCGGGTCGGGCCGCTCGTCGGAGAAGCCAGTCGCCAACACGACGTGGTCGGTCGTCACTTCGACGTTGCCGGCGGTGACGTGGTAGCCCTCGTCGGTCGCCTCGATATCGGAGACGAAGTCCTGGTAGTAGTCGGCACCGTATGCCTGAACCTGTTCGGTCGCCGTCGCGAGGAACTCGTTGCCGGAGGTGTCCTCGGTGACGCCGATGACGTTGTGCGTGTCCAGCATCATCGCCGCGCGGCCGCCGCCGCGGTTGATGATGGCGGTATCGTGGCCGAGTCGCGTGGTGTACAGCGCTGTCGTCAGTCCGGCGGGGCCCCCGCCGACGACCGTCACCTGATAGTGGTCCGTCATTGTACCCCCGTATCCGTCCCTCGGGCTTAACTGTCCGGCCCATGTGCCGACCGAGCGCATACCGCCCGGCCGTTGATATACGACGGCGAGTCGAAAGGTGCCTAAAAACGCGGACGAATCAGGCTTCGATGGGGTCGTCCAGCATCTCGACCTGCAGGTCATCGCGGTCGACGGCCAACCGGAAGGTGGGGACGGTCTTGGAGATGACTTCCACGACGCCCTTGTCTTCGAGGCTCCGCAGACCGGAGCGGACGGCGTCGGTGTCGGGGTCAAGTCCCGTCTCTCGGAGGGCATGAAGGACGGAAACGACGCTCTGTGGTTCCTCGTCGGGCCCGGCGATGACGTCCAGAATCCGCGCCTGCAGTTCGGGCACGCGGACGATGTCCTCGCCGACGTCCATCCCGACGAGGTCGGCGGCCTCCGGCGTCGCGCGGATGAGGCTGTCCTCGTCGCGGTAGTAGTACTCTTTCAGTTCCGATTCCAGATACTGGTGGACGTCGCTGCCGCTGTCCATCCCCCACCGGTCCTGCAGTTCGCTGTTCTTCGTCGGTTGTAGGGCCACGAGGTCCGCCAGCCGGGATTCGGCCTGCTCCGAGAGCGTCATTGGGGTCGACTACGCGGTGTCGGGTACAAAAAGGAGGCGGCTCACGGAGCGGCCACACGTGGCCTTATGGTCTCGGCCGCCGTTGGCCGACGCATGACCACGGTCCGGATCGATACGGAGGGCGGCGTGGGGACGCTGACCATCGACCGCCCGGAGCGGTACAACGCCCTGGATTCGGCGACGCTGGAGGCCTTGGAGGGCGCCCTCGCGGACGCCCGAAGCGCCGACATCGACGCGCTGGTCCTCACGGGCGCCGGCGACGACGCCTTCTCGGTCGGTGCCGACGTCCGCGAACTCGCCGACGCGACGGTCGCCGAGGCCGACGCCTACATGGAGACCGCCCAGCGTGTCACCCGGACCCTCCGTCGGTTTCCGGTGCCGACCATCGCCGCCATCAATGGCTACTGTCTCGGTGGCGGCTGGGAGTTCGCCCTGAACTGCGACATCCGCGTCGCCAGCGAGCGGGCCGTCCTCGGTCACACCGAACTCGACCTCGCCGTCGTGCCCGTCTGGGGCGGCGTCCGGAAACTCGTCCGACTGGTCGACGACGAGACGGCCCGCCGGCTGGTCTTCTTCGCCGAACGCGTCGACGCACAGGACGCCTACGAACTCGGCCTCGTGGGCGACGTCATCGCCCACGACAACGTCGCCACGTACGCGGCGGGCCTCGCCGAGGACATCGCGACCAGACCCTCCTTCGCCATGCGGGCCGCCAAGGAGGCCTTCGAGTACGCGTGGCGCGAACCGGACGCCGAGCGGGGCTACCAGCGCCGCCTCTGGGGTGAACTGTTCGGCACCGACTCCCAGCGCGAGGCGATGCGGGAGTTCCTCGACCGCTGACCTGCTTATAAATACACGGTGAAAGCCGGCTCAAAATGGCTGCTTAAGACGTGTGTCACGCCTACGGATATCGATTCCTCTAGGGTGATGATAGGGGTTTCACACAATCTTTTTCAAGGACTGTATAGTGCATGACGCACAGCGATGGTCATTCCAACCCCAGATAGCGGGATTCTGAAGCGGATTTACGCCAATATCGTGGGTTCGGGTGGGTTCGTCTCGCTCGACATCCCCGATAAGATACTGAAACGGCTCTACACCTACGGAAGTCTGAAGGACACCGACGAAGGTATCGAGTTCGAGGTGAAGAACCGCCTGCAGGACGCCAAGTTCGCGGGTGTCTCCCGACTCGTCGTCAACGGCGAGGAGATAGCGCCGGAGTCGGTTCGGCTGGAAACGGCCGACGGCAAGACCTTCACCCTCGATGAGGTCTCCTCGGAGGACCCGATTCAGTTCCCGGTCGGCACCACGGTCACCGTCGTCGTCGAGGGGTTCAGTCTGCCGAGCGGCGACCACGAGATACTCATCGACTTCCTCGCCGAACCGTTCGGCGAACTCTCCCTCGAAATCGAGGACACCATCCGCGACGAGGGCCAACTCCCGAGCATTCCCCGCTCGGAGGAGGACAACTACAGCGAGGAGGCCATCGCCGAACGGCACGAGTGGCTCGAAGAGCAGACGGGCGTCGACCTCGAACACGTCCCCGAGTACTCCTTCGATTCCTCGAGAGGCGAGGGCAACATCGAGAACTTCGTGGGCGTCGCACAGATGCCGCTCGGCATTGCCGGCCCGGTCAAAGTCGACGGCGAACACGCCGAGGGCTACTACCCGATTCCGCTGGCGACGACCGAGGGGACGCTCGTGGCCTCCTACAGCCGCGGGATGAAGGCCATCAACATGAACGGCGGCGCGACGGCGACCGTCTCCGACGACCGGATGAACCGCGCGCCCGTCTTCGTCTTCGAGGACGCCCGCAACGCCCGGGACTTCCGCGATTGGGTCTTCGACCACTTCGAGACCGTCAAGGAGAAAGCCGAGGAGACCTCCAGCGTCGCCGAACTCCTCGAAATCGAGGACTACCTCACCAACAACTTCGCCCACCTGCGGTTCAGTTTCGAGACGGGGGACGCCGCCGGTCAGAACATGGTCGGCAAGGCCACCTTCGCGGCCTGCAACTGGATCCTTCAGGAGTATCCGGGCTACGTCGAGAGCTTCTATCTGGAGGGCAACTTCGCGACCGACAAGAAGGCCTCCAAGGTCAACGACCTGATGACCCGCGGCAAGCGGGTCACCGCCGAGGTGACGCTGGACCGCGAGACGTGCATCCATCATCTCGGTGCCGAACCCGAGAGCCTCGCCAATCACAGCGAAATCGCCACTATCGGCTCGCTCTTCTCGGGCGCCAACACCAACGGGGCCCACCCCGCGAACGGACTGGCGGCGCTGTTCATCGCGACCGGACAGGACGAGGCCAACGTCGCCGAATCCTCGGCGGCCATCCTCAACACGCGACTTGAGGACGACGACTCGCTCCACATCTCGGTGACCATCCCCTCGCTCATCGTCGCCACCTACGGCGGCGGGACCGGGATGGCGACCCAACAGGAATGTCTGGAGATGCTCGACTGCGACGGCCCCGGCAACGTCAACAAACTCGCCGAAATCGCGGCGACGACCGTGCTGGCCGGCGAGATATCGCTCGGTGCCGCCATCTCCGCCTCGGACTGGGTGACCAGCCACGAATCGCTCGGCCGCAACCGATAGCGCCTCCGTTCGGTCCTGCTCCCACTTCTATCCCGGCCCTCAGAGGTGAGGCTAGCAGACTAAACGTCAGTGTCTCCTACACTGGTCCATGACACACGTCCTCAATATCCACACCAGTACACTTCATAAACCGGTCGACGAGGAGGAAACCGGACTGGCCGTCTGTGGCTCGCTCAGAGGCGTTCCACAGGCGCGCACCCAGTTCGTCTCCGAGGCGGAACTCGAGACCTACGACGGCGTGGCACGCTGTGGGAACTGCTTCGAGGGCACCGGCGGCTACTGACGCCGCGCGGCTGTAACGCCGACGGTCGGCGATTACTTCGCTGCTCGCTCCCCGATCTCTTAGGAACACGTTTCATTCTGACCGCCCGTCAATCGCTCCGACCCAAGCGGAGCGACGGGAAGGCGGCCCCTTCCAGCGTCTCCTCGACCTGCGTCGCAACGAGGACCAGCGCCGCCAGCGCCAGTATCGCGCCGAAGGCGAAGGGGACGACGAACCCGTAGCCGAACAGCAGCCCCGACGCGAGCGGCCCGATGGCCGTCCCGAAGCCGAAGGCCATCGTCAGCACCGACAGCGTCGTTCCGGACTGGCCCTCCTTGGCGAGGTCGCCTGCGACCGCCAGCGAGGGCGCAAACACCATCGCCACCGAGACCCCGTGCAACAGGCGGGCGACGAGCATCGTCCACGGGGAGGTGACCAGTCCCTGCGCGAGGACCGCGGGCGCGAGGATGAGCAGGCCGCCGACGAGGAAGGGCCGCCGGCCGATGCGGTCGGCGGCGCGACCGATGGGCATCTGCAGGGCGACGTTGGCGATGACGACCGCCGCGAACTGCACGCCGAACCACGTCGGACCCTGCTCCAGGCGGGCGTTGACCGGCTCCTGCAACGTCGCGAACAGCGCGATGCTGATGGCCATAAAGAGCGTGCCGACCCCGAGGACGAAGATGGGGTCGAGCAACTGGTCTGGCTCCTCGCCCGTGACCGAAACCGAAAGCTCGTCGGTGGCCTCGGCCTTGGCGATGTCCGGTTCCTCGACGAGGGCGGTGACGAGCGTGAAACTGACGAGCGCCCCGAGGACGGCCACGCCGAATGCGGCGTCGAACCCCGAGAGGACGATGCCGTCGGCGAGAACGTAGGGGCCGGCCTGCACCACGAGGCCGGCCACGATGGGGCCGAAGCCGAAGCCGATGAGCCGGAAGGTGTTGAACACGCCGAAGTTGCCGCCCCGTTCGGCGTCGCTCCGCGCGAGGTCGTTGACCAGCGCGATGGTCGTCGGGATGACGAAGGCACCGCCGAGGCCCTGCAGCGCCCGCACGACCAGCAGCGCCTCGTAGGTGTCGACGAACGCGTAGGCGACTGCTGTCACCGCCAGCACGGCCAGCCCGAAGAGGATGTAGACCTTCCGCCGGCCCGTCCGGTCCGAGAGCCGCCCCGTAAACGGCTGGGCGGAGCTGTTCAGGAACCCGAAAAGCGACAGCGCAAAGCCGATGAGCAACTCCAGCGTTATCTGATAGCCGAACACCGCCGCTCCCTCGATGCCCGGCAGCGCCAACTCGCCGCTGGCGATATAGAGCGGGAGGACGATGATCAGAAACGAGTTCGCGACGGCGTCGGCCATCCGGGCCAGCGCCAAGACGATGACTCGGCGGTCCGTCCCCAACATCTACCGATTGGTGGGTCCGCCCCCGTATCACCTTTCCGAACGCCGGCGAAGCTTTGTCGCTGGCCGTACTATCGCTACCATGGCATGAACCGTCAAACTCAGTCGCATCGAGAGTGTCCTCGACTCGCTTTCCTACCCCGTCGACCGGGCGCACGCCGTCGACCAATTGGACGACGTAACCGTCGAACTGGCCGATGGCGAGACGAACCTCGGCGACGTCGTCGCCCGAACCGCCAGCGACCGCTACGACTCCGCCGCGGAACTCCGGGACGAACTCTACGAATACCTCCCCACGGAAGCCATCGGCGAACCCGGCCAGTCCGAAGGGGATAGCTGACGGTTCGTTGTCGTCTGTCACCGACGAGTACCCGGTCGGGGGCGGCGCTCGCCGGTAATTCGTTGCAACACGCCGTATAAACCCCGCCGCTTAAATACGCGGCTGGTCTTTTCAGACCAAGATGGAATTTTGCGACGAGTGCGGTTCGATGATGCACAGCGAGGACGGGGTGTGGGTCTGTAGCTCCTGTGACTTCGAGAAGGTCAAGGGCGACGACGACGCCGCCCGGATGACCACCACCGAAGGACAGGACCACGACAGCGGCCCCGTCGACATGTCCGAGGTCGACGACGCCGAAATCGGTCCGACGACCAACGCCCGCTGTCCCGAGTGCGGCCACGACCGCGCCCGCTACGAGATGAAACAGATCCGCGCCGCCGACGAATCCGAAACCCGCTTTTTCACCTGCGTCGAGTGCGAACACAAGTGGCGCGAGGACGATCACTAACAGCCACTTTTTGCACCTCCTTCGCGCGCCTTCGGCGCGCTCAGTCGGGCAAAAACATGGGGAAAATATGCGCGCCTCCTTCCAGCCGCGAGCCTCCGCTTCGCTCCGGCTCGCGTTAGTCAGTCGGCGCTACGGCGACTCGCTTCGCTCGTCGCCGGGAACCGCTCGGCGCTACGCGCCTCGCGGATGCTAACTGCCATCTCTGTTTAATATCGCGAAACGTGTTCAGAAGTTAGCCTCGCCAGTGCAACCGCTACGAAGCGTGAATATCGTGAAAGTGAGAGAACCGCAAATCGTGGTGTGCGACTATCCGGCGGCCGTCAGGCCGCGACAGGAGCGAGTCGCGTTGTGGAGCAGTATTAGAGTTTGCCGGCCTTCTGCAGCTTCATGAGGTCCTCGGTGTCGAGGGTCTCGCCTTCCTTGAACTTCTGGTAGATTTCCTCGGCCTCTTCCTTGGCGGCCTCGCGTTCCTCGGCGCGCTCGTCCTCGCGCTCTTCTTCCTCTTCCTTGTCGAGTTCGCGGAGGCGCTTCTGGACGCGGACGAAGTCCTCGTGGTGCCGGTCGGCGGCTTCCTGGGCGTCGACGAACTTCTCGTGCCACTCGTCGGCCTCGTCACGGATGTCGTCGGCCTCGCGGTAGGCCTCGATCATCTCGTTGTGGTGCTCTTGGGCCTTGTCCGCCAGCTCGGTCACCTTCTGGTGATGCTGGGAGGCCTCGGCGCGGACTTCCTGGGCTTCCTCTTTCAGCTCGTCGAGGTCGTCCGTCTGGTTGAGCTTGTCCTTGCGGTCTTGGAGCTTCTCGCGTTTCTCCTCGATCTTCTCGATGAGTTCGCGCTCGTCCTCGGTCGAGAGAACCTCGGTCTGCTGTTTGAACTCCAGCTCCTCGATTTCCTCCTTGAGCTGGTCGACGCTCTTGCCCTCGTCGAGTTCGAGGTCCTCCTTGAGGTCGTCGACCTTGTCGAAAAGCTCGTTGGCCTTCGCGTTCAGCTCGTTGCGCTTTTCTTTGTGTTCCTGAACCTGCTCGTTCAGTTCGTCCCGCTTCTCGCGGTGTTCCTGGGCTTCGTCGACCTTCTCACGCGTCTTCGCGTTGAGTTCGTCGCGTTCGGAGGCTCGCTCGGAGGCCATCTGGTTCAGCTCGTTTCGTCGGTCGCGCAGTTGACCGGCGAGCTTGATGAGCTGCCCTTTGGATTTGTTTTCGAGGTCGTCGTCTGTGAGTTCTACGTTGTCGGATTCGTTAATTGACTCTGCCATGGTTATCGATCTACTCCATTACCGCTCCGGCGGCGACAGCTACCACTGGTGGAAAGCCCAGTCGCCGTATAAGGAAGTGCTCCTGTCATTCTGGTCGGCTGACGATGCTGCCGAACGCCGGACGCGTTCTGGTACCTATACGTACTGGATTGCCGTATTTAAAAATTGCGGAGGTTTGACCCCGTGAAAACAGCTACCATACGGCGGAATTCGTGCGTTATTGGTTACCAAACGGTGACGTTCGGGTATATAAATGAATCTCGGCCATCGCGTCGCGAACGGACGCCCTGAAGTAGTGGCACCGATTCGGGCTGGGTATGGAACGACGCGTACGCGCGAGCGGCCACGAGAACGTCTCGGCCGAACACGCGAGCACCTTCGAGGTGACCAGCGACGACTGGCTCACGCCCGCGGGCGATTGCATCCTCGCGGTCGAGGCCGATACCGTCCCCGCCGACCTCGATTCGGAATTCGTCGAGGCCTGCCAGTCTCACGAAGCGACGATTACGGTCACGCTCCGCGCGGACGGCCACGAGGAGACCATCACGGGTCGCGGCCACCCCGACCTCTCCTTCGAGAACGACCGGAGCATGGTCGGTCGCACCAGCGACTACGTCGACGACCGCACGGTCATGGTCGGCGCGGACAAGGCGGCCGCCGACCTCGACCGCGACCTCGTCGCAGCGCTCGCCGCGGGCGCGGACCTCGAATGCGTTCTGCGCGTCGAGGCGTAGCCGTTCGACCCGAAACGCCGGTCCGTCCATGACGGGCCTGCCGGGGGACGTAGCGTTTTTTCGACGTGGGCCATACTCCCCCGATATGAACGACGAACCCGCCGAGAACATCTCCGGCGGCGAATCGGGCGGCGGTGCCTTCGCCGAGTTCGACCCCGAAACCGCCGATACGCGCGCCGAGCAGGTCGTCGACCGCCTCGGCGAGCGCTACTGGCAGAAGACCTACGGCGGACAGGACGGCTTCGAGTGTCTCGTCCGGACGATTCTGAGCCAGAACACCTCCGATAAGGCGAGCCAACCCTCTCACGACGCGTTGATGGAGCGATACGGGACGGATAATCCGGGTGACCTCGCCGAAGCCCTCGCTGCCGCCCCACAGGACGAACTCGCCGAGACCATCTCCTCGGCGGGCCTCTACAACCAGAAATCGGAGACGCTCATCCGCCTCGCCGGTCGCATCGTCGAGGAGTACGGCGGCGAAGACGGCTTCGACGCGTTCGTCAAGGACGGCGCCCCCGACGAGGTCCGGAGCGCTCTGCTCGACATGAAGGGCGTCGGGCCGAAAACGGCCGACTGTGTCCTGCTGTTCTCGGGTGGCCGCGGCGGGGTGTTTCCCGTCGACACCCACGTCCACCGCATCGCCCGCCGGATGGGGCTTGCCCCCGCCGACGCCGACCACGAAGAGGTCCGCAAACACCTCGAAGCCGTGGTTCCGGCCGAGAAATGCGGCTTCGGCCATACGGCGATGATTCAGTTCGGCCGTGAGTACTGCTCGGCGCGCAAGCCTGCCTGTCTCGACGACCCCGACGCCTGCCCGATGGCCGACCGCTGCGAGCAGGTGGGCGTCTATCCGGAGACGGGCGAGGTCGTCGACCCCGCCGAGGCGCCCGAAGCCGACGACTGAGGGCCGCGGCGTTTTTAAATGGCCGCCACCGACACTCGCGTAGTGCTGACGAAGGACCTCCTCCGCGTCTCGCGGGCCGGCGGCGGCTACCATCCGCAGTTCACCGACCCCGCGGACGCTGACCTCGCCGCTCGCGTTCTCGGCGTGTATCAGGGCCACGTCGGAAAGCGCCGCGAGGAACTGGAGGCGGCCCTGACCGACCTCGAACGGGAGGCCGACGATTTCAAACTGGTTCGGGGGTTCGCCAAACTGCTGGAACGGGAGGCGACCTTCGAGACGCGCGCGCCGGTCGGCCCGATTCGGGCACGCACGGCGGCCTTCGAGGCCGCCGAGGCCGCGGGCGGCGTCGTCACGGAGGCCGACCGCGAAGCGGCCCTGAAACAGGCGGCCGACCGACTCGGAGCCGACGCCGACGACATCGACGCCTCGCTCTTTGCCGACCGGGACATCGAGCAGGTCCTGACCGACTGCGACACCGGATACGGCCCCGAGAGCCTCCGCGAGCAGTACGACCTTTCGCTCGCTCAGACCGCCCTCTTCGACGCCACGGAGGTCCGCGTCCGCTCCTCGGACCCGAAGGCGCTCGTTTCGGCCGTCAAACGCCTTCGACTGATGTACGAAATCGAGCGGACCGACGAGGGCCGCGAGGTCATCGTCACCGGTCCCGACGCGCTCTTTCGGCGCTCACGGCGCTACGGGACGCGCTTTGCCCGTCTCCTGCGAACGGTCGCGACGGCCAACGAGTGGCATCTCGAGGCGACCATCGACGACCGAGGCACCGAGCGCCTGCTGACGCTCGACACGGGCGACGTGACCGTACCGGGCACCGACCCCGTCGCCGACCCGACCTTCGACAGCGGCGTCGAATCGGACTTCTACGCCCGCTTCGAGTCGCTGGACCTCGATTGGGACGTCGTCCGCGAACCGGAGCCGCTGGCGGCGGGCGAACACGTCGTCATCCCCGATTTCGCCTTCGACTGGAAACATTCCGACTTTCGCGTCTTCTTCGAAATCATGGGATTCTGGACGCCCGAGTACGTCGACAAGAAGCTCTCTCGGTTTGCGGACCTCGAAGACGTGGCGTTCATCGTCGCCTACGACGAGAGCCTCGGCGTCGGCGAGGACATCGAGGCGGCGGGCCACCGCGCGATTCCCTACAAGCGGACCGTCCGCCTCAAGGACGTCCGAGATGCCTTGCGACACTACGAGGATGACCTCCGGGCCGAAAGCGCCGATTCGGTGCCGGACGAACTGACCCCCGAGGCCGACGTGACGACCATCGCCGTCCTCGCCGAGGAATACGGCGTCCCCGAATCCGCCATCGAAGAGGCTGCGTTCCCGGACCACGAACGGGTCGGTCGAACGCTCGTCCGGCCCGCTGTGCTCGAGGACATCGCCGACGACATCGAGGCAGGAATGGACCTCTCGGAGGCCGAGGCGGTGCTGGACGAGCGAGGGCTCGACGAGACGAGCGCCGTCCTCTCGCGGGTCGGATTCCGGGTCGAGTGGGAAGGCCTCGGCGGTGGGACGATTCGCGAAAAGTAGCCTACGAAGGCCGGGTTCCGAGTCGGTTTCGCTGCTGCACGTACTCGACCAGTTCCGCGACCGGCACCGGTTCGTAGCCCGTCATCTCGACGGAGACGTTGCTCCGGCGGTTCTCGGGGTCGACGAACGGGAACTCCTCGGGACGCATGTCGTGGTGGTGGCCGTGAACGAGCCAGTCACCTCGGTTGGCCGGGGCCTCGGCGGGGTCGTGGACGCAGACGAACCGGTAGCCGCCGGCCTCGAAGCGATACTCCCGGCGCGCCGAAACGGCGCGGGTCCGCCGGACGCCCTCGTCGTGGTCGCCGAGGACGAACGTAATCTCGCCGTTCAGGCGACGGAGCCACCGCCGGACCGTCGTCGGTTCCGACGGCACCACGAGGTCGCCGAGATAGACGACCTCCTCGTCGGGGTCGACGACCCGATTCCAGTTCTCCAGCAGGCGGTCGTTCATCTCGCCGACCGACGCGAAGGGGCGGTCGGTGTAGTCGAGTACCTCGGCGTGGTCGAAATGCAGGTCGGCGGCGAGATAGCGGGTCACGGTCAGACGTCGCGCTGGCGGCCCTTCGGCATCTGGGAGCGCAACTCGTCGTGGACGTAGAGGCCGACGCCGATGGGCTCGACCTCGCCCGCGATTTCGTGGGCAGCGATGAGATAGCCCCAGTCGCCGTCCCAGTCGGGATCGAGGTCTTCGCCCTGCACGAAGGCCTCGGCTTCCCCGTCGTCGAGGACGATGACGTTCTTCGTCGCCTCGCGGCCGAACCGCTGGACGGCGTCGGTCGTCGGCTTCCAGTGTTCCTGTCGAGTCCGGAGGAAGGTCATGCCGAGGCCCTCGACGTCGGCGGGCGAGTCCATGTCGTCGGCGAAGGCCCATATCTTCCCGGCGCCCTTCTCCCAGAAGGTGTGGCCGGCGAAGGTTTCGCGGTCGAGGCCGAACCGCTCGACCCACCAGTCGATGACCTCCTCGCGGGTGGCCCGGCCCTCGATTTCGCGGTCGGCGGCGGTCGCGGGCAGTCGGTCGAACACCTGTCCGTCGTTGCTCATGCGGTCACCTCCAGTTTCGCACAGAAGAACCCGCCCGTGTCGTTCTGATGGGGATAGACGCGCTTGGCGCGGGCCATCGTCTCGTCGAACTGCTCGCCGTCCCACTCGGTGATGCCGGGGGAATGTTCGAGGCCGAGGTCGTAGTCGACGAGGCGAACGTCGTGGCTGTCGAGGGCCGACTGGAGGACGGCCTCGTTTTCCTCGGGCGCGAAGGTACACGTCGAGTAGACGACGGTGCCGCCATCGCGCGTAATCTCGATAGAGCGGTCGAGGATGGCCGTCTGGACGTCGACGATGCTCTCGATGTGGCCCAAAGACCAGTTCTCGAGGGCGTCGGGGTTCTTGCGGATCGTCCCCTCACACGAGCAGGGCACGTCCACGAGGACGCCGTCGAACGGTTCCCCGCCGAAGGGTTTCAGCGAGAAGTTCCGCGCGTCCTGTCGGGTGACGACGACGTTCGTGACCCCACAGCGTTCGGCGTTGGAGCGAAGGGCTGACAGCCGACCGAGGTTGTTGTCGTTGCCGACCAGCGTCCCGCGGTCGTCCATGAGCGAAGCCAGTTGCGTCGTCTTGCTTCCCGGTGCGGCACAGCAGTCCAGCACGCGGTCGCCGGGGTCGGGAGAAAGCGCCAGCGGCGGGATGGCCGAGACCTCCTCTTGGCCGTGGACCCAGCCGTGGACGTAGGGCCAGGTGTTGCCGGGGGAGACGCCGTCGGCCAGTCGGAAGAGGCCGTCGTGCCACTCGACGCGCTCGTAGTCGACGCCCGTCTCGTCGAAGGCCCGGCGGACGCGGTCGGGGGTCGCCTTGATGTCGTTGACTCGGACGACCGACGGCAGCGGGCGCTCGCAGGCCTCGTGAAACGCCTCGGCGTCGTCGACGAGCGAGTCGTATCTGTCGAGCGGGTCCATACGCGTCCTGTGGTTGCGGTGGCTTTGTCGGTGTCGGTCTCGAGCGGTCGACGGGAACGCCGATGGCCGCCCGAAAGCGTATCTGACCGTCCGGCGACCACAGTTAAGGGGCGTCCACGCCACCGTATACCTATGGCACACGTTCAGGTTCAGGCCGACGGTATCGACCTCGATTCGCCCGTGCTGGTCGAGGGGCTGCCGGGGGCCGGCCTCGTCGGGAAGATCGCGGCCGACCACCTCGTCGAGGAGTTCGATATGGACTACTACGGCGCGATTCACTGCGAGGGACTCCCGGAGGTCGCCGTCTACGAGGGCGAACAGTCCGATATCCGGCCACCCGTCCGCCTCTACGCGGACAGCGAGCACGACCTGCTCGTCCTCCAGAGCGACGTCCCCATCTCGCCCAGGCAGGCGAGCGAGTTCGCCACCTGCGTCACGGGCTGGCTCGACGCCAACGACGTCTTCCCGCTGTATCTCAGCGGCCTCCCCGAGGAGAAAGACGGCGTTCCGGAGATGTACGGCGTCGCCACCGGCGCGGGCCACGACCGCATCGAGGCGGAGGGCATCGTCCCGCCCCGACAGAGTGGTATCATCACCGGGCCGACCGGCGCGCTGCTCAACCACGCCGCCGAAACGGACCTCGACGCCGTCGGCCTCATCGTGCAGACGGAGGCCCAGTTCCCGGACCCGGAGGCCGCTCGCGTCCTCCTCGAACACGGTATCGGCCCCCTCGCCGACATCGACGTCGAGACCGACGCGCTCATCGAGCGTGCCGACGAGATTCAGGAGGCCCGCGAGGAACTCGCCAAGCGCCTCCACGAGGCCGACGAGGGGAGCACGCAAGCCCAGTCGATTCGCGGCTTCCAGTAGCCGGTAACTGTTTTTAGACGCCGCCAGCGACCGCCAGCAGTTCCGCGATGACGACGTGCAACGTCAGGTCGCGACGGCGATGACCGCCACCGAAACCTCCCCGGTCGGCGGCACGAGGGCGAACAGGTAGGGCAGCACTGCGAGGACGCCGACGAACCCGGCGAGAAAGAGGACGGCGAACGGCGCTCTGCCGATGCGACTCATGGGCGTGGTCTCGTGAGGCGGCGAGAAAAGGGTTCGCGGTGGCGGCCGCTATCGGCCGGCCGACCGGTCCCGTGTCGGGATTACTCCTCGTCGTCCTCGTCGCCGTCGAGTTTCTCGTCGAGGAACTCGTGGGCGTCCTCGAGTATCTCGCGGGGGCCGTCCTGCGTGATGGTGTTTATCGCCTGCTCGTAGTCGCGCCACTGCATGTCGCGGTGCTCCTCGGAGAGTTCCGCCGACGCCTCGTAGGATTTGGCGACGAACAGGTGGACGGTCTTGTGGATGGTCGTTCCGTTCGCTTCGAACACGTAGTCGTAGTCCTTTCGGAAGCCGTCTAACAGCCGGAAATCCTCGATTCCGGCCTCCTCTTTCACTTCGCGGATGGCGGTCTGCTGGAGTTCCTCCGAGCCCTCGACGCCGCCTTTGGGAAACTCCCAGTCGCCGGGACGGGACTTGAGCAGCAGGTACTCACGCCGGCCACGCGTATCGCGAAAGAGGATGGCTCCCGCGCTCGTGGCCTCTTGCATTACTTTCGGGTAAACGGCCACCGCTTAAAGGGATATCGGACGGCCGATTCCGGCGTTTGGGGTCGGCGCCCACACCGCTGGTCGGATAGGTGCGCTTTTGAGCATCGAGCATCCAGTAGGCTGTATGCCCTTCGTCACCACCCTGACGCTCCAGAGCGGGGACCGCAACGTTCTGGAACGAATCGTCGGGAACATCAAAACGCGCGCCGAACGGAAGGGCGTCGAGCTTCGGGGACCGCACGCCGAGTCACCGCACGACGCGTCGATACCGCAATCCAAGCGGCTCTCGGCCAGCGGCCCCCGATTCCGGTCGTGGAACTACACCGTCTATACGCGAACGATGGAGGTCGTCGGCCACGACGAGTTCGCCCGAAACGTCGCCGGCCAGGAGTTCCCCCCGGGTATCCACCTCGACGTCGACGTCGAGCGCGTGTCCGCGCCCGGCAGTCGCTAGTCCAGTTCCGTAAACAGCGTCCCGGACTCCCTGATTCGGACGTCTATCGACGATAGCTCGTCGACGCGCTCCCAGTCGTACGTTCCTTCGGTTCCGGCGGTCGTCACCACCCGAAGCCGCAGGTCCGCGTTCGGAACCGCCTCGCCGTCGACGGCGAAGCCCTCCTCCGGCGCCAACGTCGCCCGCTGTCGATACACCTGTTCGAGTTCGGTCGTGTCGACCGTGGTCGTTTCGGTATCGGTCGTTCCGGCGTCGGTTCCCCCGGATTCGGCCGCTCCATCCGGAAGCCGGTACATCCGGAGGGTCACCCGCGTTTCCTCGTCGAGTTCGTTGGTGACGAACACCGCCGTCGATGTCCGGCCGGGCGACCCGCCCGTACACCCCGCGAGCGTGACGGCGGAGAGGCCCCCGACACCGGCGAGCAGACGCCGCCGTGAAACGTCCATACGGCACGTAGTCACCGCGGCTCAAAGAGCGTGTCGTCAGCGGTCGAGCACCGACAGTATATGTTTGGGGCGTGCTACGGACCACGTATGAGCACGCGCCGTGACCGACTGGTCGAACTGCGCCGGGAGTTGCACCGCCACCCGGAACCCGCCTGGAAGGAGTTCTGGACGACCGCACGCATCGTCGAGGAACTGGAATCCATCGGCGTCGACGACCTCTACGTCGGCCGTGACGTACTGGCCGACAAGCGACTCTCGGTGCCCGAAGCCGACGAACTCGACGCGTGGATGGCCCGCGCACGCGAGGCTGGCGCCGACCCCAACCTGCTGGAGAAGATGGAGGGCGGCTGGACCGGCGCCGTCGCCGTCATCGAACAGGGCGAGGGACCAACGGTCGGCCTCCGGGTCGATATCGACGGCCTGCCGCGGGAGGAATCGACCGACGAGGACCACCACCCTGCCCGCGAAGGCTTCCGCTCGGAGACGGGCGCGATGCACGCCTGCGGCCACGACGCCCACGCGACCATCGGCCTCGGCGTCATCGAGGCGGTCAAGGATAGCGACTTCTCGGGAACGCTGAAGGTGTTCTTCCAACCCGCGGAGGAGGTCATCGGCGGCGGCAAGCCGATGGCCGAATCCGGCCACCTCGACGACGTCGACTACCTCTATGCGCTCCACGTCGGCCTCGATTTCCCGACCGGCGAAGTCGTCGCCGGCATCGGCGGCATCCTCGCGGTGACGCAGTTCTACACGACGTTTTCGGGCGCACCGGGCCACGCGGGCGCCCGACCGGAGGAAGGTCGCAACGCCGTGCAGGCGATGGCGACCGCGGTCCAGAACCTCTACGGTATCCCCCGCCACAGCGACGGCGCCTCCCGCGTCAACGCCGGGCGGGTCGGCGGCGGGACGGCGACGAACATCATCCCCGAGGAGGCGTTCGTCCACGGCGAGGTCCGCGGCGAGACGACCGAGATTCGGGATTACACCTTCGACCGCGCCGAGAAGGTCTTCGAGGGCGCGGCGCTGTCCCACGATTGCGAGTGCGATATCGAAATCGAGGGCGAAGCCCCCTCCGCGGAAAGCGACGAGGAACTGGTCGATATCGTCCACGGTATCTCAGAGGCCCACCCCGAGGTCAGACAGCCAACTCGCCGGGGCGAACTCGGCGGCAGCGAGGACGCCACCTTCCTCATGCAGTACGTTCAGGACAACGGCGGTCTCGCGACCTACGTCGGCATCGGAACGGACCATCCGGGCGGCCACCACACCGCGACCTTCGACGTCGACGAGGACTCGCTGGAGATCGGCGTCGACGTGCTAAGCGAGGCCATCGAGGCGACGAGTCGGCGGAACCCGGATTCGCAGTCGTAGGCGTCCCCGGGCTTATAAGAGGTACCGTTCTTCGTCCTCGCTCAGGTCGACGAAGGAGTCGGCGGCCTCGACCAGTTCCTCGGCGGTCGAGGAGCGAAAGCCCATGACTTCGGTGCGGACCCCCTCGTGTCGGAGGTGGGTACAGAGGCGGGCGAAGTCGCCGTCGCCGCTACAGAGGACGAAGGTGTCGATTTTGGAGGCCAGCGTCACGGCGTCCAGCGTCATCCCGAGGTCCCAGTTGGCCTTCTGGCTACCGTCGGCGAAGGTCTTGATGTCCTTTATTTTCGTCTCGAAGCCGATGTCGCGGAGCGCCTCGAAGAAGTCCTCCTCGGAGGGCGATTCCGCGCGGATGACGTAGGCGATAGCCCGGACGAGTTCGCGGTCGGCGACGGCGTCATCGAGGATGGCGGTGTAATCGAGGTTCTGCGAATAGAGGGTGTGTGCGGTGTGGTAGAGGTTCTGCGAGTCGGCAAGGACGGCCACTCGCTGGTTTGCGTGAATCGGCGGCATATCGGAAATGGTTCGGCCTCTCGGATATGCCTTCGTATCGCTCGACCTACGCCGCGGTCTTCTCTATCTCGCCTTTGACGTGGGCCGCATCGAAATCGTGGTCGGGCCGGAGATTGACGAAATCGAGGAACTCCCGGGCCGAAAGCAACTCCTCGGCGGAGTAGTGGTCGGCGGCCGCCGCGACGGCGTCGGCCGCCCCCAAAAGCGGGGCCAGCGAGGCCAGCGCGCACGCGAGGTCGTAGGCCTTCGCGTCCTCGATGGCGTCGCCGCTGACTCGCGTCGCGTCGATGAAGTAGAGCGTCTCCTCGCCGTCTTTCGGTGCCACGAGAACGTTCTCGGCCCGCAGGTCGCCGTGGGCGATGCCGGCGGCGTGCATCCGCGAGAGGTTCTCGAAGAGGTCGGAAACGAGCGGGTCGAGTTCCTCGCGGGACACCTCATCGAGCGTGCGAAAGGAGGGCAGGTATTCGAGGACGAGCACGCCGAGGCCGTCGTGTTCGAAGGCTTCGAGGGGTTCGGGCGCCTCGACGCCCAACTCGCGCATCCGCCGGGTCGATTCGAGTTCGTGTTCGGCCATCTCCAGCGGCGTCGAGAAGTGCTCGAAGAAGCCCTCGGTGCCCGCGGAGAAGGCGCCGATGTTGCGACCCGCCGTCAGGAGGCCGTGGACCAGCGTGTGCTGGTCGGCGATGACCTTCACGAACCAGTGCTCGTTGACGACACACGGCACCGACAGCCAGTTGTCCGCCTCCAGCGGCTCGATGGAGTCCAGCGACTCGCCGTAGCGTTCCGCGACCTCCTCGCCGACCGACCGGAGTCGGGACTGTGGCACGCTCGCCCGGAGGACGCGTCGAAACGCCATCCTCTCTGGGTAGGCCGCCTCGGGACTTAAACGTGCGTGCGAGCGGAGAAACGATAAACGAGTGGTCTCTGGTGCCGGCACGTTTATTTTGCCGCCGTCGAAGCATTCTGTCATGGACTTCACGCTCCCCGACGAACACCAGATGACCCGTGAGGTCGTCCGGGATTTCTGTGAGACGGAAATCGAGCCCATCGCACAGGACATCGAGGACGACCACCGCTTCCCCGAGGAAATCTTCGAGGAGTTGGCCGACCTCGACCTGATGGGCGTGCCCGTCCCCGAGGAGTACGGCGGTGCCGGCGGCGACTATCTCATGTACGCGCTCGTCGCCGAGGAACTCGGCCGCGTCTCCGGGTCCATCGGCCTCTCGTATGTCGCCCACACCTCGCTGGCAACCATGCCTATCGTCAAGTTCGGGACCGAAGAGCAGAAGGAACGCTGGGCCAAGCCGCTCGCGGAGGGCGAGTATCTCGGCTCGTGGGCGCTGACCGAACCCGAATCCGGCTCCGACGCCTCCGACATGGACACGATGGCCGAGAAACACGGCGACGAATACGTCCTCAACGGCACCAAGCAGTTCATCACCAACGCCAGCGTCGCTGGCTCCGTCCTCGTCAAGGCCGTCACCGACCCCGGCGCCGGCTACGACGGCATCTCGACGTTCATCGTCGACCCCCAGCAAGACGACGGCTTCGAGGTCACGACCGTCTGGGACAAGATGGGTCTCAACGCCTCGCCGACCTGCGAGATTCAACTCGACGACGTCCGGGTCCCCGAGGACCGCCTCCTCGGCGAGGAGGGCGACGGCTGGGACCAGACCAAGAAGACGCTGGACGGCGGCCGTATCTCGATTGCCGCGCTCTCGACGGGCCTCGGAGTCGGCGCCTTCGAGGCCGCCCGCGATTACGCCACCGAACGCGAGCAGTTCGACCAGCCCATCTCGAAGTTCGACGCCGTCCGCGACATGATCGTCTCGATGGACCGGAAAATCGAGCGTGCGCGCCTGCTGACCCACAAGGCCGCCGTCAAATACGACGACGGCGAGGACGTGACCCGTATCTCCTCGCTGGCCAAACTCGACGCCTCCGAGATTTCGCGGGAGATCGCCGAGGACGCCGTGCAGGTGCTGGGCGGCTACGGCTACACCACCGACTTCGCCCCCCAGCGGTTCTATCGGGACGCCAAGCTCATGGAGATCGGCGAGGGGACCAGCGAGATTCAGCACCTCGTGCTGGGCCGTGAATTAGGGCTCTAACTACCATCCGTTCGATTTCGTAGCCGGCCCGTGGTCGGCCCGAAGGCTGTCGGCGCGGTTCGCTTCGTCGTCGAGCGCCGTCGACAGCAGTTTCCGTTCGGCCTTTCGGAGGTGTTCGTGAAGCGTCGCTCGGCTGATATCGAGCGCTTCGGCGAGTTCCTCGTTGTTGATCGCCCGTGGCCACTCGTAGTAGCCGCGGGCGAGTGCCTCCCCGGCGACCTCCTGTTGGCGCTGGGTCAGCGGGGATTCGGACGTCGCGCTGAACTGTTCGAGTTTCCCGAGGGTGACGGTGCCGAACTCCTCGAGGTCGTCGATGATGTCCTTGAGGTCCTCCCGGCGGAACACCAACACGTTGTACTCCCGCTGTTGGCCGTGGACCGTGTTCGACCGGCGTAGCGTCCCGTGATTCCGGTAGATGGCCGAGTACGCACCACACGAGGGCTTCGTCACGAGGAGGTTGTCGGCGTCCAGCCTGTCGACGTGTTCGACCTGCTCGGCGGCGTCGAGTTCCCGCTGGAACCGCTCGGCGTACTCACCCGCCCGGATGACGAACGTCACCGACCCGTTCCGGACCTCCTCGATCTCGATCGGCAGTGGCCTGTCGGTATCCGCGGTGAGCCGCCGGAGGATGCATTCCCGGTGTTGTGTGAAGTGAATCGTCGCGGTGAACATCTCGGGGTTCCCGAACTATCCGGGCCCGACGAGGATAAATGGTCGTACGTAATGGCCGCTCCACGACACGTTCCATCACTACCATATGCGAACTCGATGGGCGGTGGTCAACCCTGGTATAAAAAGACCCAACAGCTGTTGGGAGAATTCTTACCCTCCGAACGACTGTATCCTACTGTACGATATCAAATGACACACAACCTCGGCGTGGACGTCGGTGGCACCTTCACGGACGTCATCGTCTTCGACGAATCCACGCACGAACTCACCATAGACAAGGTACTCTCGACGCCGGAGAACCCCTCCGAAGGCGTCTTACAGGGTATCGAGGAAGCGACCACGAAGGCCGGCACGTCGGTCGAGGAACTGGACCTCCTCTTCCACGGCACGACGGTCGTGACGAACATGCTGCTGGAGGAGACGGGTTCTCGGGTCGGTCTCATCACGACCGAAGGCCACGAGGACGTCCTGCATCTGGCGCGTGCCTGGACGCCCGGCCCGCTGTACGGCTGGATGGACATGGAGAAACCCGACCCGCTCGCGGACCTCGTGGACACGCGAGGGATTTCGGGGACGATTAATTCACCGGACGGCGAGGAGACGGAACCGCTCGACGAGGCGGAGGTCCGCGAGGCCGTTCGGGAACTGGAAGCCGCGGGCGTCGAGTCGTTGACCGTCGCCCTGCTCAACTCGTATCTCAACCCGGAACACGAAGAGCGGGTCCGGGAAATCGTCGAAGAGGAAACGTCGGAGTTGCCCGTCTCGATATCGTCGGAGATCGTCCCCGAATACGGCGAGTACGAACGGACGCTCACGACGGTCATCAACGACTACGCCCGCCCGCAGGTCATCCAGTACCTCGACGACCTCGATGCGTCGCTGAACGAGGCCGGGTCGACGGCCAAGATGAACGTCGTCCGGTCCGACGGCGGACTGATGAGTTCGGCGGCCGCCAAGAGCCGCCCGGTCGAACTCGCCCTCTCCGGTCCCAGCGGCGGCGTCGTCGGTGCCGCGACCATCGCCTCGAAGAAGGGCGTCCCCGACGTGCTCACGCTGGATATGGGCGGCACGTCGACGGACGTCTCGCTGGTCGAGGACGGCACGCCCGAGACGACGCGCCAGACCAAGGTCGGCTATCGGGAGTTCAAATCCCGGTCGGTCGACGTGAACACGGTCGGCGCGGGCGGCGGCTCCATCGCCCGCGTCCAGTTGAGCGGGTCGCTGCAGGTCGGCCCGGAAAGCAGCGGTGCCGACCCCGGACCCGCCTGCTACGGACAGGGCGGCGAGGAGCCGACGGTCACCGACGCGAACGTCGTCCTCGGTCGCATCCCGTCGGGAGTCCAGTTGGGCGGGAAGATGGACCTCGACCACGAGGCGGCCCGCGAGGCCATCGCCGGCATCGCCGAGGAGCGGGGCAGTTCCATCGAGGAGGCCGCACAGGCCATCCTCGACATCGTCAACGAGAACATGCACGGCGCGCTCCGTGTCGTCTCCGTCGAGCGTGGGTACGACCCCCGTGATTTCGGCCTCGTCGCCTTCGGTGGCGCGGGCCCGATGCACGCGAACGCGCTCGCGGACGTGATGGATTCGTACCCGCTCGTCATCCCGCCCGGCCCGGGCGTCATGTCGGCCTTCGGCTTCCTCACCTCGGACGTGCAAAACGAGTTCTCGGAGACCTATCTCCAGACCGACGACGACGTCACCGGCGACGACGTCTACGACGAACTCCAGTCCCTGCGCGAGGAAGCGACCGACTGGCTGAACTCCGAGGGCGTCGACGAGGCAAACCACGCCTTCGAGTACTTCGCGGAGTGTCGCTACTTCCGACAGGACATCCAGATGTCCATCCCAATCGACATCGACAATCTGCGGAGCGAGACGGGCCTCGCCGAAATCAAGGACGACTTCGAGAGCCGCCACGACCGCCGGTTCGGCTTCACGCTCGATGCGCCGCTGGAAATCGCCAACCTTCGGGTCATCGGGAAGGGGACGATTCAGGGCGTCACCATCGAAGCGGCGGACCTCGAAGGCGCCGACCCCAGCGACGCGCTGGTGGCCACCGACGAGGTGTATTTCGACGGCCGCTACCATGACACGCCAATCTACGACCGAACCGAACTGCGACCGGGCAACGAACTCGCGGGGCCGGCCATCGTCATCGACGACGACTCGACGGTCGTCGTTCAACCGGACCACACCGCGACCATCGACCGCTATGCGAACATCGAAATCACGCGAGGTGATGGCCAATGAGTGCTGAAACGCCGGATTTCGTCGGCGAGCACGATATCGACGCGACGACGCTCGACATCATCGAGAGCACGCTGGCCAACACCCGCGACGAGATGGACCGGGTGGTCGAGACGACCGCCATCAGTCCGGTTATCCGGGAACAGTCCGACCAGTTCCCGCTCATCGCCGACCGTCACGGCCGGATGGTCATGGGCCAGTTCGGGTCGGCCATCGACACGATAATCGAGAACTCGCCGTTCGACTGGGACGACCTCGAGGACGGCGACGTCATCGCCACCAACGACCCCTACATGTGTGCCGGCGCCGTCTCGCACACGCCGGACATGCTGCTGTTGCGGCCCATCTTCTACGAGGGCGACCTCGTCGGCTTCTCCAGCCAGTGGGGGAACCTGATGGACGTCGGGGGGAAGACCCCCGGGAGCATGCCGGTGCAGGCGACCACCATCTTCGAGGAGGGGATTCGCCTCCCGCCGGTCAAGTTGTACAAGGGCGGGGAGTTCGACAGCGAACTCCTCGAGACGTTCGCGCACAACACGCGCCTGCCGGACCACGCCGAAGCCGACATCAAGGCACTGGCGGCCGGGACCAAGGCCGCCGAGACGCGCGTCCACGAACTCTGCGACCGGTTCGGCAAGGAGACGTATCTGGAGGGCTGTGACGCCATCCTCGACCGCACCCGGGACGGGATGATAAACCTCATCAACGAGTTCGTCCCCGAGGGCGAACGCTACACGTTCGAGGATTACGTCGACGACGACGGGATGGGCAACGGCCCCATCAAACTCCACCTCGAAATCTACCGGGAAGGCGATACCGTCCATCTGGACTGGACCGGGACGGACGAGCAGGTGCCCGGGACGGTGAACTTCCTCCTGAACGAGAAGATGTTCAAGATGTTCACGGGCGTCTTCCTCATCATGGCGTTCGACCCGCTGTTGACGTTCAACGACGGGTACTACGACCTCTTCGAGGTGACGCTGCCCGAGGGGACGGTCGTCCAGCCGGAGTATCCGGCCGCGCTCGGGAACCGACTCCCGATGATGGCCCGACAGTTCGACGTCCTGCAGGCGACGTTCTCGAAGCTCATCGACGGCTTCTCGGTGGCGGGGAGTTACGGCACGTCGCCGAACCTCGTCTACGCGGGCACCGATTCGGAGGGCAACGACTTCCAGATGCTCGAAATCCTCTACGGCGGCATCCCGGCCCGGCCGGGCGGCGACGGCCTCGACGGCCACTCGTGGTGGCCGCTCTTCCGGACGGTTCCCGCCGAGTATCAGGAGGCCTACTATCCGCTGACCATCGACGAGTACAGCACCCGAGCGGACACCGGCGGCGCGGGCACCTTCCGCGGCGGCCACGGAATCACGAAGGTCTACACCTTCGAGGAGCCGGGTGCAATCACCTTCCAGGACGACCGCGCCCACACCTACCCGTGGGGCGTCGACGGGGGCTCGCACGCACAGACGAGCGAGAAGAAACTCGTCCGCACCGACGGAACCGTGGAGGAACTCCCGTCGAAGGTCGAGAACGTCGCGGTGTCGGCCGGTGACAAACTCGTCTTCAGCACCGCCGGCGGCGGCGGGCTCGGCGACCCGCTCGAACGCGAGGCCGAGACCGTCGCGACGGAGGTCCGCCGCGGGCTGATATCGGCCGAAGCCGCTCGCGACGAATACGGCGTCGTCCTCGACGATGACGACACCGTCGACGCCGACGCGACCGATCGGCGGCGCGAGGAGATTCGACAGGACCGCGACGAACTGGCGGACTTCGACTACGGCCCGCTGCCGGACGACGACGAACTCGCCGAGCAGATAGCCGCCGAACGCCGCGAGTTCGAGGGACGGCACGACTGAGACGCCCCGACCATTCCGCCTTTCAGCGACAGACTACCCAACATCATGGACCGGCCAACCGAAATCGACGACTACTACGAGGGCGAGGAGTTCGGCGCGAGCGTCGGCCTCGGCGAACGGCCCGCACTCGTGGTTATCGACCTTATAAACGCCTTCACGGACCCGGGGACGGAACTCGGCTCGGAGGTCGACGGCGTCATCGAACAGACCGCGCGTCTCCTGTCGGCCTTCCGCGAGCACAACCTTCCCCGATACTTCACGACGGTGGCCTTCGAGGAATCGTACGGCGACGCCGGCCGATTCATCGAGAAGGTGCCGGCGTTGCGGGAGCTACGTCTCGGAACCGAAGCCGTTGAGGTCGACGACCGTGTCGCGCCCGTGGATGACGAACGGGTCGTCCTCAAGAAGTACGCGAGCGCGTTCTTCGGGACCGACCTCGAAACGGAGTTGACGACCCACCGGGTCGACACGCTCGTCATCGCCGGCGTCACGACAAGCGGTTGTGTCCGCGCGACGGCCGTCGACAGCCTGCAACACGGCTATCGGACCATCGTTCCGGCCGACGCCGTCGGCGACCGCGCCGAAGGCCCCCATCGCGCGAACCTGCTCGATATCGACGCCAAGTACGGAGACGTCGTCGAGACCGACGACGTAATCGCCCACCTCGACCAAGACAACGAAACCTAGCATGACACGACAATCGGATTCATCGTTGCGCGTATCACCACCCACCGCTGTCGGCAGCGACAGTGACGACCGACACCCGGCCAGCGAGTCGAACGATGTCTAAGACCACGCAAACGTACGGTGGGGAACTCCGAAAGCGCCTCCAGCAGGACGAACTGCTGGCCTGTCCCGGCGTTCACGACCCGCTGACGGCGGCCGTCGCGGACCACGTCGGCTTCGATGCGATATACATGACGGGATACGGGACCTCCATCTCGAAGGTCGGCTATCCCGACGCCGGCTTCATCACGATGCCGGAGATGATAGACAACGCCGCGAACATCCAAGAACGGATCGACGTGCCGCTCATCGCGGATGCGGACAACGGCTACGGCAACGCGACGAACGTCGTCCGGACCGTCCGCGAATACGTCAAGGCCGGCGTCGCGGCCATCCACATCGAGGACCAGACGTTCCCGAAACGCTGTGGCCACACGAAGGGACGGCAGGTCATCCCGAAGGAGGAAGCGGTCGGGAAGATAGCCGCTGCGGCCGACGTTCGGGACGAGCGGGCCGAGGAGTTCGTCATCATCGCCCGGACCGACGCACGCGGGACGGGCGACGGCTCCCTCGATGAGGCCATCGACCGGGCCAACGCGTTCCTCGATGTCGGCGCCGATATCGCGTTCATCGAGGGGCCGACCGATACGGACGAACTCCAGCGCATCGGCCGCGAGGTCGACGGCCCGCTCGTCTACAACTTCGTCGGGGACGTCGGCACCTCGCCGTACGTGCCGCTGGAGTCCCTCGAGGAGTGGGGCTTCAATCTCGTGTTGTTCCCGATATTCTCGACACTGTCGACGATAGCCAACGTCCACGCGGACATGACCGCGTTCGCCGACGACCCACTGGAAGCGATGCGGAGCGTCGACGATGCCTTCGCCGCCGAACCGGTCGGGAGCCTCCACGAGTTCTCCGGCTTTCCCGAAGTCGTCGAGTGGGAGGAGGAATATCTCCCCGAAGCCGAACAGGAGAAATACGAGGGGTCGCTCGGCGACGAATTGACCGATACGTGAGCGTTCGCTGCTAAACTACTTTCAACAGCCGCCGTTCGAATTTCCCGACCCGAACCCGCTGCCAGCCGCGCAACTCCTCGTCGAGGTCGGGGTCGCCGGTGTCGACCCGGAGGACGCCGATATCGTCGAGTTTCTGCTTGGAGGCGATGACCTCGATTTCCGATTGTCGAATCACGTCGGGGGAGATCTGGTCGTTGCCGCGGCCGAAGATGAACCCCTGCCCGCCGATGGGTGAGACGACGATGACGTTGCGCTCGCCGAGGTTCGCGAGGATGTCGGATTCGCCGGCGTCGCGTGTCAGTACCTCGCCGTTTCGCCAGACATCGACGCCGAGCGGCGAACCGTTGAAGCCGAGTTCGGTCTTGACCGCGTCGACGGTCGACCCCGGCCCGAGGATGTACGTGCCGCCTTCGTCACCGATGTCGCCGGCGACGGCCTCGGCCAGCGCCTCGATGGTGCCGCCGCCGATTTGCTTCGAGGATTGAATCTCGTCGCCGACCGGCACCTCCGCCAGTGCCTTGAGTTCGGTCGTCACGTCGCCGCCGCGGTAGGCGTCCTCGTCGATGTCGTTGACCTCGCGGGTCTCGGTGCGGTCGAAGGTGGCGGCGATGCGGCCCGCCGCGCGCGGGGTGACGGCGAAGACCGACGAGTAGACCTTGACGCCGCCGGGGACGCCGAGGATGGGCACCTCGGCGTCGCGTTCGTCCAGCGTCTCGGCGACGTCGACGGCGGTGCCGTCGCCGCCGACGAAGAGGATGAGGCCGACGTCCTCCTCGAGGAGTCGGCGGACGGCCTCTTTGGTGTCGGCAGAGGCGGTGTCCTTCCCGTCGCGGCTCTCGGGGTGGCCGACGACGACGGGCGAGAAGCCGGCGGCGACGGCCTCGTCTCCGCCCATCACGCCGCCGTAGGTGTAGAGTTCGACGTCGGTGGGCTGTTCGCGGAGGTGTTCGAGCGCCTGCTGGGCGCGGGAGGGCGCGCGGGGTTCGGCGCCGCGGCGGCGGGCCTCCTCGACCTTGTTGTCGGTGCCTTTCAGTCCGACGCGGCCGCCCATGCCGGCGATGGGGTTGACGACCAGCCCGATTCGTCGCATACCGGATGACGGGCCGCCGAAGCCAAAAACTGCGTGGTCTCGGGGGTGAACGGCGGCGTGACGCGCCCGCCCGTCCGAAGCGGCGGGAAGCGAATCGATTAAGGGACGGCCGGAAAAAGGGGGGCGTATGAACCTTCCACTGCAGGCGTTTCAGGACTCCCCGGGAATCATCGACGCGTCGGGGTGGGTCGTACTGATTGCCAGCCTCGTCGTCACCGTCGGCTGGCTCTGGTATCTCTACCGGTAACCGCTCGCACCTTTTATAAAACGTCCGCGTTCTCGCGGAGCCACGCGGCCGCCTCGTCGACGGCCTCCTCGTCGGGACTCTGAATCTTCACCCGGACGTGGTCGCCGGGATAACTGCCGACCGTCACGCCGAAGCGCTCCTGCAGTTCCTCGAAGCGGTCGAGGAGCGCGCTTTCGGGTTCGTCGACGACGACGAAGGCGACGTGGCTGGTCTCGCCTTCGAAGTCGCCTTCGACCTGTTCGAACATCGCCTTCATCTCGGCGGGGACGCCCGGCAGGACGTAGACGTTCTCGACGACACAGCCGGGGGCGACGCCCTCGGTGTTGTGCAGCGGGCGTGCGCCGGCCGGTAGGTCGGCGGTGCCGTCGGTGAGGTCCTCGCGTTGGTAGCCGCCCTCGGTGGCGAGCCACTGGAGGACCGCCTCGTTGGGTTCGACCTCGCGGCCGACGGCGGCGGCGACGCTCTCGATTGTCAGGTCGTCGTGGGTCGGCCCGAGACCGCCGGTGACGACGACGGCGTCGTATTCGGCGGCGTACTCGTTGACGACGCGGGCGATGTCGGCTTCGCGGTCGGGGACCGTGGTGGCGCGTTCGACGTTCGCGCCGCGGTCGGTCAACCGCTCGCCGAGCCATGCGGCGTTCGTGTTGACGGTATCCCCGGAGAGCAACTCGTCGCCGACCGAGACCAGCGCGACGTTCATACACGCGGTTGGGTCGCACCCGGCTAAACCCCGTCGAACCCGGGACGGCGGCGGCTACCGCATCCCCGGTGGCGGTCCCTCGCGGTCGTCGTCGTACTCGACGTCGAGGCCCTCCTCCTCGCGGAGTTCCTTGGCCTGCTGAATCTGGAGATAGTAGTAGACGGCGCCGATGGCTCCGATGACGCTGGCGATGGCGGCGAGACCGCCGAACAGCCAGATGTCGCGGTCGAGATACCACCGCAACACGAGGATGGGACTGTCGACGCTCTCCCAGTGGAGTTCCACCCGGTCGCCGACCTGCTGGCGGCCGTCGGGGGCCGGCCGGACCTGCGAGAGGAGCGGAATCGACGCGTCGGTGTTCGGCGGGAGCGCGACCTCGTAGTCGCCCTCGACGACCGTCTCGACGGTGAGTCGCTTCCCGTTCTTCGGCGTCGTGAAGGCGATTTGTCCCTCCTCGTGGGGCAGGTCGACGATGGCACGCTGGCGGGTCGAATCGACCCCCAGTTCGTCGGTCGGTTCCGTGGTGCCGTTCGGATAGATACGGGTCTGCTCGCCGTCGACGTATCTGACGATGGTGCCGTTCGGATAGCGGAACTGGAGGCCGCGTAGCTCCAGCGGCCGCTCGATGGCGAAGGCGTCGGTCCGGTAGAGTTCGATGGTGCCGTTGTCACCGGTCTTCTTCGCCGAGACGTCGTAGACTGCGGTGTAGTTGTTGCGGTTGATCTCGATGGAGGCGTTCCGGTCGGTATCGAAGTCGTAGTCGGCGTCCTCGGAGAGCGCCTCGGGGTCCGCGGCGTCGGGGCCGAGGACCGTCGAACAGCCCGCAAGCGCGAGGACGGCCACGAGCGCGACGGCGGCGAGCAGGCGGCGGTTCATGGCTGGTCAGGGAACGACGGCGAGTAGTTCGGCTTGGAGGTGCGGTCCGATGTCCGAGAGGAGCCCCGGCGCGTCGGTCTCCTCGCGGCAGACGATGCTCTGTTCGAGCAGGCCGAGGCGCTCGACGGTGACGATGTCCTGTGCGTGGCCCGAGCGGTTGACCGTCGCGCGGACCTCCGCGCGGGTCGCGCTGTTGACGTTGACGCGCTCGGTACCGCGAGTCCACTCGTAGAGGCGGTCCCGCTCCTCGTCGGCCAGTCGGGCGGGTTCGCCCTCGTCGCCCTCGACGAATCGGAGGGGCATGTGCTGGACGAGGCCGAACCGCGTGCGAATCTGGGACGGCGTGCCTTGCCCGAGGCCGAGTTCGTCGCTCGGAACCCGAACGTTCTCGCCGGCATCGAGGACGAATCCGTCGTCGTCCCACGATTCCAGCGTGCCGACGTAGGTTTCGCCGACCTCTCGGTGCGGGGTTATCGCGCCCCACTCCTCTGTTAGGAGGCTCCGGGCGGCGGGGGCGTCCTCGCCGGTCAGCGTCACCGACGGGAAGCCGTCGTCCCGGAGGCCGAGCGTGAACTCGGCGTCGAGGTCGGCGAGGTCGTTGGCGACGAGCGATTCCAGCGAATCGAGCGAGCGGCGTTTGGCCTCCCCCTCGACGTAGACCTTGGTTGCGAGAATGACCATCTACTTGCCGTCCTCGACGTGCAGTTCGTCACGGAGCTTTTCGATGCGGTCGTCCATCGCCTCGATGAGTCGTTCGTTGTCCATCGTTTCCAGTGGGCCGCCGCATTCGGGGCATTCGAAGCCGAACTCCATCGCCTCGCCGAACTCGAAGCGGACCTGACAGTTGTTACAGAGGTAGAACTCGTTGTCCCGCTCGTACTGGCGGCGCTCTTCGAGGGCCTCCAGCAGGCGTTCCATCTCCTCTTCGAGCTGTTCGGGGATGTTCTCGTACTGGAAGGTCCACAGATAGGTGAGCCAGCCCGAATCCTCGTCGCGGAGGCGCCGATAGGAGGCGAGGTCGTTCTCGTAGAGGATGAACAGCGCCCGGCGAACGTCGTTGAGCTCTAACCCGAGTTCCTCCGCGAGTTCCTCGTCGGTGACCTCACCGTCCGGCGGGGCCGCCGCGACGGGCATCCCCGAGGGACCGACGAGCTCGTGGAGGTACTTCTGAATCACCGGGTCGTTCAGCAGTTCCTCAAAAGCCATTGTGTTAAATTGCGCCAGCGAGTCGTTTAAAAGCTCCGAAAGGGGTGTCTCGTTCGGACTGCTGTCGTCCGTATCACTCCTCGTCGACGGGTTCGACCTGCTTGCCCGTCGCCTTCGGCACCACCTGCCGGTCGGCGTCGGCCCATTCGCGGTCGAGTTCCCGCCCCTCGAAGAGGCGGTCGAGGAAGACCGCGAGGCCGGCGACCTCCGAGTGGGGCTGGTTCGTCACGCCGACGTTGTAGTCGGCGGCCTCGTAGACGTCGAAGGGAACCTTCTCGGCGCCGACGACGACCAAGAGCGGTTCCTCGCGGTGGTCATCGCGAACGTCGTCCTCGACGTCCTGTATCGGCAGGCCGTACATCGTCAGGTGGACGACCGTCCCGTCCCACTCGCGGAGCAACTGGCGGTGGCTGTCGGTCAACTCCACCTCGAAGGGGCCGCCGAACCGGCCGGTGATATCCTCGATGGTCCCCTTCGGGTTCGAGGCCTCGCCCGCGATGACCACCCGGTCAGCGCCGAGGGCCCGCGCCGTGAGGCCGACGTGGGTCGTCATCCGGTTGTCCCGGCCGGGCCGGTGGCCCAGTCGGAGGACGACGACCTCGGGTTCGTTCTGCATACCGGCCCCTTGCGCGGCCGCTCGTTAGGGGGTTTCGTTTGCGGGATGTGCGGTCTCGACGACCTGCGGCGGCGCATGCGGTGTCGACGGGCCGAAACCCACTTGGCGCCCCCGGACGGACCGTCGGTAATGAACCTCGAAGGAAAGCGCGTCTGCATCACTGGTGGCGGCGGCTTCGTCGGCTCGCATCTCGCCGACCGCCTCGTCGCCGACAGCGACGTCACCGTCGTCGACACGTTCGCCAATGGCCGTCGCGAGTGGGTCCCCGACGCCGCCGCTATCGTCGACGGCGACATCCGCGAAGCGTCGGTCATCGGCGAGGCCATCACCGCCGAGACGGACCTCGTCTTCCATCTGGCCGCCGACAAGGACCCCAGCCGCGACGAGGTGGGGCAGTTCCGCGAGAACAACGCCCTGACCGAATCGGTCGTCGAGCGCTGCCGCGAGGTCGGCGTCGACAGCATCGCCTTTACCTCCTCGTCGGTGGTCTACGGCGAAGCGCCGCGACCGACGCCCGAGGATTACGCCCCGCTGGAACCCATCAGCATTTACGGCGCCTCGAAACTCGGTGAGGAGTCGCTGCTGTCGGTGCATGCCCACAGCCACGATTTCACCGTCTGGAACTTCCGATTCGCCAACATCGTCGGCCCGCGTCTCCAGTTGGGGGCCGTCATCCCCGACTTCATCCGGAAGCTCCGGGAGGACCCCTCGGAGTTGGAGATTCTCGGCGACGGCCGACAGGAGAAGTCCTACATGCACATCGACGACTGCGTCGACGCGATGTGCCACGTCGTCGAGCACGCGGACGCGCCCGTCAACACCTACAACCTCGGTACCCGGACGACCACGTCCGTCCGGACCATCGCCGACATCGTCGCCGACGAGATGGGGATAGAGCCCGAATACACCTTCACGGGCGGCGACCGCGGCTGGGTCGGCGACGTGCCGCGGATGCGACTCTCCGTCGAGAAACTCGCCGCGCTCGGGTGGGAACCCGACGGCTCCTCGGACGACGCCGTCCGGCAGGCCACGCGGGAACTGCTGGAGCAGGACTTCGAGACGGAGTCAGACTGAAAAGGGCGTTCGCGCCTCGACGTCCCGTTCGACGACCCGAAGCGTCGCCTCGGCGGTGTAGTCGCCGGGATTGGGGTCGGGCCATTCCGCGTCGAACGTCGCCGTCTCACCGGGTTGCAGTTCCGCGGTCGTCAGCATCTGCGCGAACGCTCTGTCGTCGCTGTATCGCCAGACCTCCTCGCTGCCCTCGTAGACGGCGAAGTCGGCCTTGCAGGCGTCCCGGAAGGTCAGTTCGACGGTGCTGTCGCCGCCGTTGGCGACGACGAAGCGAAACGAGACGCCGCCGCCGACGGTGACCTCCAGCGACGATTCGAGCATACCCTCTGTTAGGCGTCGCGGTTTAAATGATTACGCCGGGGAAGCAAGGTCGTGTTTAGTTAAGGATGAAGAGTGAGGCGTGGTGATTTTGTGCTGGTCTATGGCAGAAATCACACGCCTCAGCGGTCGTAGCGACTGGATCGAGTTAGATTTTGTGGAGCGAGAGCGGACACC